>QHUT01000055.1 GCA_003222055.1 Gemmatimonadota bacterium
TCTCGGGGGGCTCGTACGCCGGCGTGTTCCTGCTCGGGGCGACCTCGGGAATTGTGGCGGCGCCGTGCGGGGCCCCGGCGTTCGCCGCCGTGCTGACGTGGGTGGCCACCACGCGCAGCGGAGTGCTGGGGTTCACGTACCTGTTCGTGTTCTCGCTCGGCATGACCGCCCTGCTGGTCGTCGTCGGGTTGTTTTCGGGAACGCTGGCGGCGCTGCCGCGGGCGGGCGCGTGGATGGTGTGGATCAAGAAGGCCGCGGGCGTGATCCTGCTGGGCATGGCGGAGTACTACTTCATTCAAGCGGGGATGGTGTGGTGATGCGATACATGTTGCGTGTCGGGGCCACGTTGGCACTGGCCGCGGCGTCGCCGCTGGGCGCGCAGGACGTCGGCCTGGCGGTCGGCACGAAGGCGCCGGTCGTGGCCGTGGAGGACCTCGATGGCAAGTCCGTGGACCTGGGCCAGTACATCGGCCGCCAACCGGTGGTGCTCGAGTTCTGGGCGACGTGGTGTCCGCTGTGCAAGGCGCTCGAGCCGTCGCTCAAGGCGGCCCACGCGCGCTACGGCCGCACAGTGCGGTTCCTCGCCATCGGCGTCGGGGTGAACCAGTCGCCGGCTTCGATCAAGCGTCATCTCGCGGAGCACCCGCTGCCGTTCCCCGTACTGTTCGACGCGAGGGGCGCGGCGGTGCGGGGCTACGAGGCGCCCACGACCTCGTACATCGTCGTGGTCGACAAGACCGGCACGGTGACCTACACGGGCACCGGAGCCGAGCAGGACATCGCGGCGGTGTTGCAGCGGGTCGCGAGCGACTGAGCTACTCCCCCGTCTTCGGCGTGACGCGGTCGATCGCGCCCGCCAGCTCCTTGTACGCCTGCGGGTCGATCTCCCGGAACGGCGCCATCACGTGCGCGATCTTCCCGTCCGGTCCCACCACGAACAGGTTGCGGTTGTCGAGCCCGTACTTGGGGTTGATGGCGCCGTACGTCTTACCGATCAGGCTCCCGCTGTCGCTCGCGAACAGATACGGGAACTCGTCGTCGCGGGCCCATGCGGCGAGCGTGTCCGCGGGATCCACGCTGATGGCGATGAGGATCACGTTGCGACCGTCGTGAAACAGCTGTGCGTACTGATCACGGTACGCATGCATTTGAATCGTTCACCCTTTGGTGCGCGCCTTGTAGAAGAACGCCAGCACGACGGTCTTGCCTTTGAAATCGCTGAGATGGATCGGAGCCCGGAGCACGCCGTAGCGGGTGGCGCCGGGGAGCGTAAAGTCGGGCGCGGCGACGCCGACTTGCAGCGGCTCGGGCGGCTTCGCCTCCTGCGCCGGGGCAGGACTTGGGGATGCGACGAGTGCCGCCGCGAGCGGCACGAGCAGCGCGAGTGACGGACGTGACATCGCTGTTCCTCTCAGTTCGACGGGTTCGTTGAAATTTACACCGCTAGCGCGATGGGCGTGTGTCAGAAACGGGTGGCGTCGCTCCGATGCTGGGCGCGCGATAATTCACGTCCAGCACCGCGAGCCGCGCGAGGTGGGTGGCGAGCCGGCGCGTGAAGTCGGCGTAGTCCCGCTCGTCGCGCGGTGTCCACAGCACTTCCGCGAGCGCGCAGGCCCGCGGGAACGCCATGTACTCCACCCGCTTCGGGTCCGGGATGTACTCGGTCCACACCTGGCCCTGTGCTCCCAGCACGTGGCGGGCTTCGTCCGCCGTGAGCTCCGCGGGCACGGGCTCGAACGCGTACACCGTGTCGAGCGGCAGAAACCCGCCGATCGCCAGCGGCTCCCGCGTCGTGTCGGTGGACTGATAGTAGTCGAAGTAGGTGTGCGATCCGGGCGCCATCACCACGTCGTGCCCTGCCCGCGCCGCCGCGATGCCGCCCTCGATGCCGCGCCACGACATCACGGTAGCATTGGGCGCGAGCCCGCCCTGGAGAATCTCGTCCCAGCCGATGAGCGAGCGGCCATGGGCGGTGAGAAACTCGTCCATGCGGCGTGTGAACCAGCTCTGCAGCTCGTCTTCGTCTTTCAGGCCGAGCTCGCGGATGCGCTCCTGGGCCAGCGGGCTCGCCTTCCACTGGGCCTTGGGGGCCTCATCGCCGCCGATGTGGATCCAATGGCCCGGAAACAACGCCATCACTTCCGTGAGCACGTTTTGGTAGAACCGGATCGTCTGTTCGCCGGGGTTGAGGATGTTCTCGTCCACGCCCCACCTGGTCCAGGGGGAGAGCGTGTCGCCCTTGTTCCCCAGCTCGGGATAAGCGGCGATCGCGGCCTGCGAATGCCCCGGCATCTCGATCTCGGGGACGATCGTGACGAACCGCGACTGGGCGTACGCCACGATCTCGCGGATGTCGTCCTGCGTGTAGAAGCCGCCGTGCGGCTGCCCGTCGAAGCGCCACGAGGTCGAGTCCCGTCGGTCCGGCCGTCCCACGATCGTCTCCCGGCGCCACGCACCCACCAGCGTGAGCCGCGGGTACTGCTTGATCTCGATGCGCCATCCCTGATCCTCGGTGAGGTGCCAGTGGAAGCGATTCATCTTATGGAACGCCAGGAGATCGATGTACTTCTTCACGAACTCCTTCGGCATGAAATGGCGCCCCACGTCCAGGTGCATCCCGCGCCAGCTGAAGCGCGGGTAGTCCTCGATCGACACCGCCGGTATCGTCCAGGCGGTGCCGGCCACCTTCGCCTCCCGCAGGATGGTGGGGGGAAAAAGCTGACGGAGTGTCTGGATGGCATAGAAAGCGCCCGCGGGGCGGGCGGCGCGGATCGTGACCCGACTGCGGCTCACGTCCAAGCGGTACCCCTCGTCGCTCACCGTCCGTAGAGTGCTGTCGAGACCGAGCGAGATCACCGGGACGCCGCGGGGAGGCGCCGACGAGCGCACGACCAGACGATAGCCCGTCGCGGGGAACAGGTAATCGGCGAGCATGAAGCCGAGCGCGCGGCTCGCCGCGTCCGTCGTGATCACCGTCGCGCCGGTGAGCGTGAAGGTCCCGGCCTTGGGCGTGAGATGCACAGGGCGGGGGATGACGGCGAACCCGGAGTCGAGCGTGAGCGCCAGCGCCAGCGCGGCCAGCATCAGACGCCCCTCCCGTCCCGCGTGCGCGGCCCGGCCGGCAGATGCTCCAGCAGGTAGCGCGTCAGGAGGGAGAACACGTGCAGCGTGGTGCCACGGCCCTCGCAGATGCAATGGCTGCGATTGGGATACTCCATGAAGTCGACCGGCTTCCCGAGAGCGATCAGCCGATTCAGCAGCCGCTCGGTGCCCTGATAGTGGACGTTGTCGTCGCCGGAGCCGTGCACCACGAGCAGGCGACCGCGCAGCCCCTCCGCGTGGTTGATGGCCGACGCCGTCTCGTACCCCGCCGCGTTCTCCTGCGGCAAGCCCATGTAGCGCTCCTGATAGATCGTGTCGTACAGCCGCTCGTCGGGCACCGGAGCCACGCTCATGCCCACCTGGTACACATCGGGGTAGCGGAACATCGCCTGCAGCGTGCTCGAGCCGCCGCCGCTCCACCCCCAGATGCCCACCCGGGTCGAATCGAGGTAACGCCGGGACCGTGTCAGAGCGCGCACGGCGTCCGCTTGCTCGCGACTCGACAGCACCCCGATCGCGCCGTGCACCACCTTGCGCCACGCCCGGCCGCGCGGCGCCGGCGTGCCGCGATTGTCGACGCTCGCGACGACGTAGCCCTGGTCCGCGAGCATCCGATGCCACAACCCCGTTCTGCCCGCCCACCGATCGAGCACGGTCTGCCCGGCGGGCTCACCGTACACGTGCATCAGGAGCGGGTACGTCTTGGTGGAATCGAAGTCGCGTGGCCGAATCATCCAGCCGTCGAGGGTCGCGCTGTCCGGAAGCGTCACGCGAAAGAACTCCGCGGGGCGCGCCGTGAGCGGCGCGACCGCCGCATGCAGCCGGTCGTTCGCCGCGAGCGTGCGGACGGTGGCATGGGACGGCAGGCGCACGAGATCGGTCAGGGAGGGTGTGTCGAACGTCGAGTACGTGTGCCACGCCCAGCGCGCGTCCGGCGAGATGTCGTAGTCGTGGGTGCCCGGTCGCTCCCCGGGCGAGACGCGCTCGGGCGTTCCGCGCCCGTCGAGACGGGCGCGGTACAAGTAGCGCTGCGTGGCGTTATCGGGGGACGCGACGAAGTAGAGCCAGCCGCCCGGCTCGTCCACCGCGGCCACTTCGATTACGTCGAACGCGCCCGGCGTCACCAGGCGTACCGTCTTGCCGTCGCGGCTGACGCGATACACGTGTCGCCAGCCGTCGCGCTCGCTGAGCCAGGTGAACTCCTTCCCGCCCCCGCCCCCGAGCCAGCGCAGGTCGTCCACCACGTCGAGCCACGCGCTGTCTTGCTCGACGAGCACGGTCCGGACCGCGCCGGTCGCCGCATCGGCGAGCATCACGCGATCGACGGTCTGGGCGCGGTTGATGCGCTGCAACACGACTTCGCGGGGCCCCGCCCACTCCATCCGGGGGATGTAGTTCTGGCGGGGATCGTCGGGCACCTGCAGCCAGGTGGTGGGACCGCCGTCCGCGCTCACCACGCCGGCGGTCACGCTGGAGTTCGCGGTTCCGGCCTTGGGGTACTGGACGGGAACGACGAAGGGGTAGAGGGAGTCGGTGTCGTTGGTGAGCAGGAACGTGCCCACGCCGGTCATGTCGAAGCGCCAGTAGGCGAGGCGGGATCCGTCCGGCGACCAGCGGAAACCGTCGCGCAGGTCGAACTCCTCTTCGTAGACCCAGTCGGTCATGCCGTTCACGTGCAGCGAGTCGGCGTCGGCGGTGAGACGCGTGATGCGGCCGTCGGACAGGCGCTCGACGTACAGATCTCCTTGCCGCACGTACGCGACGCGGTCCCCCGTGGGGGAGAACTTGGCGTACATGAGTGACGACGCCGGCGCGTCGCCGCCCAGCTTCTTGAGCGCCCCGCTGCCGCGCTCGAGCACCCAGTAATCCCCGCGCGTATTCTGGCGCCACACCCGCCGCGTGTTGGTGAACACGAGGAGCTTCGTGGCGTCGCTCGACCAGGCGTACTCGTCGACGTCGAGCGGCGCGGTGTCACCCGGGGGGACGAGCTGCCGCGCGGCAACGGCGATGCTGCGCGCCCCCGTCGCCGTCTCGTAGCGCACGATCTCCGATGCGCCGCTTCGGCCGGCGGCCGGCTCGACCGTCGTGTAGGCCGTACCGCCGGCGATCCAACGGGCCGGACCGAAGCGCTCCGGCGCGAAGTCGCCCGAGGCGAACACACGCCGCAGCATGTCGCCGACGGGGGCCGGAAGCTGCCCCGCCAGGGGCGTCGCCGCGACCCCGCTCGCCGCGGCGAGGACGATCATGACTCGACGCATCGGGCGCTCACTTGTGCTCGGACAGCTCTCTGATCCAGATATCGCGGTAGCGGACGGGGTGGCCGTGATCCTGCAGCAGCAACGGCAGCCGATCCGCGTGCGGCTGGTAATGGGCGACCCGCCCGTGCACGGTCCAGCCGGTGATGATCGTGTTGTCCTGCACGAGCACCCCGTTGTGCAGCACGGTGACCCGCGCCGAGTCGCGCACCGCGCCGTCCGGCGCGAAGCGGGGCCGGTGAAACACGATATCGTAGGTCTGCCATTGGCCCGGCGGGCGGCTCGCGTTGACAAGCGGCGGGGTCTGTCCGTACACGGCGGCGGCCTGGCCGTCGGCATACGTGTCGCTGTGATAGGAATCGAGCACCTGCACTTCGTAATGCGTCATCAGGAAGACGCCGCTGTTGCCGCGATCCTGGCCCTCTCCCGTGGCGGGGACCGGCGTCGCCCATTCGAGGTGCAGCTGCACGTCCCCGAAGCGGCGCTTCGTCACGATCGCCCCCGTGTGCGGCGCCACCTCCAGGTAGCCGTCCCGCACGACCCACTTCGCCGGCGTGCTGTCCTCGGACTGCCACTGCGCCAGGCTCTTCCCATCGAACAGCACGATCGCATCCGACGGCGGCGCCACGGGTGGCCGCTCCGGGCCGGGGTCGACGACCGGAGGGCGGGGGCGGTCCATCGAGTGGACCGGCCATTGCTGCGCCGGCGAGCGTACGGGACTGCAAACGAGCGCCAGGAGCGCCAGCGAGCCGATTGCGGATTGCGGATTTCGGATTGCGGATTCGATGGCCGCTCTCCAAATCCGCAATCCGTAATCCACAATCCGCAATTGGTTCATGGTTTCCAGGTCCCCTTGGCGACGGCAGGCACGAACGTCTCCACTCCTTTGGGGGGGAATTCCAGCGTCTTCCCCTGCTCGGCGCTCATGTACGCCGTCATGAGAACCTTCACGACCTCGACGCCGTCGTCGAATGTGAGCTGCGGCGCCTCGCGCCCGAGGAACACGCGCACGAAATGGCGGTCCTCGGCCTCGTAGCCGTATACCGCCGCCTCACCCGAGATGACCGGCATGAGGCCCATCTCCGCGTTCTGCTTCTCCACCAGATCCTCGCCGGACTGACCCTTCACCTCGCGGCTGAAGAACAGTCTGAGCGGGCTGTCGAGCGAGTTCCACGACATCGAGTATTCGGGGCCGAGTAGCTCGGCGGAGAGGCGCAGCCCGGCTCCCACGAAGCTCCACGAGGTCGTCGCCTCGCCCAGCACCGGGGCGCCGTCCTCGGCCGCGAATTCGATCATCACGCTCGCGAAGTCTTCCGAGGGCCGCTTGGTATAGTCCACTTCCTTGCCCATGCGCTGCTGCAGCTGCTTCGCGTACGTCGGCTGGCTCCACTTGAGGCTGGCAATGTGCCCCGTCACGCGCACCGGCCGCACCGTCGAGAGCGGGGCGCCGGGTTTGGTGAGCAGGTGCCGCACCACGAGGGACGAGTGGCACATCATGTCGTTCAACACGCCGCCGCCCTGAAGGTCGCCCCGCCAAAACCACGGCATGTGCGGCCCGCTGTGTTCTTCCGCCGCGCGCGCCAGATACGGCCGGCCGGTGAGGGATGCGCCCCGTGCCCAGATGATCGCCCGGCCCTGCGCCACGGCGGGCGCGAACAGCTGGTTCTCCAGGTAGCCGTGCGCCAGCCCCGCCTTTTTCACCAGCTCGGTGACCCGCATGGCTTCGGTGACGTTGCGCGCCAGCGGCTTCTCGCACGCGATGCCCTTGAGCGCTCCCTTGCCGCGCGTGACGGCGTCCACGATCTCCTCGACGTTCTCGATCCGGGCCTGGTTCGGTCCGCACAACCACAGCGCGTCGATCCCCGGGTCCGCCACCATTTCGGCGATCGAGCGATGGGCTTTGGCGGGCCCGAGATCGAGTTTGCGGGCCATCGCGGCCATGTCTTCGGCGTGCTTGACGTTCGGGCTCCACACGCCGAGCACGTCGGCATCGCGCACGGTCTGGAGTCCCTGCAAGTGGAACCGCGCGTTGAATCCGCTGCCCACGAACCCGATTCCCAGGCGCTTGTTGCCCGTCACGCTTTCCCTTTTTCCCTTTCCCGTTTCGCGTCAGTCCGCGTAGCGTACGCCGAGCTTGTCCAGCGCTTCCGGCGGGCAGCCCTTCCATTCGGCCACGAAGGTGTTGCCCAGGTAGCGCAGGTCCTGCACGCCCAGCTTGCTCGAGAAGAAGCCCGAGGCCGTGAGGTCCCGGAAGCTGTTGAAGAAGGCGACGCCGGCGGCGTGCTGTGGCTTGGCCTTCTTCGGCCACGCGATATCGTCCAACAGGGCGATCCGTTCGGCGTCGCTGCACGCGACGAACGTCTTGCTCCAGCGATCGTCGCATTCGTGGTCCAGCCACGCCAGTCCGCCGCGAATCGGCGTCTCGAGGTCGGGATCGTCCCCCAGCATGAAGTCCATGAACTCGGGGACGCCGGCATCCGTGGCGCTTCCGGAGCGGTCGTCTTTTGGAATGATCAGGTCGACGAGCAGCCGGACCGTGTCCCATTCGTGGGCGGTGAAGCGCTTCGGCTCGTAGCGGGCGCCGCCCGTGAGCGCCAGCCGCGCCTGCGCCGCGGCCTCGCGCACTGATTCCGGCGCCCAGCGGAACGCCGTGGCAACCGGTGCCATTGCGAGCATACGCATAGCCGAGCGTCTATCCATCGCTTCCCCCATTTCGGATTGCGGATTTCGGATTGCGGATTTGACGTACGGGACCCGGCCGTGACAATCCGCAATCCACAATCCGCATTCCGCAATCGCTCACAGTTCGCCCCGCTTGATCAGTTCCGTGATATGCTCACTGGTCCGGAGCGACAGCGCGAGAATCGTCCACGTCGGGTTCTTGTCCGCCTGCGACACGAACGGCGCGCCGTCGGTCACGAACAGGTTCTTGCACTCGTGCGCCTGGCACCAGCGGTTCGTCACCGACGTTTTGGGGTCGTCGCCCATGCGCGCGCCACCCAGCTCGTGAATGATGACGCCGCCCGCCGCGATGCCGTATCCGCGCTCGGGCCCCGGCATCGGGGAGAACACCTCGCCGCCCATGTCGGCGATGAGCGCTCGAAACGTCTCCTGCATGTGCTTCACCTGCTTGTACTCGTGGTCCGACCACTTCCAGTGAAAGCGCAACACCGGAATGCCCCAGCGGTCCACCGTGCGCGAGTCGATCTCGCAGTAGGTGTCGTCGTTGGGAATCATCTCCCCGCGGCCCGAGAACCCGACGGTGGCGCCGTAGTAGCGACGGTAGTCGTCCTTGAGCTGTTTGCCGTAGCCGCCACCCGCCGGATAGCGTTGCATCCCGCCCATGAAGCCGTAGCTCGGAACGTGCGTCCCGCCCCACACCTCGATATGGTACCCGCGCGGGAAGTCGAGCTTCTGGTCCTCGAGCCACCATGGCATGTACAGGTGCATCCCGCCTACGCCGTCGTGGTTGTGCGGGACGTGGTCCATCATCTTGGGGATGAACCCCGCGACGTCCGTCCCGGTGGTATCGGTGATGTACTTGCCCACCGTGCCGCTGCCGTTCGCCAGGCCGTTCGGGAACGCCGGCGACTTCGAGTTGAGGAGCAGGCGGGCGGTCTCGAGCGCGCTCGCGGCGAGCACCACGACCTTGGCGCGGACATGCTGGTCTGCGCCGGTGGTCTTGTCGACGTAGGCCACCCCCGAGGCGCGGCCGGCCTTGTCAACCGTCACCTCGCGGGCCATCGCGTTGGTGACGAGCGTGAGCCGGCCGGTGGTGAGAGCGGGGCCGATCAGCACGTTGGTGGAGGTGAAGTTCGCGTTGACGCGGCAGCCGCGATTGCACTGGCCGCAGTAGTGGCACGGCGCCCGGCCGTTGAGCGGTCGCGTCAGGATCGAGAGCCGAGACGGAATGCAAGTGATGTGGAGCCGGTCCGCCGCCTGCTTGACCAGCAGCTCGTGGCAGCGCGGGCGCGGCGGCGGCTGGAACACGCCGTCCGGCTCGTTGGGAAGGTTCTCCTTGCTGCCGAAGACGCCGATCAGGCGGTCGATTTTATCGTAAAACGGCGCGACATCTTCGTACGAGATGGGCCAGTCGTCGCCCAGGCCGTCCCTGCTCTTGCGCTTGAAGTCGTACGGGCCGAAGCGCAGCGAAATCCGGCCCCAGTGGTTGGTGCGGCCCCCGACCATGCGGGCGCGCCACCAGTTGAACTCGGTTCCCGACGCGCGCGTGTAGGGCTCGCCCTCGATCTCCCAGCCGCCGATGCAGGCGTCGAATTCGCCGAATGGATGGTCCTTGGTCGAGCGGCCGCGGCGCGGCGACTCGTACGGCCAGGTGAGCATGGCCGAGTCCTTGAGGTTGTCCCACGGCACGCCCGCCTCGAGGACGATCACGTCGGCGCCCGCGCGGGTGAGGGCGTGGGCCGCCATGCCCCCGCCGGCGCCCGAGCCGACGATGCACACGTCGTAGGTCTTGCCCTGGCTCACGGTCGTCGTCCCCTCACACGGTACAGGTGTCCACGGCTTCCGAGAGCGAGCGGAGCGGGTCGCGCGTCGGCGTGAACTCGTGCGCCATGAATCCGGTGAAGCCCGTGTCGGCGATGGCGGCCGCGATCGCGTGCCAGTTGAGCTCCTGCGTGCCGTCGAGCTCGTGACGGCCCGGCACGCCGCCCGTATGGAAGTGTCCAATGAATGCCGCGTTGTCGCGGATGGTGCGGATGATGTCGCCTTCCATGATCTGCATGTGATAGATGTCGTACAGCAGCTTGACCCGCGCCGACGCCACGCCCTTCATCACGGCGACGCCGAACGCGGTATGGTCTCCCTGGTAATCGGCGTGATCGACCTTGCTGTTCAACAGCTCCACACAGACCGTGACGCGCTGCTCTTCCGCGAGCGCCTTGATCGCATTGAGCCCGGCCACGCAATTGTCGATCGCCTCCGCGTCGCTCTTGCCGCGGCGGTTGCCGAACATCGTGATCACGTTCGGCACGCCGTGCTGCGCGGCGAGCGGGATCGTGTGCTCGAGCTCGCGCAACAGCATCGCGTGGTTCGCTCGGTCGTTGAAGCCGGTCGGGATGAAATCGCGGCGGCTCGCGGGATAGCCCATCGAGCAGACGAGCCCGTGGTCCCGCACCGTGTCCCAGTCTTCGGGGCCGAGCAGGTCTACGCCCGCGAGCCCCATGCCCGCCGCTGCCTTGCAGAAATCGGGGAGCGGAATGGCGCGATAGGGCCAGCGGGAGACCGACTGTTTCAGCCTTCCCACGCCAAGGCGTGGGCCCGGAGGGACTCGGGCCCAGGCTTCAGCCTGGGAACCCACGGTGGTCGCCCCCAGCAGTCCGATGGCCTGTCGCCGGTCCATCAGAACTCCAACCGCTTCAGGTAGTCACAGCTCGCCTTGATGGACGCGAACGAGTCCGCCGGCTGGTCGTGCTCCACGAAGAAGTGCTTGATCCCCGCCTGCTGCTGCTTGGCGAAGATGCGCTTCCAGTCGATCGTGCCGGCCCCCACGTCGGCCATCTTGTTGTCGGGCGGTCCCATCGAGTCCTTCACGTGGACCAGCGGGAACCGGCCGGGCCAGCGCGCGAAGTACGCCAACGGGTCCTGGCCCCCTTTGGTGATCCAGTACAAGTCCATCTCCATCTGTACCAGCTTGGGATCCGTCTCGGCGAGCAGCACGTCGTAGGGCAGCTTTCCTTCCACCGGGGCGAACTCGAAGTCGTGGTTGTGGTAGGCGAACTGCAGCCCCGCCGCGCGAGCCTGTTCCGCCGCCTGGTTGAAATGGGCGGCGATCTTCTTGTAGCCGTCGACCCCCGTGCGCTGCTCCACGGGGATCCAGGGGACCACGACGTACTGGTGACCGATCACGTGCGCCGCCTCGAGCGCTTCGTGCCAGGCGTCGGGCCCGCCCGCCGAGATGTGCGCCGACGGCGCGGTGAGGGCGTTGCGGTCGAGCATGGCGCGCACCTCCGCGGGCGTCTTCTTGAAGTAGCCCGCGAACTCGACCTCCTTGTACCCGCTCGCGGCCACCCGCGCGATCGTGCCTTCGACGTCCTTCTCCATCTCATGACGCACGGTGTAGAGCTGCAGGCCGACGCGCTCGATATGCGCGCGCGCCAGGCGCGGCAGACGGGGCAGCCCGGCCGCCACGGCCGCGCCGCCGAGTACCTGGAGAAAACTGCGGCGATCGCTCACGGTCAGGGCTCCTCGGGGTGGGGGAGGGAACAAGATCCACGCGCGCCGGCCCTCCCGCCAGGAGGCCCCGCGGGCACGGGGCGTTGACAGGGGCCGCCGCTGATGTATGTTTATGCATCTTCCTGCATAAACAGTGAGGCGGGTACCTATGGGGCCGTTGGTCGTCCTCGCTTACTCGGGCGGACTCGACACCTCGGCGATCGTGCCGTGGCTGCGCGAGAAATACGGCGCGCGCGTGCTGTGTTTCGCGGCGGACGTGGGACAGGGCGCGGGGGAGCTCGGCGGCCTGGTGGACAAGGCCAAGCGGTCCGGCGCCGTCGATTGCGTCGTCGAGGACCTGCGCGAGGAATTCGTGCGCGACTTCGTGTTCCCCACGCTGCGCGCCGGCGCCGTCTACGCCCGCACCTACCTGCTCGGCACCGGCATGGCCCGCCCCGTCATGGCGGCGCATCAGGTGGCGCTCGCCCAGCGCGCCGGTGCGCGGGCGGTGGCGCACGGCTGTACGGGCAAGGGCAACGATCAGGTGCGCTTCGAGCTCACCTACGCGGCGCTCGCACCGGAGCTGCAAGTGATCGCGCCGTGGCGCGAATGGGAGTTTCAGGGCCGGGAGGACTTGATCGCGTACGTGAAGGCGAAAGGCATTCCGGTGCAGGCCACACTCGAAAAGCCGTATTCTACCGACCGCAACTTGTGGCACTGCTCCCATGAAGGCGGCATCCTGGAAGACCCCTCCAAACAACCCCCCGAGCACATCTTCGTCATGACACGCGACCCGCTCGAGGCGCCGGAGTTGCCCGCGGTCGTCGAAATCGGGTTCGAGGAGGGGACGCCGGTCACCGTGGACCGCGTGCCGCTTGGTCCCGTCGAGCTGCTCGAGACGCTCAACGCGGTTGCCGGGGAGCACGGCGTCGGCCGCGCGGACGTGGTCGAGGACCGTCTGGTCGGCATGAAGTCCCGTGGCGTGTACGAGACACCGGGCGGGACCCTGCTGCACGCCGCGCACCGCGAGCTCGAGCAGCTGGTGCTCGATCGCCGGACGCTGCGCCTCAAGGACGAGCTGGCGCTGCGCTACGCCGACCTGGTGTACGACGGGCGTTGGTGGACCCCGGAGCGGGAGGCGCTCGACGCCGCCGTCCTGAGCACCCAGAAGCGCGTGACCGGTACGGTGCGGCTCAAACTGTACAAGGGCGGCCTCGCGGTGGCCGGGCGCGAGAGCCCGTACGCGCTGTATCAGCCGTCGTACGCCACGTTCGGCAAGGACAACGTGTACGACCAGCACCACGCCGAGGGATTCATCCACCTGTACGGCCTCTCGCTGCGGATCGGTGCGGGCCTCGACGCGGCACGTCAGCAGCGCGAAGTCGGCGCGGCGGCGGACTGATGGCCGCCCGGCCGACGGAGCCCGCGCCGCCGCCTCCTGCCGCCCCGCATCAGATGTGGGGCGGTCGTTTCAGCGTCGGTCCCAGTGAAGCGCTCGACGCGCTCAACCGCAGTCTTCCCGTCGATCACCGTCTCTGGCCCCAGGACGTCACGGCGAGCAAGGCCTGGGTGCATGCGCTGGGCCGCGTCGGCGTCGTGACCCCCATCGAGGAGACGCAGCTGCTCGAAGGTCTCGACCGCGTCGCCGAGCGGCTGGCCGATGGCGCGGCCGTCGGCGCGGCGGACGAAGACGTCCACACCCTCGTCGAGCGGCTGCTGTACGCCGAAGTCGGCGCGGTGGCGGGCAAGCTCCACACCGGCCGCTCGCGCAACGACCAGGTGGCGACCGACCTGCGGCTCTGGACCCTCCAGGCGATCGACCAGGTCGACGGCGACATCGCCGCACTCGGGCGCACGCTCGTCGCGCGGGCGCAGGACGGCGTCGACGCCCTCCTCCCCGGTTACACGCACGGCCAGCGCGCCCAGCCGGTGCGCTGGGCGTACGTGCTGCTGGCGCACGCCTGGCCGCTGGTGCGCGATCGCCAGCGCCTCGCGGATGCGCGCCGCCGCGTGGCCGAGCTGCCGCTCGGCTCGGGGGCGCTCGCCGGCTCGGGATTTCCCGTGGACCGCGTGCTCTTGAAAGAAGCGCTGGGGTTCCGCGCCGTCTGTGCCAACGCGCTCGACGCCACCGGGGACCGCGACTTCGTCGCCGAAGTGCTGTTCGCGCTGTCGCTCGTGGGCACGCACCTGTCGCGCCTCGCCGCCGAGCTGGTGCTGTACTCGAGCGCCGAGTTCGGTTTCGTGCGGCTGTCGGATGATTTCAGCACCGGCTCGAGCCTGCTGCCGCAAAAACGCAACCCGGACGTGCTCGAGCTGGCGAGGGCCAAGTCGGGCCGCGTGCTGGGTGATCTGGTGGCCCTGCTCACGACGCTCAAGGGCCTGCCGGCCGGCTACAGCAAGGATCTGCAGGAGGACAAGCCTCTGCTGTTCGACGCGTTCGATACGCTCGGCCTGGTCCTGCCCGCCGTGTCCGGGGCGGTCGCGGCGCTCACGGTGGATGCGGAGCGCATGCACGCCGCGCTCGACGCCTCGCTGCGCGCCACCGACCTGGCCGACCTGCTCGTCGAGTCGGGCGTTCCGTTCCGGGAGAGCCACGGCCTGGTGGGCCGGCTGGTGCGCGAGGCGGAGCGCTCCGGTGTGCCGCTCGACCACGTGCCGATCGCCGCGGCGGCAGCCCTCCACCCGGCGTTGGGTGCGGCGCTGGCCCAGCTGGGCACGTGGGAAGATTCGATCGAAGGGCGCGCAACGCCGGGCGGCGCCTCTCGGGCCTCAGTGGACGAGCAGCTTGCGGCGCTACAACTTGCGTTCGCCGCGACGGGAAGCACTTAACCCAAGGTCTTGCCGAGCGTTAGCCGGTTGTGTAGCATACGAGGCCGTCTCGCTCGTTCCGGGCGGACGGCCACTTTTTTCCCCCGGGGAGATCCGTGCGCTGCCTGGCGCTCAACGCGTCATTCGAGCCGCTCACCATGGTGCCCGTGCGGCGGGCCCTGCGGCTCGTAATCGACCGCAAAGCGGAGATCGTCGAAGCAGACGGCTCCGTCATGCGGAGCGAGCGCCTGGCCATCCCGCGGCCCGCTGTGATTCGCCTGGTCAAGTTCGTGCACGTGCCGCGCCGCTTCCGCCGCCAGGTCACCAACACGTTTCTGTTTGCCCGCGACAACTACCGCTGCCAGTTCTGCGGGCGCAGCCAGCCGGAGCTGCGCCACCGCGAGTGCCTGACGCGGGATCACCTGGTCCCGCTGTCGCGCGGCGGCACCAACGCGTGGACCAACGTGCTGACCGCGTGCAGCTCCTGCAACACCCGCAAGGGCAATCTCCTGCCGGAAGAGGCCGGAATGCATCCGCTGCGGCCGCCGGTGGAGCCGCACTTCGTGCACCTCGCCTGGGCGGTCCGCCGCCTCACGTCGATCCAGTCCAAGTATATCCGGCTGTTCTACGGCGGCGAGGTCCTCGCGGCGCTCGAGGCGCTCTGAGTTAGTGTTTCCGACCGCGCCTCGAGCGTGAGGTGCGGCAGGCCCGCGATCCGGACCAGCAGCCGCTGCGCGCCGCGTGCCAGCGCCCCCCCTACATCGCCGCCGCCCGACACGGCCGGGCTCACGTCGCCCTTGAGCCAGCGCGTCAACTGCTCCAGATCGGTGTCGTTCAGGGTGGTCACTTCGAGGTGGCATACGAAGTAGAAGTTCCCCGAGCCGTTAGGCTTCAGCGTCACGCGGTAGGGAATCTCAATCGCGCGCTCGAGATCGTCTGCAGTGCCGTATCGGGCGACGCGCCGGCTCTCGCTCCGGATCAGGACGAAGTCATCGGCGAGCGGGTCGTGGCGCGCTACGGCGTCCCACGGGAAATCCGTCACGAACTGATCGAACCATCCCGAGCGCGAGCGCCACAGCTCCAGGCGGTAGTGCAGCCGCAGCGGGAACCCGGAGCGCATCAGGCCGACGAACTTGCCGTCGGCGAGCAGGGCGGTGGCCTGGACGCGCGGGACCCCGCTCTGGAGGATGACCGTCAACGCGGGCGACTGCGCGCCCGCCGGGGTGACGGCCGCGACACCGAGCAGGGCGAGGACCGCCAGGCCCGACCTCACCTCAGAAGCGGTGGTCGAGTCGCAGCGTAAATCGCAGCGGCTCGCCGGCGGTCACCGCCTTGGCCACGTACAATCCCAATCCGCCCCAATCGACGCCGAGGCCCAGGTCGGCCAGCCAGCTTCCGAGCGTCGGCAGCCGGTCGGCGGGCAGCCGGCCCGGCCCGCCGCCGACGAGCCATGCCTGCCCGGCGTCTCCCAGCACCACGAGATCGGGCCCTTGCAGCGTGAACAGCGACTTCACCGCTTCGTCCTCGGGCGTCGACGAGCCGTACGACCAATGCAGGGAGATGTGACCGCGGTATTCGGCCTGCGCCAGGATCACCCGGTCGCATGCCGCCACCAGCGTGCCGGCGAACGCCGGGTCGACGATGTCGCGATTGCACGCGCTGTGTCGGAAGCCGTATCCGGCCAGCGGGTCGGGCCCGCCCATGGAGAGCCGCTGTTGCAGGGGGAGTGCATCCCCCCCGACCCATCCCCCCGCGAGCAGCCGGAGGTTGACGCGCCCCGACGGGCTCACGCGCATGTAACGACGGAAGTCCAGGAACAGGCGGCTGAAAGCGTAGGTGCCGTCTGTGGCGATCGGGCTCCGCACGGCGGCGGGGACGCCCGCCTGCGGCGCGACGTCCCGGGAGTGGGAGTGCTCGAGCCGGGCGCGCAGCCACCACCCGGCCGTGGGGTCCGCGCGGTCGTTGCGGGTATCGAAGCTCACATTGCCGCTGAGTGCCGTGTAGTGCCCATCGTCGATCGGCGGGTTGGGACGCCACGCCTGGTCGTTCCGGAACACGGTCCAGGGGTCGCGCGCCCCGACGCTCGTCTGCCAGTCGTGCCGGAGCTCGAGCTCCAGCTGCAGCGCCCGCTCGGGCTGCACGAACACGCGGCCGGCCACGCCCTTGCTGAGGTAGTAATCGCGATAATCGCGCTGGAACAGAAACGCCGACCACCCCACTTCGCCGTTGCGCAGTCCCCAATCTTCCACCGGGACCACGGTGTCGAACGCGCGGAACTGGACGCCGTAGGCCGGCACCTCGCCGGAGCGCAGCTCGGCGCGAAAGATGTAGCCCAGATCGCTGCGCTTGTCGGTGAATTGCCCGGCGGTGCGGAATACGCCCAGCGCATCCACTCGCAGCCGCAGGTTGCGGTGCAGCTTCCAGTCGAACAGCGGCCCGAACACCACGGGCAGTCCCTCCACCCGGTTGAACGTGCCGCCCGTGGCCAGCGTGAGCGATGAGCGCGAGTCCTGCGTGCCCCAGGACTTTTCCACGCCGAGGTTGCGGAACCAGCGCCGCAGGTCGGGGGGGACGAGGGCGATCTCGTCGCCTTTGGCGCGGAAGGCGAGGGGCTCCTGGTAGACGCGCACCTCGCCCGACACCGCGGCTCCGGCGGCGCGGGCCACCGTGCCGCCGACCACGATGAGGTCGCCCGCGATCACCGCGCCCGGCTCGAGCACGGCGTCGCCATTGATCACGAGCAGCGTGCCTTCGACCCGGCCGCCCAGGGTCACCGGTCCGCTCCGCACCGCGACGTCGCCGCGCCAGGCGTTGCCGGCCGGGAGCCACGAGCGCCCCACCAGCCGGGTGGTCGTCGCGGCGTTGTAGCGGTGGACCACTTCTTCGGCCACCGCGCGCGGCAGCTCCGGCGGCTGAACGATGGCGCTCGCGCTTTCCGGCTGGATCACGATGGCCGTGTCTTGCGCCGCGGCGACCGCGCAGCCGAGCAGGCACAGGGCGCCGAGCGCCACGCTGCGCACGGTCAGCCCGCCCCGGTACGGGGCGGCTCGAGGCCGAGCCGGCGCATACGGCGATACAGGTTGGCGCGGTCGGTGGCGAGGCGGCGCGCCGCCTCCGCCACATTGCCACGGGCGGCCGATAGCGCCCGCGCGATGAGCGTGCGCTCGAACCCGTCGAGCGCCTCCGACAGCGCCACGTCGCTCCAAGCCTCGGACGTCGCGGCCGGCGCGCCGTCTTGCGGCACGACCCGCGCCACGTCGTCGGCGGTCACCGTATCGCCGGTCGCCAGAATCGCGAGCCGCTCCACGATGTTCGCCAGCTCGCGCACGTTCCCGGGCCAGGCATAGGCGGCGAGCAGTTGGACGGCGCCCGCGTCGAAGCGCACGGGCCGGCCGAGGCGCGCCACCTGCCGGGTCGCAAAATGCTGCACCAGTGGCGCGACGTCGTCCGCCCGCTCGCGCAACGGGGGGATGCGGATCGGGAGCACGTTGAGGCGGAACAGCAGGTCCTCGCGGAACTGCCCCTGTTGCGACGCCTTCCCCAGGTCCTTGTTGGTCGCGGCGATTACGCGCACGTCCACCATGATCGGTTTCTCGCCGCCCAGCCGCTCGATGACGCCGCTCTCCAGTACGCGCAACAGCTTCGCCTGCGCCTCGAGTCCCAGATCGCCCACTTCGTCGAGAAACAGCGTCCCTCCGTCCGCCAGCTCGAAGCGCCCGACCCGCCGCTCCGTCGCGCCGGTGAACGCGCCGCGCTCGTGCCCGAACATCTCCGACTCTACCAGGTCCTTCGGAATCGCGGCGCTGTTGACGCACACGAACGGCCGGCCCGCTCGTGTGCTTTGGCGGTGGATCGCCGAGGCCACGAGCTCCTTGCCCGTGCCCGACTCGCCCGTGATCAGCACGCGCACCTCGGTGGGTGCGACCCGCGCGATCAGGTCCCGCAGGTCCTGCATCGCGCCGCTCACGCCCACCAGGGGATCCGCGTGCCCCAGCGCCTCGTGCAGCCGGCGGTTCTCGGCCCGCGTGCGCGACAGCTCCAGGGCGGCGCGCAGCGTGGTCAGCACCCCCTCGGGCGTGAGCGGCTTTTCCAGGAACTGAAACGCGCCGAGCTTGGTCGCGCGCACCGCGTCGGTGAGGCTCGCCTTGCCGCTCATCATCACGACCGGCACGTCGGGCGCGAGGCGCTTCAGCTGCTCGAGCGTGGCCAGCCCGTCCGGCCCGCCGGGCATCATGAGGTCCAGCAGCACGGCGTCGGGCGCGGCGCGCTCGACCGCGGCGAGCGCGGCGCCGCCGTTCGCGGCCTCCGCCGTCTCGAATCCCTCGGACTCGAGCAGCGCCCCTACCATCTTGCGGATGTTGGTCTCGTCGTCGACCAGCAGGATGCGCGGGCTCATCTGGCGGAGAGCACGATGGAAAACGTGGCGCCGCCGCCCGGCGTGTCCGCGACGCTGATGGTCCCGCTGTGCGCCTCGATCGTCTGCCGCACCAGCGCGAGCCCCAGCCCGGTGCCGTCCTGCTTGGTGGTGAAGTAGGGCTCGAACACCCGCTGACGCAGCTCGTCCGGGACTCCGGGGCCGTGATCGGCGATCGTCACGACGAGGCCGCTCCCGTCTCTTGTGACGGCTACGTCTATCGCGCCCCGGCCCTGCATCGCCTCCGCCGCGTTGCGCAGCAGGTTGGCGAAGGCGCGCCGCAACGGGTCGTAGTGCCCCAGCACCTTGCAGGGCTCGCCGTTGGCCCGTACCCGCACGACCACCTCGGGGGGTACGGCGCTCTTGCCCAGATCCATCAGCAGGTCCACGAGGTCCACCTCGCTCTTGGGCCCCTCCGGGAGCCGGCCGAAGTCGGCGAACTCCTTCGCCAGCTGGTCCAGCCGTTGCGTCTCGGCACCCAGCACTTCCACGGCGGTCACCGTCCGGCGGTCCGCCTGTCCCACCGTTCGCCCCAGCTGGTCCACCGCGATCCGCATCGACGTGAGCGGATTCTTGATCTCGTGCGCGACGCGCCGCGCCACCTCGCGGAACGCCCGCAGCCGCTCGGCCTCGAGCTCCCGCTCGCGGGCGGCGTCGAGCGCGGTCGCGAGCTCGCGCAACGCCTGGCGCAGCGCGTCGAACTCGGGCGCCCCGCGACTGGCGGGACCCGCGGGGAGTGGCACGCGCCTCCGGATCAGCCGGGTCCAGCCCACCAGCTCGTCGATTGGCCGCGACAACTGGCGCGACAGATGTCCCGCCAGCCGTATTGCGGCCGTCAGGGCCAGCCCGCCGAAGACGATCACCACCAGCGCGAACCCGCCCGCGTAGTAGCGCAGGTACGTCTCGGCCCGCCGCGCGAGGGTGACCGAAGTGGACAGGCGCTCCAAGTGGTCCCGCACGGCGGCCCGCTCGCGCAGAGCGAGGTGCGTGGTGTCGATGCGGTCCACCATCTGGCGCGCCGACGCCGCCATTTCCTCGAGCGCCACGCGCGCGCCGGCCGACGGGCCCACTGTTCGGACCGCGAGCGCCCAGCCCACCACCGCCAGGGCAGTCGGCACGGCGGTCAGCGCCACAAGGACGACGAAGATCCGCTGGCGGAACGGGAGGGCCATATTTGTGGGGGCAATCTAGACATTTCGTGTGCGTGTGACAATTCGACACACAGAGATTTCGGATTGGCGATTGCGGATTGCGGATTGGAAGCACGCCCGTCAAATCCGCAATCCACAATCCGAAATCCGCAATTTTCAGGGGGTCAGATGAAGGCCCATACGCACTATCTCTGGTTCAACACCAAATCGCGCCAGGAAATCATCGACGTCACCGAGCAGGTCGCGCAGCAGGTGGCGGAGAGCGGCGTGCAGGAAGGCTTCGCGCTGGTGAGCGCCATGCATATCACGGCGTCGGTATTCGTGAACGATCACGAGTCGGGGCTGTGGGCGGACATCTTGAAGTGGCTGGAGACGAGCGTCGCGCCCTGGGACCCCAAACGCTACCGCCACAACGAGACGGGAGAGGACAACGCCGCGGCCCACCTGCGCAGCCTCACGATCGGACACGAGGTGATCGTGCCGATCACAGCGGGGAAGCTCGACCTAGGCCCGTGGCAGCGGGTGTTCTACGGGGAGTGGGACGGGCAGCGCAAAAAGCGCGTGATCGTCAAGGTGCTGGGGGAGTGATGACCGCGATGCCGTAACGGCATGGATTCATCTGGCACGCCTCCATGACGACTCTCACACGGTAGGATGCAGTCTCGAGGGGCGTCAGGCGAAGGACCGGCGCATGGTCGCTCGCGTCGTCGACCGCAAGCTCGTGACTCCTCAGATCGGAAAGGCGGAGGCTCAGCCTAGAGCAATCCTCGTCGCACGCCGCGACGACGACGTACGCGTTCCCGGCGTGCAGCGTCAGGGTCACGGAGTCCGACTCCGGCGCGTTCAGCGAGCCGATCCGAATCGTGACAGGCTTGCGCCGCGTCCCTGGATCGAGCGACTCGGCCGCGCGACCGAGCTGCGTGCGGACCTCCCGCACCCATCGATCACCCTGAGCGCGAGCGACGGTCGTCACCAGCGCCAGCATCGCGAACCCGAGCCCCAAGGCTGCGCGCATCGTCAGCGGACCTGACGGCGCCCTGCGCCGCGGGCGACCAGGACAACGGCTACGGCGGCGAGCAGGATGCCGAGCACGGCGGCGCTCACTGGCGCGGCCGCCCCGAGGGGAAGCCGCGGCGCGAAACGCCGCTCCCAGCGCTCGGTCCATTCCCCGACCGGCATCTTCAGAGCGGTGGCGAGGGCCGTATCGACCGGCTCGGGCGAATTCCAGAAACGTAGGAACCGGTCGTGACCGACCTCGCGGGCAACGTCTCCGAGATACCGGTTGCCAAGCACGAGGCGTTCATTTCTCACCCACCACCCCCGGTCGCCGGGCAGGACGCGCGGCACGGAGTCACTGAGGACGGCGGTGCGGCAGCTTGCGGCTCGGCCGGCGAGGCACCCGATGGCCGCGATCGGATGTCCGTAAACCGCAGGCCACCACCAGGTCGGAGCCGCCTTCGCGTCCGTGGCAAACCGCACCGACATCCATTGAGATTGAGATTGCATCGACCAGTCTCGGTCCCAGCTCGGAAAGGCGGCGAGGTCGTAGCTTCGCCTGGCCAGCCAGCGCCGCACGTCCGATCCCGGCACGCCCCAAGCGGCGAGGAACGCGCACGGTCCGAGGCCGGCCTGCAACCAGTCTTCGACCTGCTGCCTCCGCCCGGGCCCGCTGGACGTGCGGAGCGTGGCCGTCCGGTACCAGGCAGGAATGAGCGCAACGCACGTCGTGCGATCGGTCGAATCGGGCAGGAGGTGACTGGCTGAGCCGGCCACCACCTTGGGGGTCTGGCCCGTACCAGCCGGCCGGGTCCGCCATAAATCGACCACGACGCCGACCCCCACCTTGCTCACGCCGAGGCCCAGCTCGCGCCAAACCGTGTCGAGGGCCGATCGCACCACTTCCCCAGCGTAGGCCGCGAGCGAATCCGGCGCCTCGACGACCACGGCGGGCCCCGCCTGATCGGCCTCGCGCCGCCGTGCGAGCTCCGGCTCGAGTTGCCGTCGATACCGCGCCAGACGCAGCGCCAGGTCGGCGTCACGCCACGCCTCCGCGAGCGCCTGGGCGCGGAGGCGTGCCGCGGTCGGCTGGGGTGGTCGCGGGCGCGCGGTGGCGACCGGCGCCACGCCCCTCGGCGGAACGTAGCCGATGACGATGACGCCCCAGGCGGCGAGCGCCGCGGCGAGCCACCGCTTCAGTTCCCGCGCCATCTCGAGCTCCACAGGCCGCACGCGGCGAACAGGGCTGCCCAGCCGAGGGCGATCCAGATGCCCAGGGGAGGCAGCGCACCAGGCGCGGGGCGCGCCGCGAGAATCCGGGCCCGCCAGAGCGACAGGAGGGAGTCGACCGTTACTGGTCCGGTCAGCGCGAGTCGGTCGGCGATGGACAGGCCCGCGCTCGTCACAAGGCGGTGGTACGCCGCTCGGCCGCCCCGTTGCAATGCCACGTGGATCAGCGTCGCGCGGGCATCGTAGGTCAGGGGGCGTGGCAGGCCGCCTGGCGGGAGCGATCGCAGCAGCCGGGTGCATGCGGAATCGCTACCGTGGGCGCATGTTTGCAGCGTCGCCAGCTGCGCGCCGCGATCGAAATAGGCGCTGGACTTGAGCACCACGGCTTGCCGCTCGGGGGGACTCGGATACCAGCGCAGCAGCGCATCGCCGTGCTCAGCGAGGTCGAGGGCATCGCGACAACCCCCGATGTCACCGATCAGGCAGCGGCGCGATGCGTGGGAGGGCGCAGTCACCAGCTCTATGTAGACCCGCGCCCACTGAGCATCTGGGTCGGCCAGGGGCCGCAGCGGTCCGCCCAACCAGCTTTGCAGAGCGGTATCGGCCGGTGCAACCGGCACGCTGGAGAGGAGCAGCTGCGTCAGAGACGCGACGCCCTGGTCCCACGGGACCTCGATTCCACTGTGTCTCGGCGGTCGCTCGACGGTAGTGTCTGGGTCGACGGCGACGATGGCGTAGGGACGGTGCGCGAGCTGCCGGGCGTCGTCGCCGTACACGCTGTCGATCACCGGCCAGGCACGTCCTGCGGCCTCGCGCAGTGGGAGGGGCGACGGATTGGTCACGATCGTGAGCGCGCCCACTCGGATCGTGTCTCGTCCGGCCAGCGCGCGCGTACGCTCCAGGCTGTCAATCGCATTGGCCACGGCGTTGGCGCGACGCCACTCGCGCGCCAGGCTGTCGGCCCGGGCCTTGAGCCGCGGGAGATCGCTCTGATCCTGGCCGTACAGCGCCCGCGTGCACGCGAGGAACGGCAGCAGCCAGCGGGTCCTAGACATCGATCAGCATCCAGCGCCCGGCAAAGATCGCCAGCGGGCCGGGCCAGTTGAGGATCACGATCTGGAGTTTTCCCAGAAGGTCCAAGTCGACGCTCGCGACGTGCGCGATGATCTGGACGACGATTACGGCACCGATCAGCGCGAGGATGATCCCGGCGGTCCGCGCGGTGCCCGCGGCGACGGCGAAGAACACCGAGAACGCCACGAGCACGGCGAGCGCGAACCGAACCGCCAGTGTCGCTGGATATCCCTGTAGCCCGGCGGGAATCGTGGCACTCCAGGTGGCGAGCAGCGCGCCGGCTGTCACGGCGAGGATCGGGGCCGCCAGCAGCGTCGCGCCGGCCCCGAATCGCAGAAGCACGTAGCGCCAGCGGGGCACGGGGAGCAGGAGCGCATGGACGTGCCGCCCGCGGTGGTCCGGCGTCCACGTCGCTATCGCGACCAGCAGCCCTAGAGTGGCCGCGAGTACGGGATAGAGCACCCCCCACGATTGCACGGTGCGCAGGAGCTCAGCGGGCACGAGCGGGCTGGCGTCGGCGCGAGCGGCACCCTGCACCGAGACGATCGGAAGGGCGAAGCCGGCCACGCTGCCGAGCAGCACAATCAGCCGGGACCACTTCCACTGGTTGTACAGCATGACACGGAACACGGTGACCTCCTAGGCGCGCGGGCCGCGAAACGTGCGAAGCAGCTCCACGAACCCTTCTTCGAGATCGAGGTCGATCACCTGGTGGAGCGGTACTCCGCAGGCGTCGAAGAACGCCGCCATCTGCGGCTCCCATTCGCGCACAAGCCACGTCTCGCCGGTCCCGTTGGCCGGCTCGCGCGCGAGCAGGACAAAGGGAGGGTTGTCCGGCGTCGCCGGTGTCCCGCCGACGCGGAGGCGCTTGATCCCGTTCTTGAAGCGTTCCATCGGCAGTTCGATGATCAGCCGCCCGTCGTCCATCACGCCGATCCAATCGCAGAACCGCTCGAGCTCGTGGACGAGGTGACTGGAGATGAAAACGGTCGCTTGTCGCTGGGACACGTACTCGAGCAGGGCCGACAGGACGTCGCGTCGCACCACGGGGTCGAGACCGTCGGTCGGCTCGTCGAGCACGAGCAGCTCCGGCCGCTGCGCCAGGGCCAGCAGCATCATGAGCTTGCCCTTCTGTCCCTTGGAGAGCCGGCCGAACGGCTGGTCGTCCCGCAGCTCGAACTTGGCGCGCAGCCGCTCCGCCCAGGGCCAATCCCAGGTCGGGAAAAATGCCGCGTGAAACCCGAGCGTTTCGCGAACGGTGAGGAGCGGATCGAGGTGGGGTTGCTCGGGAACGCATCCCACCCGCGCCAGGACGCGGGCGACGTCGCGCGGCACGGCCTCGCCCAACAGGGTGATGCCGCCGGCGAGCGGCCGCAGCAGTCCCAGCATGAGCCGGATCGTCGTGGTCTTGCCGCAGCCGTTCGGGCCAAGAAAGCCGTAAATGGCGCCAGGCGGGACGTGCAGGTCCAGATCTTTGATCTCGAACGTCCTGCCGGCGCGATAGCACAATCGCTGGATCTCGATGGCGTTGGTCATGGGGCTCCCACTCCGATCTCCTCTGCGACAGCGGTCTGCAGTTCCTGTCGGGACACGCCGAGGCGTCCCGCTTGAGCGAGCATCTCGCGGACCAGTGCCCCCGCCTGCCGCGCCCGCTCGCGCGCGCGCGCCTGGGGCGCGACCTCTCTCACAAACGTCCCCGCGCCCTGTCGCATCTCCACGAATCCCTCGCTCTCGAGGTCGCGATAGGCCTGCACGACCGTCGCCGGGTTCACGCGCAGCTCGGTCGCCAGCTGGCGCACCGAGGGCAGGGCCGTGGCCGGACGCAGCTCGCCGGACGCGATCGCTAGCCTCACGCGGTTGGCTATCTGCTCGTACAGCGGGATCGGACTGCGGGGGTTGAGGTGCTCAAACACCGTTACAGCGTCTGTATCATTGTAGCGATACAGTGATACAACGACGGGTTCCTGTCAAGGGGGAAGGGACCACCAACGCCTGCTCCCACACGCTAGAGCGGTAATGTCTCGGGCTGGCACGGACCAGCGCGGGCGGCCGGCCTGTCCCTTTTCGCGCAAGTTGTTTATTTTCAAGCCACTGATGTTGCGGTAGGGGCGGGGACGGCGTCGGTCAATCCGGCAGCGCCTGGCCAGCCCGGCGGATCCGCCGGAGCTCGCAGCAGGCGCGCCGAGATGCACTGGCGACCCTCCCTTGAACGATTCCCGCCGCGCACGACCTTGACCGGCGACGCACAAACACGACTCTGCTACGCACAGCTGTCGCCTCCCTTGAGGCGCCCGCGCTCGGGCGCCCGACATCTCATCGTCCTCGCCACGCACGCCGCGCGTCCGGCCGCTTGACGGCCCGGCACCGCGCGCCTGGGCGGCGAGGGCACCTGGAGCAAGACACCACATGATGACACAGCCGCATGCCCATCTCGCACGACCGCACAAAGAACCGCCCGCCCACGCGCCCAATGCCGCGCTGCTGATCGACTTCGACAACGTCACGATGGGGATCCGCTCGGATCTCCAGTCGGAGCTGAAGCGGCTGCTGCAATCGGAGATCATCCGCGGGAAGGTGGCCGTGCAGCGTGCCTACGCCGATTGGCGTCGCTATCCGCAGTACATCGTCCCACTCTCCGAATCGTCCATCGATCTGATTTTCGCGCCGGCGTACGGCTCGAACAAGAAAAACGCGACCGACATCCGGCTCGCCATCGACGCGCTGGAACTGGTGTTCACGCGCCCCGAGATCGGGACCTTCATCCTGCTCTCGGGCGATTCCGACTTCTCCTCGCTGGTGCTCAAGCTCAAAGAGTATGGCAAGTACGTGATCGGCGTGGGGATTCGCGAGTCGTCCAGCGATCTGCTGATCCAGAATTGCGACGAGTACTACTCCTACAACGAGCTGGCCGGGTTCACCAAGGAGTCCGACGTCACGCACGAGCGCCACGATCCCTGGGAGCTCGTGGTCGAAGCCGTGAAGCAGATGACGGCGCACAACGACGTGATGCGCTCCGATCGCCTCAAGCAGGTGATGCAGGAGATCGACCCGACCTTCAACGAGAAAGACGTGGGATTCTCACGCTTCTCGAAGTTCGTGGTCGAGGCCGCCCACAAGGGCTTGATCAACCTCAACAAGCTCGACAACGGCCAGTACGAGATCGCCCTCGGCCCGGGCGTGCCAGGCGCCGCGGCGCAGCCGGCAGGCGTGGCTGCCCCAGATCGGCCAGATCGGATAGATCGGGCCGACCGAGGAGGTGATCGGGCACGGGAGCGGGGAGAGGGCCGCGGCCGCGGCCGGGGCCGGCGAGGGGGCGGGGGGGGCCGCGACGAGCCGCAACCTCACGCGGAGCCCACGCCGGCGGACGAGCCAGCTCCCGACGTCGCTCCCGAGCAGCGTCGCAGCGCGTTCTCGCTGGACGGCGCCGTCGGCGTGATCAAGCAGGCCCTGGGCCGCCTGGGGGGCGACTCCCGTCCGGTGAGCGCCGAAGAGCTCGGCGAAGCCATGGCCGAGATCAAGGGCGATGCCGAACCCGTAGAGCCCGCCCAGGTGCAGAAGCTGCTGCGCCAGGCTCACGACCGTGAGTTGATCGACCTCGCCAAGGAGGACGACGGCGCCTACACGGTCAAGGTCCGCGACGCGGCCACCGACGCCGACGAAGCGCTCGATCCGCCCATGCCCGAGTCGTCTGCGCCGCCGTCGATGCGGCCGGGCGCCTCGCCGGCGGGCGGCATTCCGTCACGCAGCGCGCGGTTCCGCCGCGGGTCGCGGGGTCCGCGTGTCAGTCCCCCGGACATTCCCAAGATCGGCGTGGTCGAAGTAGACCCCAATTTCAAGCCGCGCATCGAGCTGCTCCCGCCCAAGCACCCCGATATCGAGCCCCGCAGCGGGGACGCGATTCCAGGCGGGTTCCCCTCGGGAGGAGATGAGGGCCGTGAGCGGGGAGGACGGGGAGGTGGGGGGGGCGGGGGGGGCGGGGGGAGCCGCGGTGGGCGGGGCCGCGGGGGCGATGCGGGCGCTCGCGGGGGCGAGCACATCGAGGCGGGTGAGCGCCCCGAGCGGGGGGAGCGGGGAGAGCGCGGCGGCCGCGGCCGTCGTGGTGGTCGAGGACGCGGTGGCCGGGGTCGGGGCGCGGGGGGAGCGAACGCTGGCGAGCGCGCGCAGCCCCGCGACATCGAACAGTCGCGGGCGTCGTTGCCCGAGCCGGCGCCGCCGCCACCTCCTCCGCCCTCGCCCAAGCCACCGGCGCACGAGCCGGACGATGGGGGGGGCGAGTCGTTCTGGTCGAAGGTGAAGCGCGGGCTCACCGGCGGTCCGTGAACGGCAGATCGCTGCCGGCGTCTTTCTACGCGCGACCGACTCCTGTGGTCGCGCGTAGGCTTTTGGGACATGTACTCGTGAGCGAGGTCGGTGGCCGCACAACCGCCGGCCGGATCGTCGAGACCGAGGCCTACCTCGGCCCCGATGACCCCGCGAGCCACGGCTACCGGGCCCGGCGCACCCGGCGCAACGCGAGCATGTTCGAGCGGCCCGGCACCGCGTACGTGTATTTCACCTACGGTATGCACTGGTGTCTCAATGCCGTCACCGAGCGGGAAGGGGTTCCGGCCGCGGTGCTGATTCGGGCGCTCGAGCCGCTCGAGGGACTCGCAACCATGCGCCGTCGGCGGCGCAATGCCTCGGACCGGGAGCTGTGCTCCGGTCCGGCCAAGCTGTGTCAGGCGCTTGGTGTCACCGGCCGCGAGGACGGCGTGTCGCTCACGCGCGGCCGGCTGCGGATCGTTCGCCCGCGGAGCCGACAGCGAGCCGCCATTATCGTGACACCACGGATCGGCATTACCCGCGCGGCCGACTGGCCGCTGCGGTTTCTGATCGAAGGCTCGCCGTGGGTCTCCCGCTAGGACTGCTGCTCGTGCTCCAGCAACCCATCGTCGTGGACGGCCACATCGACACGCCGCAGCGCATGCTCGACATGAAAACCGACATTACGGCGCGGCTCTCCGATGGCCACGTCGACGTGCCACGCATGAAGGAGGGGGGGCTTACGGCGGCGTTCTTCTCGATCTGGGTGGACGCGCGCTACGGTCCCGGGACCGCGTTCCGGCGGGCGCTGAACCTGATCGGCGCGGTGCGGGCCCTCGCGGACACGAACCCCGAGGTGGAGCTAGCGACCTCGGCGGACCAGGTGCGGGCTGCGGCGGGCCGGGGGCATGTCGCGGCGCTGTTGGGAGTGGAGGGCGGGCACGCGATCGAGAATTCGCTGAAGAAGCTCGATTCGTTGTACCGGCTCGGCGTGCGCTACATGACGCTCACATGGAACAACGGGAACGACTGGGCGGGCTCGTCCACCGACCCGCAGCGGGACGGAGGACTGACCCCGCTCGGCCGGCGCGTGGTGCGACGCATGAACGAGCTGGGGATGCTGGTGGACGTGTCGCACGTTTCCGACCGGACGTTCTGGGACGTCATCGCCACGAGCACGCGGCCGGTGATCGCCTCGCACTCCTCCTGCCGTGCGCTCGCGCACCATCCGCGCAATCTCTCGGACGATCAGCTGCGGGCCATCGCCAAGAACGGCGGCGTAGTGGGCATCAACTTCTACCCCGTGTTCCTGGACGAGCACTTCCGGCATCAGTACGAGGAGCTCCGCCGGCGGCTCAGGCCCGAGACGGACGCGATCCGGACCCGCTACCGCGGCCGACCGGGCGAGTCGGCGTTCGCGGTCGACAAGTTCGTGGGCGAGCAGGCCGAGAGTCTCGATGTGCCGACGATCGATCGCCTCGTGGACCACATCGAGCACGCGGTGCAGGTCATGGGGATCGACCACGTGGGCCTGGGCAGCGATTTCGACGGGATCAGCGTGCTGCCGCGGCCGCTGAAAGACGCGACATCCTTGCCCGACCTGGTGCGCGCCCTGGAGGCGCGCGGCTACGCGGACGAGGGGCTGCGCAAGATCCTGGGCGAGAACTTCCTCCGGGTGCTTACTGCCGCTCCGTGATGCCCTCCTTGGAGCTGCCGAGGGAGTAGCGGACACCGCCCTGGAAGGTGTGGGTGGTGCCCTGGATCAGGAAGCTCGCCGCCGATGAGGTCAGAATGTAGTGACCGAACAGCGCGAGCCGCCCCTGCTTGATATCGATTCCGCCCATCCACCAGAAGAACGCCTTCGTGGCCGCGTTGTCCGCGTCGTCCTGCAACTGGGCGGCCACGG
This sequence comes from Gemmatimonadota bacterium, assembly GCA_003222055.1. Lineage (GTDB taxonomy): Bacteria > Gemmatimonadota > Gemmatimonadetes > Gemmatimonadales > GWC2-71-9 > AG41. Next base: position 29,410 of record QHUT01000055.1, read on the forward strand.
AGGGCGTACAGCCGGAGCAGCTGGTCTCCACGTTCAGCGCTTCCACGATCGCGAACCCACCGCCCGCGAACGGCTCCACGCGGAGCTGCGCCGGGAAGGCGAGGACGCCGACCATGATGCGTCGCAGGTTGTTGAACTGCACGTTGCCCGGACTCACCCCGCCGTCGGCCTGGACGAACGTCACGTGCCGGGGCGAGATGAACAAGGACTGTTCGTACGACGCGTACAGCGCCGTCCGCTTGCCGGTGATCAACCAGTGCCCCCCGAACGTCGGTTCGAAGGAGTAGCTGTCGTAGTTGGTCCGGAAGACGAGGAGCCCAGCCTGGCCGCCCCAGTACCACTTGTGTTGCCAATCGCTGCTGCGCCGCTCGTACGTGGGGCCGCCGCGCGCGCGCGTCTCGGGCACCTTGCCGCCGGCCGCGACGATCGAATCGCGTCGTTCCTTGGGAATCTCCGGGTAGATCTTCTCGCGACGGCTGGGCCCGAGAAAAAAGGACAGCCCCGCGGATCCGACCAACTGGCCGGCCCACTTGCTGCCGGGCAGTTGCGTCGTGGCGGCGTAGTAGGCGCGCCCCTCGAGGCGCAGCGCGGCCCGATCGCTGATGTAGATCCGGTCGCCCAGGGCCGCGTGCGCCCCCGCGTCCCGGAACCCGCCCGTGGTGCCGCTGTTGAAGTCCATGGCCGAGTAGCCGCCCAGCAGGTAGAAGCTCTTTTCCGAGCCGAAGTTCAGCACCAGGCTTCCGGAGGCGAACCACACCGGCACGTCCGTGCCGCCGCCCGTGGGATGCGGCCGCATGTATATGCCGTCCCCCTCGATCCCCAGCCCATCCGTGATCCAGAAGCCAAGCCGGCCCCCGCCCCCGATCTGGTTGTCGAGCAGGAAGGCGCGATCGAACCGGGTAAACGTCCCGAACCCGCCGATCTCGAACTGGTGGGCGTGCTGGGCGCTCAAGGTCGCGGCCCCGCCGAGCAGCAGAACCCCCATCACCGTGGCTACCCGCATGGAGACGACTCCTCTGAGGCGGCGTTCGTACCGGAAAAGGCGACCCCCAAAATAGGGAGTTCTGGCGGAAAACGCGATACCCCTTCGGCTTAAGCCTCTGAACCTTGAAAGTACTTGAAGGTTGGGCTGGAGCCGGAGCCGTCTGACACCGAAGTTTTCCCGAAGTAGACGTCGCCGACTAGTAACGGCGGCTCTTCTGCCCCCCAGGCCCGACGAAGAACGTCATCCCCACCATGCCTGTGACGTGCACCACTTCGTCTTTGCTGCTGAAGCCAGCGCCAGGGCCTCGGTAATAGGCTCGGGCTTCCAGACGCACGGCCGCATGGCCGGGGGCGAAGAATATCCGTTCGCCCAGCCCCGCGTGGACGGCGTTCAGGTCGGAGGTGTAGGGTGCGCCCGGCCCCATATGGAGGCGCGAATAGCCGCCCAGGATGTAGAAGCCGCCCGAGCTCATCACGAGGCTGGCGCTGGCGAACGCGGACGTGGTCCCGCCCACGCCGCTGAATGTCGAGCGCGGCTGGGCTACGGTGCCGTCGACCTCGAGTGCGAAGTGGTCGCCGAGGAAGTAACCGAGCCAGCCACCTGCGCCGAACTGGTTGTCGAGCTGGAAGCGGCTATCGTACCGCGTGTAGCTGCCGAACCCACCGATCTCGAGCTGGCCGCCATGTTGTGCACAGAGGGACCGTGCCCCGCTGGCCAGCAGCACCGCAACGACAGTGAGCGCCCGCATGGGAAGAGCTCCTTGTGGGGATGTGAGGTGGGCGCACCGCAACATAGGCGCTTCCCTCTAATGCGGGTGAGGCGTAGCACACGGCGCGGCGGGTCAGGTCGTCGTAAGGCTCGCTACCTGCTTACAGGCTATGGCCTTGGGACACGACGGCGTATCCGACGCGACATCGCAAGTACTTGAAAGTGAGAACGAGCCGGACGCAGAATACCGAAGATATACCGAATGCTGTGTAACGGCAGCGCGTACGGGTACGGCCTCCCGAGCTAGCGGCCGGTCGTCTACTTCGCGCCGCTATGGCCCAAGAGGAACGACACGCCCGCGATGCCAGCGAAGTGACCGACCCAGTGAGGGCTGTCCTGGACGCCGCCGGGCCCGCGATAATACCCTCGCGCCTCCAACCGGAGTGCCACGCGGTCGCCGACGAAGATCCGCTCGCCGAGCCCCCCATGCAGGGCGTTCAGATCGGAATGGTAGGGTGGATTGGGTCCCATGTAGAGCCGGGAATACCCGCCCAGCACGTACGCGCTCCCCGAGCTGACGACCAGGCTCGCGCTGCCGAACACGGCGGTCGTCTTCCCCACGCCGCTGAGCTGCGAGAGCGGCTGCGCTACGTTTGCGTCAACCTCGAGACTCAAGTGGTTGCCGAAAAAGTAACCGAGACGAGCACCGCCACCGAACTCGTTGTCGAGCTGGAGACCGCCGTCATACCGCGTGTAGCTGCCGAATACGCCGATCTCGAATTGGCCGGCGTGCTGCGCGCCGAGCGGCGCAGTGCCGCCCGCCAGCAGCAGCCCGATAAGCGTGAGCACGCGCATGGGAGGACTCCTTGCGGAATTGGAGATGGGCGCCACCCAAAATAGGAGCTTCCGCCAGAATACGCGATATGCCCTGAATCCCTTGAATGTAGTCGACGCGACAAACACCGAACCAACTCCGAAGATGTCGCATCAGATGAGTCCTAGGTTCCTCCCCACGTGCTTGAATGCCGACAGTGCGAAGTCCAGGTCGTCCCGTGTGTGCGCCGCGGAGAGCTGGCAGCGGATCCGGGCGTGCCCTTGGGGCACCACGGGGTAGCCGAACCCGGTGACGAATACGCCCTGGGCGAGGAGCAGCTCGCTCATCTGGATGGCCTTGGCCGTCTCGCCCAGAATAACTGGCACGATAGGTGTGTTGCCCGGGAGCGGCTTGAACCCCAGCGCGCGGAGCTGCTCGCGGAAATAGCGGGCGTTCTCGTGCAGCCGGGTCACGAGCTCGGGGTGTCGCTCGAGGTGGCGCACCGCGGCGAGCGCGCTCCCGGCGACCGTGGGAGGGAGGGCGTTGGAAAAGAGCTGGGGCCGCGAGCGCTGGGTGAGATAGTCGGCGAGCGGACCCGGGCCCGCGGTGAAGCCGCCCGCCGCGCCCCCCAGCGCCTTGCCGAGGGTCGAGGTGATGATGTCGACCTGGCCCAGCATGCCGTAGTGCTCCGCCGTGCCGCGGCCCGAGCGGCCGAGCACGCCGCTCGCATGCGAGTCGTCCATGGCCACCACGGCGCCGTACCGGCGCGCCAGCGCGACGATGTCCGGCAGGTTGGCGATGTCGCCTTCCATCGAGAACACGCCGTCCGTGAAGACCAGCTTCAGGCGGGCGTTCATTGCTTGAGCGCCGCGCAGTTTCTCCTCGAGGTCCGCCATGTCGGAGTGCCGGTACACCGCCGTCTGGCATTTCGTGATGGTCTTCGCGAGGCGGATCGCGTCGATGATGGACGCGTGATTCAGCTGGTCGGAGATGACGATGTCCTGCTCGCCCAGGAGCGTGGGGACGAGGCCCTCGTTCGCGTTCCAGCAGCTCACGTAGGTGAGTGACGACTCGCAGCCCACAAAGCGCGCGAGCGCTTGCTCGAGCTCGCGGTGGATCGTGAAGGTGCCGCAAATAAAGCGCACCGAGCCGGTCCCGGCGCCGAACTGGTCGAGCGCGCGCTTGCCGGCGGCCACGACCTCCGGCTCGTCACACAAACCGAGGTAGTTGTTGGAGGAGAGGATCACGACCTCGCCGCGCCCTTCCATTTTGGTTCTTGCGGCTTGCGGCTCTTCGAGGTGGTTGAGGCGCTTGTAGACGCCTTCCTGCTTGAACTGCTCGAGCTCGGCCTCGAGCCGGGCGGCGAAGCTCATGCGATCTCCAGGATGATCTTGCCCGCATCGCCCGAGCGGATGGCGTTGAGAGCGTCGTCGATTTTGGCGAGCGGGAACTGATGGGTGATCACCGGGCGCGGGTCGACCAGTCCCGCCGCGAGATAGCGGCGCATCTGGTGCCACGTCTCGTACATCTTGCGTCCGATCACACCGTACACGGTGATGCCCTTGAAGATGATCTCGCTGGCGAAGTCGACCGGCACCTCGCCGTTGGGGATGCCGAGCAGCTGCACCCGCCCGCCGAGACGCACCGCGGCGAACGCCTGGTGCAGGGCCGACGGCACGCCCGACATCTCGCACACCACGTCGGCGCCTTCGCCCCCGGTCTCGGCCAGCACGACGCGGACCACGTCGTCGCGCGTCGCGTCGATCGTCAGGTGGGCACCCATCCGCTGCGCCAGCGCCAACCGCTTGGCATTCACGTCGGAGGCGATCACCTTGGCCGCGCCCGCGGCCCGGGCGATGCCGACGGCGAAGCACCCGATGGGACCGCACCCCACCACGAAGACGGTGCTGCCGGAAATGTCCGCGGTCAGCACCGTATGAAACGCGTTGCCCATCGGATCCATGACCGCGCCGACGGTGGTGGGAATGCCGTCCAGCGGCAGCACGTTGGTGGCGGGCATGGCGATGTATTCGGCGAAGGCGCCGTCGCGGTCCACGCCGATGATGCGCGTGTTCTTGCAGATGTGGCTGTTGCCGGTGCGGCACTGGAGACAGTGTCCGCACACGATGTGCCCCTCGGCGGTGACGAGCTGGCCGGGCCGGAGCTCTGCCACCGCGCCACCCACCGCGACGATCTCCCCGGCGAACTCGTGTCCCACCACGAGGGGCGGCCGGAGGCGGCCTTCCGCCCACGCATTCCAGTCGGCGATGTGCAGATCGGTGCCGCACACGCCAGCATGCCGCACGGCGATCAGCACCTCGCCCGGGCCGGGGGACGGCTTGGGCACCGTCGTGACCTTGAGGCCGGGGGCGCGGTTCTCTTTGACAATCGCCTGCATCGGGTCGCGGGTCGGGGAAGAGGGACGCGGGAAGAGGGACGGGTCAAAAAATCGATCGCGTAAATCCCCCGTCCACCTGCAGCGCGGCGCCGGTAATATAACTGGCGCGCTCCGACACGAGGAACGCGACGGCCGCCGCCAACTCCTCGGTGCGGCCCATGCGCGCCATCGGAATGCCCGCGATCATCTCCCGCATCACCTCCTGGGACGCCCGCTGCTCGCGCTTGGCGCGCGTTTCCGTCAGCTCCGCGATGCGCTCCGTCGCGATGAAGCCGGGACAGACGACGTTCACGGTGATGCCCTCGGTAGCCACCTCGTCCGCCAGCGCCTTCGCGAAGCCCAGCACGCCCGCGCGGGCCGTGGTCGACAGGATCAGGCCGGGCAGCGGCTGCTTGGCGGCGACCGAGGCCAGGCACACGATGCGCCCCCACTGCAGCTTGCGCATGAGCGGCACCGCCGCGCGGCAGAGATGAACCACGGAAAGCAGGTTGAGCTCCACGGCGCGGTGGAACGCCTCGGCGCTCTGGTGGCTGAACGGAGCGGCGGGAGGCCCGCTCGCGTTGCAGAACAACACGTCGAGCCGACCGAGCTCGTGGTGCACACGCTCCACCAGCCCCTCGGCCTGGGCAGGGACGCCGACGTCCGCCGCAAACGGTGTGACCCGCTGGCCCGTTTCCGACGTGAGCTGGTCGGCTGCGCGCTGGACCACGTCGGCGTGACGGCCGTTGACCGCCACGCGAGCCCCCTCGTGCGCCAGGGTCTTCGCGACGGCGCGACCCAGGCCCTGGGTGCTGCCGCACACCAACGCCACGCGGCCCGCGAGGCCCAAATCCATGGGCCGAATTTACGGGAAAGGGGCTACCCCGGTTAGAAGTAGGGGCGCAGCATGCTGCGCCCCTACACGTCGGTCAGTCCGCCACCGCGACGTGAGCCGGCTCGAGCCGCACGGCGCAGCACTTGAGCTCGGCCATCTTGGCGTAGGGATCGAGCACGGGGTTGGTGAGGAGGTTCGCCGCCGCTTCGCGGAAGTGGAAGGGGACGAACACCTGCCCCCGCGCGACGCGCTCCGAGATGCGGCAGGAGCTCACCATCGCATTGCGGCGCGACGTGAGCCGCACGAGATCCCCGTCCTCCAGGCCCAGCTGCGCCGCGTCGTCCGGGTGAATCTCGACGACGGGCGTGGGCTCCCGCTGATCGAGCCCCGAGGCGCGCCGGGTCATGGTGCCGGTGTGCCAGTGGTACAGCTGCCGGCCGGTGTTCATGACGAACGGGTACTGGTCGTCGGGGAGCTCGACCGGCGGCGCGTACTCGACCGGCACGAACGTCCCCTTCCCGTCGGCGGTCGGGAAGCGCTCGTCGAACAGGAACGCGGTGCCCGCGTGCCCGGGCGTCGGCACCGGATACTGCAGACCCGCCCCCTCCAGCCGCGGGTAGGTCACCCCTCTCCAGGACGGGGTCACCGTGACGATTTCGCCCATGACGGCCTCCGCCGTGGCGAAGTGGGTGCGCAGGCCCAGACGGTTGGACAAATCGATCAGGATGTCCAGATCGCGGCGCGCGTCGCCCGGCGGGTCCACGGCCCGCTGCGCGAGCTGGATCCGCCGCTCCGTGTTCACGAACGTGCCGCTCTTCTCGGCGAAGCTCGAGCCGGGGAGCACCACGTCGGCGTATCGCGCGGTCTCGGTGAGGAACAAATCGTGCACCACGAGGAACTCGAGCTCCCGGAACCAGTGCTCGGCATGCGCGATGTCGGGATCGGAGATGATGGGGTTCTCCCCCATGATGTACATCCCGCGAACCCCGCTCTCCTCTTTCACGATCTCCGTCACCATGAGCCCCTCCTTGAGCGAGAGAGACTCCGCCGGCACGTCCCACGCCTTGGCGTATTCGGCGCGGACCTTGGGGTCCTTCACGGAGCGGTAGTCCGTGTAGACGAAGGGGATCGCGCCGACGTCCGAGGCGCCCTGCACGTTGTTCTGGCCGCGCACGGGCATCATCGCCGCGCCCCAACGGCCGATCATGCCACACGCGAGCATCAGGTTGAGGAGCGACGTGACAAGGTCGGTGCCGTTGGCGTGCTGCGTGAGGCCCATCGCCCACAGCGTGCTGGTGTTCGGCCCGCGCGCGTAGATCTCCGCCGCCTCGCGGATTCGCTCGGCCGGGACGCCGGTGATCTTCGCCGCCACCTCGGGCGTCATGGCCCGCACCGACTCGCGCAGCTTGTCGAACGCGTGCGTCCGCCGGGCGACAAAGTCTTTGGCTTCGAGCCCGCTCGTGATGACGTGGTTGAGCATCGCGTTGAACAGCGCCACGTCGGTGCCGGGCTGCATCTGGAGGTGGACGTCGGCCCGCGCGGCGAGCTCGGTCTTGCGGGGGTCGGCCACGATGAGCGTCGCGCCCCGCTCGTGGGCGCGCTTGATCGCGGCCCCGAAGACGGGATGGGACTCGGTCGTGTTCGCGCCCGCGATGAAGATGACGTCCGCCGCGTGCTCGACCTCGCGCATCGAGCCCGAAGCCGCGGAGGTGTTCAGCGCCCGCTGCATCGCGGCCACCGAGGTCGAATGGCACAGGCGCGTGCAGTGGTCGATGTTGTTGGTCCCGAGCGCGCCGCGGAACATCCGCATCATGACGTAGTTCTCCTCGTTCGTGCACTTGGCCGAGGAGAAGCACGCGAGGGCGTCGCCGCCGCGCTCACGTTTGATGCGCAACAGCTCCTGCGCCGTGAGCTCCATCGCCTCGTCCCAGGAGGCCTCGCGGAAGGGCTCGTACCAGGCCGCAGGCGTCGCCACCCGGTCGCGGATGTCCATGTCCAGCCGCTCGAGCAGCGGCAGATCGCGCACCGCCTTGCCGACCGCCCGCGGCGGTCCCGCCGGTTTCACCGTCTGGCCCTCCGCCTCGATGGACTGCCACGGGCCGCCGCGGCGCTCCGCGCCCGTCGGCCCGCGCCATACCCAATGACCGCCCTGCTTGAGCCAGCCCCGCCTGATCAGCGGCTTGGTGAGGCGGTCGTGATGTTGGGGGAAGTCGTAGCCGAACCGGCCCTTCACGCAGGTCGAGCCTTGGTTGGGCGTGTCGAGCTCGATGTCGGGCGACGTGACCCGCATGATCCTGTCGTCCGCGACGTGCAGGTCGACCTGACACCCGACGCCACAGTAGGGGCACACCGAGCGAACGGTGCGCTGCGGCTGGCGGATCTGCTCCGGGGCGAACCGCTCCTGCGGCATCACCTCGAAAATGGCGCCGGTGGGGCACACCCGAACGCACTCGCCACACCAGGTGCATCCCGCCTTGTCGGGATCGCCGTCCGCGCCCACGATGATCTCGGCGTGCTCGCCTCGCTGCGCCACGTCCAGCACGCCCACCACCTGGATGTCCTCGCACGCGCGGACACAGCGGGTGCAGAGGATGCAGGTGCTCATATCGTGTCGGATCATCGGGTCACCGGGGCGCTCGTCGCCGTGACGCAGCGCCAGGTCCCGCGCCCCGAGCGGTGTGGGCGCTACGCCGTACCGCACCACGTAGCGCTCGAACTCGTTGCGCGGCGCGGCCCGGCCACCGTTCCGCAGGTGGTCCCCGGGATAGCGCTCGAGCAGCAGCCGGAGCACGCCCTTGCGGTTCTCGACCGCGGCATGGGATTCGGTCTGCACGACCATCCCGTCGGCCACCTTAGTCGCGCACGCCGGCACGAGCTTCGCCTGGCCCTCGACCGACACGAGGCAGATGCGGCAGTTGCCGACGATGGGCAGCTTGGGATACCAGCAGAGGGTGGGGATGTCGGCGATCCCCGCGGCGCGGGCGGCGTCGAGGATCGTCTGCTCGGCGTCGGCCGTGACCCGGCGACCGTTGACCGTCAGCGTGACCATGACGGGGAAGATTAGCCGCCGCGGCCGCCGGCTACCAGCCGTCGAGCCCCGGAGCGATAAAAGCGGCACGGGCCGGCTGGAGGGCCGGCCCGGGTGCTCAGTCGAGATGTTCGGGGAGGTGGCGGTGCGTGTGGTCGCCCGCCTCGCCCTCGTCCGTGAACCAGCAGTAGGCCCAAATCTTGGCCGGGCGGAGCATTCGACGGCCCGCTTGCATGATGATGCCCAGGGGCTCGTCTTCTTCGAGGACTAGAGGGAGACTCGTCATTCCGCACATGTCCACGTTGCAGGTTGCCCGCTGCTCGAGGCAAAGCCCTTGCCGTGGGCCGTATCGTGTAACTTGGCGTCCTGCAACGTGTAACGTGTGGCGAGGCTGGCCGGGTGGTCACTCCGACACGTTCAGCGCCGTGTCGCGCTGACGCTCAGGCTTGGTCGCTGTGAAGCCGGCGCCCGCCTTGGTACGACGGCGCCGCACGATCTCCCAGTCGCCGTACTGCGTCTGGAGCGCCTCCGGGGCGAGTGGGATGACCTCGCTGGCGGTGGGGCTGGGCAGGATCACGTGCACGCCGCCTGGGCGGGTGCGGGCCTGGAGCTCCGCCAAGAGCCCGTTGCGGTCGCGCGCCCGGGCAGGCGCGAGGGCGGCGGGATCGATCACCACGACGCTGGGCGACACGTCGGGAAACCAGCCGCCGAACGTGACCACGAGCGCCTGGAAGCGCCCCGCCAGCTGCTCGGTGACGGCCCGGCTCTCGGCGCCCTCGATGGCGGCCAGGTCCTGGTCGATCAGGAACACCTCCGCGTCGTGGGCGGCGATGAACAAGGCGGCGGGCAACGCCGCCGCGCCGATGACCACGCCGACGTCCCCGGGCTCGAGGCGGCGCACCGAGCTCACGAGCGCCCCGTCCGGCTCGAGGCCCCAGTGCGTGGGCGCGCGCTGCGCGGCCCGCAGCGCGCGGTGCTTCTGGCGCCAGCGCGGGAACGCGGGGAGCCGCAGCCGGCGCGCGATGATGCGGTCCACGTGCTCGAGCAGCAGCACCTCGGTGAGCAGATACTGCCCCGCCGCGCTCTCTTCCAGCTCGCGAACGGCCTCGTCCCCGATCTCGAGCAGCTCCTCGCGGGTGAGGGTGTTCTTGTATTCCTCGATGCGCTGCAGCAGGAACTCGTGGTACTCCTGCTTGAGCGAGCGCGGCGGCCGACGCGCCGTGCGGGAGTGGTGCTCTCCGGACAGGCTCAGCATGGCTCCACGTGCACGGTGACCTCGTGCAGCTGCAAGTCGCGCTTGAGCCGCTCTTCCACCTGGTCGGCGATCGCGTGGGCGGATTCGACGTCGGCGTGGCGATCGACGCACACCGTGACCTCGGCGTAGCGCAGGTCGGAGGGCCCGCGGGACCGGATGCTGTAGGCGCTCTTCACGCCCGGCACCGCCTGGGCGGCGTCCTGGATGTCGCGCGTGGGAATGGCGCGCTCGTCCACCAGCACGGGGACGGTGCGCGCCAGGATACCGTAGGCCACGAACACGATCACCAGCGCCACGACGATCGCGACCGCCGAGTCCGCCCACCACCAGCCCTGGCGCATGAGCAGGACGCTCACCACGACGCCGACCGTGACGAAGACGTCGGCGCGTGTGTGCGCCGCGTCGGCCACCAGCAGCTCGCTGCCGAGGTCGGTGCCGCGGCGGTGCTCGTACCAGGTGATCAGCACGTTCACACCGAATGTGAGTACGAGCAGCGCCAGCTGCCAATCGCTGACGTTGACGCGATGGGTGCCGCTCACGAGGTGGTTGACCGCCCCCCGCACCAGCTCGAAGCAGCTGATCGACAGGAATCCGACGATGGCGAGCGCGCCGAGCGTCTCGAACTTGCCGTGGCCATAGGGGTGGTCCTCATCGGGCTCCTTGGCTGCCACGCGAATCACGATCAGGGCGAGCACGTTGTTCAGCGCGTCCACGCAGGAATCGACCGCGCCGCCGAGGATGGCGAGCGACCCGGACGCGAATCCCACCCAGAGCTTCACCCCCACGACCGCCAGGTTGGCGACCAGGAGGCCGATGAACACTCGGCGGACGAGGGCGGACGCCGGCATGGACAGGAATGCAAGGTTGTAAAGGACAGCGGTTTAGTCAACGGGGACGTCGACCGCTACGGCACCGCTCGCAGGAGAGCCCCCTTCAAGTAGCCGGTCTCCGGTACGTTGACGAGCTCGGGGTGGTCGCGCCCCGCGCCCGTGACGGCGAGGAGCTGGAGGCGCCGGCCCGAGTCCCGGGCCGCGGCGGCGACCATGTCGAGGAAGACCGCGCGGTTCACGTGGTACGAGCACGAGCACGTGAACAGGACGCCCCGCGCCGCCAGTAGGCGCATGGCGCGCAGGTTGATCTCCTTGTAGCCAGCGAGGGCGCGGACCAGGCTCTGCTTGGATTTGGCGAACGCGGGTGGATCGAGCACCACGGTGTCGAAGCGCTCCTCGCGGCGCTCGAGCTCGCGCAGCAGATCGAATGCGTTCGCCTCGCGCCAGCTGATGTTCGTGAGCCCGTTCAGAGTCGCGTTCTCCTGCCCCCGCGCCAGCGCCTCGGCGCTCGAGTCCACGGCCACCACCGCCGCCGCCCGGCGGGCCAGGTGGAGCGCGAACGAGCCGTGGTAGGTGAACAAGTCGAGCGCCTGGCCCGGGCCGGTGTGCTCGCCCACGAGCACGCGGTTCTCGCGCTGATCGAGGAAAGCCCCGGTCTTCTGGCCCTCGTGGGGGGCGGCGCGATACCGGATCCCGTGCTCCTCCACCTCCACGGTTGCCGGCACGACGCCAGCGGCCGCGACGACCTCGAGAGGAAGTCCTTCGTGCCGCCGGATCGCGGAGTCGTTGCGCAGCAGGATCCCGTCGGGCGTGAGGGCCGCACTGATCCCCGCCAGCACGTCGTCCCTGACCTGCTCCAGTCCGGTCGAGAGCAGTTGGGCGACGACGTAAGGGCCGTAGCGGTCCACGACGAGGGACGGGAGGCCGTCCCCCTCGGCGTGGACCACGCGATACGCCGTGGCGGCGAGCCCTTCGCGCCGGGCGGCCGCCGCGCGGATGCGCTCGCCCCACCAGGCGGCGTCGACCGGCTCACGGCCGCGCGTGAGCAGGCGCAGGCGGATCTCCGACTTGGGGGAGTACAGCGCCTGGCCGAGGTGGCGGCCGCGGCGGTCGGTGACGGCGACGATCCCGGGGGCATCGCCCGGCTCGTCGTACAGGTCGGTCCGATAGATCCAGGGGTGGCCGGCCTGCCAGCGGGCGGCGCCCTTTGCGCTCACGATGGCCGTTGCCACGCCGATCTGCGGTGCGTCCATCAGTCTGTGCGCCGGTCGGGTCGCAGCTGGGCCGCGTCGCGCAGGTACATATGTTTCAGCTCACGCTGCGGCTTGGCCGTGTAGAAGTGGAGCAGGACGCGGATGCAGCGCGACAATCCGTCCGGGACGGCGACTTCCGCGGCTCCCAGGAGGGGCACGTCGCTCCAGCCGAGCAGCCGGGCGGCGCGCGCCGGGTACTCGGCGGTGAGGTCGGGAGACGACGTGAAGATCGCGCTCTCGACTTCCTCGGGCCGAAACCCGTTGGCCTCCTGAAGCGCGCGCAACAGCTCGGCCGTCGCGTTGAGGATCGCTTCGCGCGAGTTCGCCGCCGCCGTGGTGGCGCCGCGCAGCCCACGCAGAGTCTTGGTCATGGCGCTCGCCGATCAGTTGCGCTTGATGGTGCTCACGGATGCCGCGCTCCTCAAGGGGCGCGACCCCGTGGCCGAGTGCCGCCAGGCGGCGCGTGGCGGGGCGACGATGATCCAGGTGCGCCTCAAGGACGCGCCGCCGCGTGACGTCGCGGCCCTCACGCGCTCCCTGGTGGGCGCCCTCGCCATCCCCGTGATCGTCAACGACCGGGTCGACGTGGCGCTCGCCGCCGGGGCGGCCGGCGCCCACCTCGGCCAGGACGACCTGCCGCTCGACCGCGTGCGGCCCCACGTCCCCCCGCCCCCGGCCTTCCTGCTCGGCGTCTCCGTCGGCACGCCCGCCGAGGCGGACCGGGTGCGCGGCTGGCGCGCCGACTACTGGAGCGTCGGCCCGTGCTTCGCCACGGAGAACAAGCCGGATGCCGGCCCGCCGCTCGGGACCGAGGGCTTCGCGCGACTCGCCCGGCTCGCCCCGACCGGGACGCCGGTGATCGCGATCGGCGGCATCAGCGCGGCCAACGCCGCCGCGGTCGCGCGCGCCGGCGCCGCCGGCATCGCCGTGATCGGCGCCGTGTGGAGCGCTACCGACCCGGCGGGTGCGGCGCGCGCGCTGCGCGTCGCATTTCCTTGACGCGCCGGATCGCGGCCAGATGCTCCGCGTACGTCGCGGAGAAGATGTGCTTCCCGTCGGCCTGCGCGACGAAGTACAGGAACGGTACGTCGGCGGGGTAGAGCGCCGCGGCGAGGCTGGCGCGCCCCGGCTGCGAAATGGGTCCGGGCGGCAGCCCGGCGTGGAGATACGTGTTGTAGGAGGAGCGCACGGCGAGGTTCTTCTCCCACACGCGCCTCAGACGCCGGCCATAGGCGTAGCTCACGGTCGGATCGGCCTCCAGCCGCATTCCCCGCTTGAGCCGGTTCTGGTACACCGCGGAGATGAACGGCCGATCGGGGTCGTAGCGGACTTCCGATTCGATGATCGAGGCCAGGGTGACGAGCTGATGCCGGGTGAAATGGACGGAGTCGAGCCGGGCCTGCCACTCCGGGCTCCATTGCTGTATGAACTGATGGGTCATCACCCGCACCAGCTCGTGCGCGCCGATGTGCAGCGGCAGCAGGTACGTCGTCGGGAACAGGTATCCTTCGGCGCTCGCGGCCTGGTCGGGGAGCCCGAGCTGCGCGAGCAGCGCGGAATCCTGCGCCGCGTCCAGGAACGAGTCGCGCGGAATGCGGAGCCCCCGTTGCGCCAGGTCCGCGATCTCGCCGAGCCGCAGGCCCTCGCGCACCGTGAAGCGTTGCTCGACGCCGCGGCCCCGCTCGAGGGCCCCCACGACGTCCGACCACGCCTCGTCCTGGCGCAGCAGGTAGACGCCGCTCTTGAGCGATCCGGCGAGGCCCCGCAGCCGGGCGTACCACCGGAACAGATCGGGATGGTCGATGACGCGGCTGGCGGTGAGGGAGTCGACGGCGGTCTCGAGGGTGGCGCCGGGGGGGATCGTCACCGTGACGCGCGGCCCGTCGGGAGATCCGCAGGCGAAGAGGGCGAGCAGGAGACAATTGCGGATTGCGGATTTCGGATTGCGGATTCGAAGGGCGGGCGTCCAATCCGCAATCCACAATCCACAATCCGCAATCGTCTTCACAGCGCCGACCCCCGCCTTGCATCGAGATAGTGCTGGAGCAGGACCGTCGCCGCCAGCGCGTCCACGCCGTCCTTCCGACCTCGCGTCGTGCCCCCCAAGTCGCGCACCGCCTGGAGCGCGCGGGCCGTCGTCAGCCGCTCGTCCCACAGGGCCACCGGCTTGCCGGAGTGCTGGGCGATCGCCGCCGCCAGGGTGCGGGCGGCCGTGGCCGCGTCACCTTCCGCGCCGTGCTGGTCGAGCGGCAGGCCGACCACCACGCCCGTCACGGCGTGGCGGTCCAGCAGGGTGAGCAGCTGGCGCATGGGGAAGCGCTTGCCGGTACGGCGCGTGAGGGTGGTGAGGGGTTGGGCGAGCGTCTGGGTCTCGTCGGACAGGGCGAGGCCGATGCGCCGCTCGCCCCAGTCCACGCCGAGCAGCCGCCCCGACCCACCGGTCATCCCTGTTGCATCGTCTGGAAGAACTCGACGTTGTTTTTCGTCCGCTTCATGCGCTCCAGCAGGAACTCGATGCCTTCGACGGGAGGCATGTCGGCCAGGAAGTTGCGGAGCAAGTAGACCTTGTTGAGCTCTTCCTTCGTGAGGAGCAGCTCTTCCTTGCGGGTGCCGGAGCGCTGCACATCGATGGACGGGAACGTGCGGCGCTCGGCGATCCGGCGGTCGAGAATCACTTCCATGTTGCCCGTGCCCTTGAACTCCTCGAAGATCACTTCGTCCATGCGGGAACCGGTGTCGATGAGCGCGGTGCCGACGATGGTGAGCGAGCCGCCGCCTTCGATCTTGCGCGCCGCTCCGAAAAACCGCTTGGGCTTCTGCAGCGCGTTCGCGTCCACACCGCCCGAGAGGATCTTGCCGGAGTGAGGCACCACCACGTTGTGCGCCCGGCCCATGCGCGTAATCGAATCGAGCAGGATCACGACGTCCTTGCCGTGCTCCACGAGGCGCTTGGCCTTCTCGATCACCATATCGGCGACCTGGACGTGGCGGTCGGCCGGCTCGTCGAACGTGGACGAGATGACCTCGACGTTCGGTCCCTTGACGTTCTCCTCCATGTCCGTCACCTCCTCGGGCCGCTCGTCGATCAGCAGCACGATGAGGTAAACCTCGGGGTGGTTCTCGATGATGGAGTTCGCGAGCTTCTGGAGCAGGATCGTCTTGCCGGCTTTGGGCGGCGAGACGATCAGGGCGCGCTGCCCCTTTCCGATGGGGCTCAGCAGGTCCAGCACCCGCATCGACAGATCGCCGTCCTTGCGCTCGAGCTTGATCCGCTCCTCGGGGTAGCGGGGCCGCAGGTTCTCGAACGCGACCCGGTGCTTCGCCTTCTCCGGCTCGTCCCCGTTCACCACCTCGACCTTGAGCAGGGCGAGATAGCGCTCCCCCTCCTTGGGCGGCCGCACCTGTCCCATGATCGTGTCGCCGGTGCGCAGGTCGAACCGTTTGATCTGGCTGGGCGAGACATAGATGTCGTCGGGGCCGTACAGGTAGTTCCAGTCGGGGCTGCGCAGGAACCCGTAGCCTTCCGGAAGGATTTCCAGGACGCCCTCGCCTCGGAGCACCGTGTCCGAGTCGAGGAGCGACTGCTCGATACGAAAGATCAGATCTTGCTTGCGGAGCCCCGAGTAGTTGCTGATGTTCAGGGTTTCGGCCATCGCGTGCAGTTCCGCGACGGATTTCCTCTTCAGCTCAGCGATATCCACGTGTGTGTTGCTCCATGCTACGGCGGGCGAAACCCCGAGGCGGGGGCGTGAGCGCGGTGATGTTGAAAATGGAATCTGGAAATTCGAAGGAGTGCGAAAGAGCTATTTTAGACTACCCCGAAGCCCCAGTCAAGAGCGCCTCGTGAACCTCACGGACTTCCTGGTGGCGTGGCGCACCGTTTCCCTGCCGGACCGCGAAGTCGTTGACGCACTTGTACATCCGATGCACGCCGACGCATCCCCGGCGCTCGCACAAGTGCTCCGACAGTGGCCCGGGAGCTACTACTGGTCGAACGAGCCCGACGGACGCCACCTGGTGCTCACCCGCCCGCTCGCTCGTCGGAGCGAGCGGTGGGGGCTCCACCTGGCGTTGTTTCTCGCGACGCTCTACACGATCACCTTCGCCGGCGCCGTGCTGGCTAATGGCATCCCGTACACGGGCTACTCGGTGTTCTTCACGAGCGGATACCCCGGTTATCCGGGCTTTCTCGAGGCCTGGGCCAGCGGGCTTCCGTTTGCCGCGCCGCTGCTCGCTATTCTGCTGTGCCACGAGCTCGGGCACTACGTGGTGGCACGCCGCTATCAGTTGGACGTCTCGCCTCCGTACTTCATCCCCGTGCCGATGTTCCCGACGTTGATCGGCACCATGGGTGCATTCATCCGGCTGCGCACGGTGCTGTCCGATCGCCGCCAGCTGTTCGACGTCGGCGTCGCTGGACCGATCGCCGGATTCCTGGTCGCGCTGCCGGTGCTCTCGGCTGGACTGGCGCTGAGTCACCCGGTCGCTCCCCAGGAGGGGTTTCGCGGGCTCGCCGTGTATTTCGCGGGCGGCCCGCAGATTCCGCTCGGCGACTCCCTGATCACGCTGCTGCTCCAACGGCTGGTGCTCGGTCGCGCGGCGGCGGTCAGCGTTCATCCCATCGCTTTCGCCGGATGGGTCGGGATGTTCGTCACGATGCTGAACCTGCTGCCGATCTCCCAGCTGGACGGCGGGCACATCCTGTACGCAACGGTGCCGCGCTGGCACCAGCGGATCGCGTTCGGTTTCTGGTGTCTCATCATACTGCTCGGACGCTGGTGGTCGGGGTGGTACTTGTGGGGCCTGCTCGTGCTGCTGTTGTCGCGCGGGCGCCTCGGTCACCCGCCGGTGCTCGACGCGCAACGGCCGCTGCCCGCGTCGCGGCGCTGGGTCGCGTGGGTGGCGCTGGCGCTATTCGCGATCACGTTTGCGCCGGTTCCCTTCAGAATCTGAGGGAAGGGGACGAGGGACGAGGGAAGGGTCGGGTTACTCTTCCCGCGTCCCTCGTCCCGCTTCCCGGCCTCCCAAGTATTGCGTAAGTCCGCCCTTCTTATATCTTTACCCAAACCAGCCTACGAGGCGCATGCCCGCACAGCCGGCACGCTTCAACGCACCTGACTCGGGCGACGCAGTCGTCCACGACCTCCCCCCCATTCGCTTCGACGGACAACTCATCCCCATTCGCCTCCAGGTGCGCCGCAGCGAGGACGGCGTATGGCGGGGCCGGGTGTTGTTCGGGGCTGCCGACACCGAGGCGGAGCGCGCGACGGCCGAGATCTTCTGCGCCGCGTCGGAGCCGGACTTGTGGCAGGCGGTGCGCGACCTGCGCGACCATCACCTGCGCGATCTGTATCGGTCCCTGCTCTAGATGGCCGACGCCCTGGATCCGATCAGAAAGCTCCGGCACGACCTTTCCAACCCGCTCGCAGCCATCCTTGCCGAGACGCAGCTGCTCCTCCTGGGAGCGGATAAGTACGATGGGGAGACGGTGGCGGGCCTGAAGCAGATTGAAGCGTTGTCGCGCAAAATGCGCGGCATCCTCGAAGCCCTTGATCGATGAATCGGTGAATCGGTGAAGCGGTGAAGCGGACCCGGTGAGTCGGCGCCACCGGCCGCGGTTCTGCCCTCCCGGGCGGTGGTGGTGGCCGCGCCGGCTCAGTGCGGGTCGGTGCCGCTGGCTGCGGTGGCCGCCCCCTCCCCGGACGGACCCATGGCGTGCGTGTTGAGGTAGTGGCGCCCGCTCGCGAGGTAGAGGATCAGCAGGACGACGGTCGCGCCGCCGGTGGCGACCTTCAAAGGAGCGGGGGCGTCGCTTGCCGAGAGGAGGCCCTCGATCGTGCCCGCGAGCCCGAGCAGCAGGACGGAGGCTCCGACCAGACGAGCGGCCTGGCGGCCGGCGAGCACCAGCGCATCGCGCCGGGTCAGGTCGCCGGGCGCGAGCAAGGCCCGGGCCACGAGCAGCCCGGCGCCCCCCGCGATGAAGATCGCCGAAAGCTCCAGCACCCCGTGGCCGGCGACGAAGGTGAGCAGCCATCCGGCCAGTCCG
Source organism: Gemmatimonadota bacterium (assembly GCA_003222055.1). GTDB lineage: Bacteria > Gemmatimonadota > Gemmatimonadetes > Gemmatimonadales > GWC2-71-9 > AG41. The sequence continues at coordinate 47,541 of QHUT01000055.1, forward strand.
TAGTTCGCGAACAGCCCCAGCACCGCGCCGAAGAACAGCCCGTTGAACACGAGGAGCAGCAACGTGCCGATGCCGGCGGTGATGCCGAACGCGAAGCCCAGGAACGCCACCTGCACGTTGTTCGTGATGATCCGCGAGGCGATGAACGGCAGGTACATCGAGGGCGCCTGCGCGTAGCCCACGCCCTGCGCGCGGCGCTCGGCTCCCGCGCGCGCGCGCGCCAGCATCTCGTCGGGGAGCACCTGCTCGGCGATCGCCGGGCGCTCGCGGATCAACACGTATCCGGTCGCGGCGGGAACGGCGAACACCAGCAGGGCCGTCACCACGTAGGCGCGCGCGGCCACCACGGCGGCCGGCAGCTCCCGGAGCACGAGGCGGCCCACGTGCACCCGGTGGCCGGTGTGCCGGCCGTACAGGGCATTGTGCCCCGCGCTCACCACGCGCTCCAGATACTCGAGCACCCTGGGATCCACCCCATAGGTGCGCGCGCGCGCCAGATCGGCCGCTACCTCGCGATAGCGCGCGGCGAAGTCGGGAATCTCCGCCGCACCCAACTGCTTCAAGCCGACCCGCTCGGCCCGGGCGGCGAGGATGCGGAACGCCTCCCACGAGTCCCGCTTTCGCGTCACGAACCGCTCGGCCGTGACCGTGGTACGTCCGGCGCCCTCCGTCCGGCGCGCGGCGAGGCGGCCGCTCCGTTTCGCGAACTCGGCCGTATGCAGCCGAACCAGGAACGCCTCCGGGTCGGCGTCCCGCCGGGGAAAGCGCGGGGCGAACCGGGCCGCCAGGTCGGCGGTAAAGCGACGGCGCAGCGCGCCGTCCAGGCTCTCCAGCCGCTCGAGATACTGGTCGAGCAGGCGGAACTCCTCGTCGGTGAGCTCGGGCGGGCCGGTCTCGAGCGGCTCCGCCGCCGGCTGCCGATCCGCGGGGACGCCGGCCAGTTGCAGGTCCTCGGGCCGGTCGCGCGCCACCACCGTTCCGGCCACGATGTCGCCGAGCCGCTTGTTCTGCGGGTGGAACAGCACGAAGGCGAGGCCCACCAGGCCGAACGGGAGCGCGTCCACGACCCGGATCAGGTTCCGCACGGCGGCGGCCGCGAGGGTGATGGGGTGCCCCGTATCCATCACGACGCGAATGCCCATGAGGCGCTTACCCGGCGTCCGCCCGTGGTTGAGCGCTTCGAACAGCAGGAAATAACACCAGAATAGGAGAAAGAGGGCGAGCACCGTGAGCACGGCGACGAGCGTCGACCACGCACCGGCCGACTCGCGCCCCGTCTGCAGAGCGACGAGCCCCAGGCCGAGCCCGACGTAGAGCACGCCGAGCAGCACCGCGTCGCACGCGGCGGCGGCAATGCGAGAGCCCACGCCGGCGAGCTCGAGCTCGAGCACGAGGTGCTCCGGCGTCTCGATCGCGAGGCGCCGGGCGAACTGCGGGACGGTCGGGGCTCGCGGGGCGGGCATCCGGGAGTCATCTTAATCACGAAGGAGGAGCCATGGCTACCACACAGCTCCGGCCGCTGGCGCTGGGCGAGATCCTGGATGCGTCGTTCGCGCTGTTGCGCCGGCATGCCGGCGTTTTCTTCGGCATCGCGATCGTCTGCCAGGGCTTGCCCACCGCGCTGAGCCTGTTCGTCCAGTTGGGCGGCGGGCCGCAGCAGCATTTCGGGCTCTACGTCCTGTCGCAGGTGCTGACCTTCGTGGGGTACCTGCTCGTCACCGGCGCCTCCATCCGGGTGGTGTCCCAAGCATACCTCGGCCACGAGCCCACCATGGGGGATGCGCTCGACTTCGCCCTATCGAAGATGGGCCGCAGCTTCAGCGCCGGCTTCGCCTCCGGCATCCTGATCGGCTTGGCGTGCCTCCTCATCGTTATTCCCGGAATCATCGTGGCCTGCGGCCTTGCCGTCGCGGTCCAGGCCGCCGTGCTCGAACCGCTGCCGGGGGGCACGGACGGCGTGGGCCGCTCGTGGAAGCTCACCAGCGGGTTCAAATGGAAAGCGTTCGGACTGTACTTCGTGGTCTTCGTGCTGTTCGGCCTCTTCCTGCTCGGGTTCGGCGTGATTGCCGGCGTCGCCGCGGCCATCCTGCCACCGTTGATGGTTCCGGCGCTGATCGGCCTGGGCCTGATCTCCCTCTTCCTGTATCCGTTCATCAGCTGCGTCTTCACCCTGTTCTATTACGACCTGCGGGTACGCAAGGAAGCGTTCGACCTGGAGCTCCTGAGCCAACACCTCGGGGTCGCGGCCGCGAGGGCGTGAGCTTCGCGCCTCAGGCCGCCGATCCGGACTCGCTGCGCGCCGCGCTCCGCACCGTATTCTCGGCGCGCGAATACCACTGGACCGAGCCCAACAGCACCTGGGTGTGGCTGCTCACCCAATGGCACCGGGCGCTCGACTGGCTCGAGGGTCTGCGGCTCGTCTCCCCCGTTCGCTACTACATCGTGCTCGGCGTCCTGACCCTGGCGCTCGTCGCTTCCCTGATGCACCTCGGCTGGGTCGTGTGGCGATCGTTGCGACCGGGCGAGCCGGTCCGCCCGCCCATGCCTCCCGCCGCCCCGCCGCGCGACGCCGCCTGGTACGCCGCGGAAGCGCGCCGCTTGAGCGCCGCGGGCCGGTTCCTCGAGGCCCTCGGCGTTCGCTTCCTCGCCGCTGTGCTCGACCTGGACGAGCGCCGCGTCGTGCAGTTCCATCCGTCCAAGACCCCTGCCGAGTACGCGCTCGAAGCCCGGCTCGACGCCGCCGGGCGCTCGGGGCTGACCGAGCTCGTGGCCACCTTGTACCGCCACGTGTTCGGGGGGACGCCGTGCGATGCCGAGCAGTGGCACCGCTTCGACGCGCTGGCCGCGGGGCTCGAGCTCCATGCTGCGACGCGGTGAGCGGGCGGTGGTTCTCGGGGCGATCGCGGCCGTCGTACTCGCGGCGGTCGCCGGTGTGGTGACCGCACCCACTCGGGACCTGGACGACCCCCGGCTCTCCACCTTTCTGGCCGGGCCGCACGGCGCGAAAGGGCTGGCGCAGACCCTCAGGCACCTCGGGATGACGGTGGAGCAGCGGCGACACCCCTACTTCGACCTTGCGAGCGACAGCGTTCAGCCCCGGCGAGCGGTGCTGCTCGCGTTTCTCGACATCGACCGCCCCACGGCGCGTGAGCTCGTCGCGGTGCGCGACTATGTGACGCACGGGGGACGGGTGTTCGTCGCCGGCGTGACGGGGATCGAGATGTGCTTCGGCTACCACTCGCGGCGTCTGCGGCGCGGCGCGGAAGCGGATTCGAGCCCGGTCTTGAGCGGCGCCTGGCGCCTCCCCCGTGCCGGTCGCGCGCTGGTGCGGATGCCGGCCGAATCGCTCGCGGCCGCGACGGCGGAACGTCTGGATGGCGATCAGTGCCCACCCCGTCCCGCGCTTCGCGTGGACACCCTGCTCGGCATCAGGGACGGTCGTCCCCTGGCCATCCGCCTGGGGTTTCGGTCCGGGGGTGAGGCGGTCTTGCTCGCCGACGGCGGGTTCCTGACCAACCGCTCGCTCAAGGAGACCGACGCCGGGCTCGCCGTGCTGCCCTGGTTTGCCGACGGGCGCACGCGTCGGGTGGTCGTGGACGAGTATCACCAGGGGTTCGGCGCCGGCGGCTCGCTGCTGGCGGCGTCGGCGGCCTGGCTGGTGGCCCATCCGCCGGGTTGGGCCATCCTCCAGCTGGTCGGCGTGGCGCTCGTGGCGATCGCCGTAATGGCCGTGCGGTTCGGGCCCCCGCGTGCAGGCGTCGAGCGGCGGCGGCGGTCACCCCTCGAGCATCTCGAGGCGCTCGCGGCCGGGCTCGAAGGAGCGGGGGGTGTGGACACGGCGGTGACGCTCACGGTGTCCGGGCTGCGGCGTCGCCTCGGTCGCGCCGGCGCCCTGTCCGCCGAGGGCCAGCGTTCCTGGCTCGCGGCGCTGGAGCTGGGGCTGCCGACGGCCACCGGGCGCAACGCGGTGCGCGAGCTGCAGCGCACGATCAACCAACCCGGCGGTCCCGAGCGTGCGCTCGCGGCCGCCCAAGCGGTGGAGGACGTGTGGGAGGAGCTTCGCCCGCGGACGACGCGCGCCGCATCCTAGAGGTGCTGGATGGGGTGATCCTGGGGCAGGCGGCCGCGACCCGCGAGGCCCTGGTGTGCCTGCTCGCCCGCGGCCACGTGCTGCTGGAGGGCGTGCCGGGCACCGCCAAGACCCTGCTGGTGCGGACCCTGGCGCTGGCGCTGGACGTGAAATTTCAGCGCATCCAGTTCACCCCCGACCTGATGCCCGCCGACATCACCGGCGTCACGCTGCTCACCGGCGCGCGGGAGTTCACCTTCCGATCGGGTCCGATCTTCGCCGATCTGGTGCTGGCCGACGAGATCAACCGGGCGCCCGCGAAGACGCAGGCGGCCCTGCTCGAGGCGATGCAGGAGCGCACCGTCACCGTCGACGGTGTGGGGCACCCGCTGTCCGCCACGTTCACCGTGTTCGCGACGCAGAACCCCGTCGAATTCGAAGGGACCTACCCCCTGCCCGAGGCCGAGCTCGACCGCTTCATGGCCAAGGTGCTGGTGGGCTACCCCGACTCGGACGCCGAGCAGGGCATCCTCGAGCGCACGGTGCAGGGCTTCGAGGCGGACCGGCCGGCGACGTACGGCGTGAGCCAGGTGACCGACGCGACCGGCCTCGAGCGGTTGCGCGGCGCGGTCGAGGGCGTGCGCGTCGCGTCGCAGATCACCGCCTACATCGCGGGGGTCGTCCGGGCCACGCGAGAGGCCGCGTCGTTCACGCTGGGCGCAAGCCCCCGGGCCGGCGTGGCGCTGCTCAAGGCGGCGCGTGCGGCGGCGCTGCTGGACGGGCGCGATTACGTGATCCCCGACGATGTGAAGCGGCTCGCCTCCGCCGTGCTGCGCCATCGCGTGAGCGTCGCGCCGGAGCTCGAGCTCGAGGGTGTCACGCCGGACGCGGCGCTGAAGGCGATCCTGGACAAAACGGAGGTGCCGACGGCGTGACGCCGCTGGCGTGGCTCGCGTACCTCGCGATCATCGCGGGGTTCTGGGGCATCTGGTACTTCGTCGGCACGCGGGCGGGGGTGCTCTGGACCCGGCGCGCGCTCGGGGTGGGTGCGGCCGGAGCGCTGGCCGGTCTCGCGGCACTGTGGATCCCCTGGGGCCTCGACGCCATGCTCGCCGCCGACCTGGGGCTCGTCGCGCTGGTGTGGCTGGACGCCGTGCTCGCCGCTCGCCCGGGCAGCGCCGGGCTGGGCGTGTCGCGCGACGCGCCCCCGGCGTTTTCGGTGGGCCGCGAGGCCGACGTCTCCTACCGCTGGGTGAATGGCACCCGGCGCATCGCCCGCCTGCGGGTACGCGAGCTGCGGCCCGACGTGCTGGGGGGCTCGCAGCCGTCGCGCCGCATCGCCGTGCCGCCGCTCGGCACCGCGCGCGACCGCGTCACCGTGCGGCCGGCGCGGCGCGGCCGCGAACGGGGGGGTGGGTTCGCGGTGGACTCGATCGGCCCGCTCGGACTGGGAGCGCGGCGCGACCGCATCGACCTGCCGTGGGACGCGGCCGTGTATCCCCCGCTCGTCACCGCACGCCTCCAGGCGTCGGTGGCGCGGGCGCAGCGGCGTCGCGAGCAGGGCATCACCCCGCTGCGACAGCTGGGCGAGGGCCGTCTGTTCGAGTCGCTGCGCGACTGGGTGCCGGGCGACGATCTGCGGCACATCGACTGGAAGGCTACGGCGCGCCGCGGCAAGGTGATCACGCGGCAGTACGAGGCGGAGCGGCGCCAGCAGGTGCTGCTGGTGCTCGACACGGGCCGGCTGCTCACCGCGGAGATCGCCGGCCTGTCGCGGCTCGACTACGTGGTCCGTGCGGCGCTCGAGCTGGCGTACTCAGCGACGCAGCACGACGACAACGTCGGCGTGATGGCGTTCGCCGACGGGGTGCAGCATTTCGTCGCGCCGCAGCGCGGCCGGGCGGCGCTGAAGCGCGTGCTCGACGTGCTCGCGGTGATCCAGCCGACGCTCGTCGAGCCCGACTACCCGGGGGCGTTCCGCTACCTCGCGGCGCGCAACCGCAAGCGTGCGCTCACCGTACTGTTCACCGACGTGATCGACCGCTTCGCGTCGGACGCCCTGGTCGCGAACGTCGCCAGCCTGCGGCCGCGCCACCTGCCCCTCGCAGTCACTCTCAAGAATCCCGAAGTCGAGCAGGTCGCGGCGCTCCGGCCGGTCGCGGCGCACGACGCGTTTCGCAAGGCGGCGGCCGAGGAGCTGCTGCGGGCCCGGGAGGAGGCGCTGGGACACATGCGGCGCGCGGGGGTCCTGGTGCTGGACGTCGCGCCCCAGCGGGCTGCCGAGGCGGTCGTGGCGCGGTACCTCGAGCTGAAACGCCGGGGGCGGCTATAGGTGCGCTGGATCACTTGGGTGTCCCGCCCGGCGGTTGTTACATTGACTCCCAACTCCGCCGGACTGGAGTGCATGCGACGCAGTCGCAGTCGTGTCGCCCTGACGCTGGTGGTGATCAGTGCAACGGTCGCAATGTGCGTCTATCCCACCGAGCACGACGCGTCGGTGCACGTCAGCGTGACACCGCTCAAGATCCTGATTCGCGGGAACGACACCAGCGCTGCGGCCACCGCATGGCAAATCCGCGGGCCGGGCGACTCCGCGCTCATCCCCAATGTCGTGTTCACGTGGTCGTCGAGCGATCCGAGGGTCGCGACTGTCGACGACGCCGGACACATCACCGGGGTCAAGTCGGGCGTCGTCACCATCCGTGCCGCTGCGGCCAACTTCGACAAGGCTGCGTTGCCCGGTGTGGACACGCTGCGGGTGACCGCGCCGCTCGAGATCGACAGCGTCGTTCCGGCCAGCGTGCGCTATGGTGGGCTCATCACCGCCTACGGTCCGGGCGCGGATGACGTTCTCGTGGCGAGCATGAAGGGCGTTCAGTTCCTGTTTCCATACCCTTTCTCGACCTTCCGCGACAGCGTGGGATACGGGCGGAGCGAGTTCTGGGTGCCGCCCCCCGCAGAGTCGGACTCGATCCTCTTCATCGGCAACGGCGTCCTCACGTTCAGCCACGACACGACGCACATCGTCAAACGGGACGTATTCGAGCCGAACGACACGACGCCCCACGATTTCGACCTCGACCTGACCGGACCATTTCCCACCCAGGCGGCGACGCTCCTGGTGTTCAACCCCGCCCTCTTCTTCGAGCCGCTCAAACGCGGAGAGACGTTCGGAGCGGACTGGTACCGGCTGACGCAATCGACGGCGCGTCCCTTGACCATCATCCTCACGGCGCCTTCGGTGCCGGGGACGTTCCAGACGTTCATCGCCGACTCGCTTGCCTGGGACGGAGCGACGAAGCAGTACGTGATCGGGTCGGACTCGTGGACCGACGGGCCGAGCTCGCACGCTTGCCACGGTCGGGGCTTCTCGCCGTCGGAAGCGAACGGGGACTCGACCATCGTCGCGTTCAAGGGTGTCCAGCCGCCGGGGCTCGATGCCATCGCGATCTACGGCCAGTCCGCCCGCTACGGGCTCACCGTGCTGGATACGTACGCAAGCGAGCTGCCGCCGGATGCGCACGAGGACGACAATTCCTGCAATGCCGCGGACTTGCGGGGCACCATGGTTGCGCCGTTCCGTGACACGTTGACGATCGAGAACCCGCATGACATCGACTGGATCAGATTCCACTACACGTCGGGGGGGCTCGGGACGACCGCACAATTCCGGTTGCATGCCTTCCCAGGGGTGCACCCGGATTCGCTGAAGGACCTGGACCTCTACGTCGCGAAGATCCCACAGGCCGGGGACACCGTCGTCCAGGTCCTGGCGGCCGATACGGCCGCCAGCTCGGACGTGGACCTGAGACCGTCTCTGGCCAGCGGAGACTACTACCTCGTGGTGCTGGACTTCGCAGGCACGACGACGAACTACGAGCTCTGCGTCGGCACCGTCCCCATCCTGGGCGGAGGGTTCTGCAGCACGGCCTTCCCGTTGCCGCCCGCCGCTTCATCCGGCTCGACTTCCCGACTCCGTACCACACGCCGATCGCCCGCGCGTGCATCAATGCCGGCGTTGCGCGTCCCGAGTCACAGATGACCAACGGCGTGCTCGAGTGCTTCCGCTGCCACACGCCGATCCCGGAGAACAGCCGGTTCTGCTTGTCGTGCGGCGCGGACATCTCCGGCGCGGGCACGGGCGCGAGCACCAGCAGCGTCGACATCGTGGCCGAGCGGCTGGCGCGCGTCGTCGAGGGCAAGTACCGGATCGAGCGTTTATTGGGGAAGGGCGGTATGGGCGCCGTGTTCCTGGCGCACGATCTCACCCTCGAGCGTGAGGTGGCGATCAAGGTGCTGCCGCCCGATGTCGCTCAGGACGAGCAGGTGGTGCGCCGCTTCCAGCAGGAGGCGAAAACGGCCGCCAGGCTCGATCACCCCAACATCATCCCGATCTATCGGGTCGAGAGCGAGGGCGGGCTCAACTACTTCGTGATGAAGTATATCCAGGGTACCTCGCTCGAGGACCTGCTCGACAGGAAGGAGCCGCTCCCGGTCCCCGACATCCAGCGAATCCTGTGGGAAGCCGCCTGCGCCCTGGGGCACGCCCACCAGCGCGCCGTCGTGCACCGCGACGTCAAGCCCGCGAACATCATGTTCGACCACGACGGCCGCGTGATGCTCACCGACTTCGGTATCTCCAAGGCGCTGCAGGCGGCGACCGGGTTCACCGCCACCGGCATGATCATCGGCACGCCGCACTACATGGCGCCCGAGCAGGGAAAGGGGGCGCCCGTGGACGGCCGCGCCGACCAGTACTCGCTCGGCGTGGTCGGCTTCCGCATGCTCACGGCCGAGCTGCCGTTCGGCGGCGACTCCGTCCATAGCATCATCTACAAGCACATCTACGAGGAGCCACCGCTCGCCAGTGCGAGGCGTCCCGGCATCCCCGGCGGCCTCACGGCCGCGATCTCGCGCGCCCTGTCCAAGGACCCGGACCTGCGGTTTCCGACGATGGAAGACTTCGCCACCGCGGTGTGGCCGGAGCAGCCGGTCGCGTCGCCCGGGAAGGGGAAGGGGCACGGCACCCTGCGGCCGCGTCCGCACGCCACGGCCGACGCGCCGACCCAGATCACCGGCGCACCCACGACGCCGCTCCCGGGCGCGCGCCGGGGCAAGGCCGCTCCGCCCGCCGTTCCCGGAAAATCGCGCGTCGCCGCGTGGATCGGACTCGTGGTGGTCGGGGCGGTCGGCGTGGGGGGATACTTGATGATGCGAGACACAGGGCGTGGGGAGCGGGGAGCGGTACCCCCGGCGGCGGTCGACACGGTGCGCATTCAGGACACGGTGCGCGTGCCGGCGCCATCGAGCCCGGCCCCACATGCCAAACCCCGGCCGGCCGCGCCCGTGCCGGCAGCGCAGGGCTTCCTTACCATCGCCGCGGACCCGTTCGGCGAGGTGTACATCGATGGCGTCGATGCCGGCCAGACGCCGCTGGTCGAATACGTCGTCAAGCCCGGCCGCCACACGGTCCGCATCGAGCACGCCGGGTTCAAGACGGTCAGCGAGTCCGTGCAGGTCGACGCGAGTAACACGGTCCGCAAGCGCTACACCCTGTTGCCGGAGTGAGTCCCATGGCCCGCTACCTTGGCGCAGTGGTGTGCTTCGCAGCTCTGGCCGTCCCGGCGCTGGGAGCCGCACAGGTGGCGCAGAACGCCACCGTGCGACGGGCGCAGCAGGCGTACGACAACCTGGAGTATCGCCAGGTGCTGACGCTCGCGCGGGCCGCGCTGCGCGAGCGACTCACCGGTGCCGAGCGTGCCCGGGCGTACGAGCTGCTGGGATTCACCTACGGCGCCATGGACTCGATCCTCAAGGCCGTGGACGCCTTCAAGCAGGTCGTGCTCATCGACCCGGAGCGACAGCTCGACCCCAACCGCGTGTCGCCCAAGGCGTATAGCGCGTTCGACGTGGCGCTGCGTCAGGTGCTGCTGGTGCGCCAGCTGCGGGTCGACAGCGTCAGTTTCGTGGGTGGGCAGGGGGCCGTGCCCGTGCGGTTCACGGTCACGCAGCCCGCCCGCGTGGTCGCGCGCGCCATCGGCACCGGGGGAACCGTCGTGATCGACTCGGGCGCGTGGAACGGGCAGGTGAACTTGCGCTGGCCGGCGCGCCTCGCGGGGGGAGACCCCGTGCCGGCGGGCACCTACACCGTCGTGGTCGACGCGCGCCTGGGTCAGAACACGTTTTCCGCGTCGCAGCCGATCCGCGTGAGTCATGGCCGTGTGGACACGGTGCCGTCCGTCACGAGTCTGCCGGGCTACCAGTTCCTCCCCGAGACCGAGATTCCGCCCCAAAGCTGGCGTCCGGTGGGGCTTGCTTTCCTTTATACCGGCGGCGCGCTCGTCGGCACGCTCGGCCTCGAGAGCCCGACCCTCGGCTCGAGCTCCAAGCGGGAGCTCGGACTCGTGGGGGGAGCGGCGCTGGTGACGGGGTTCGTGATGATGCTCCGCAAGCCGGCGCCGCGCCCCGCCGAGGCCAATATCCTCTACAACCGGCTGCTGCGCGATCAGATCGCGCGGCGCAATCAGGACATCGCCAAGGAGAACGTGGCCCGGCGCCAGCAGGTGCAGGTCACGGTGGCGCCAGTGCCCAAATGAAGCCCAAGTGACGCGTTCGGCACTCGGCGCGCTGCTGCTGGCGCTCGCGCCGCGACCGGCGTCGGGCCAGCAGGTCACGGTCGGCCCGCAGGTCGTGCTGTCCGACTATCGCGAAGTCGCCGCGGGACTGCGGTATCGCGGCACCGGCCTCGGGGGCTCGCTGTGGGCGCGGCGGGACAGGCTCTCCGCCGAGGCGGCCGTGGTGCGCGTGAGCCTAGATCCCGCGGACGGCAGCGCCGCGACGGCGAGCTTCACGACCACGCAGGTGGACGTCTGGGTCGCGTACGACGTGGCCGCGTACGCGAGCGTCGAGGTGGGCGTGCTTCACCGCAGCGCCGACCCTGAGTTCGACGCCCAATCGGTGGGAGCGGTGCGGGTGGGGGCGCGCTCGTTCTACGAGATCGGGCCGGGCGCGACGGTCGTGTTCCGCGCCAACTACCTCGCGGCGCCGAAATTCTCGGGAGGGGGCCGCGCGGCCGTCTCGCTCGATCTCGGTCTCGGCCTCGACGTCCGGCTGGCAGGCCGGCTTCACGGCACCGCGACCTACGCGTTCAACCGCATGAACCGCAAGACCAACCCGGGCGGGACGGGGGAGATCGACGCGCCGATCCAGGAGACCCTGGCCCGCGTGGGCCTCGCCGTTCAATTCTGAAACTCTGACCTAAACCTCACAGGACCCACACGCGGTCTTGACAGTGCGGTGCGCGGGCGTAGTCTCAGCACGCAACCTCGTTGCGCGGTCGTTTCGCACCAACATCGCTGACATGAGATACTGACCTTCCCCAGATCGCTTCCGTCGTCCGGGCCCGCACCAGACCAGGGGGGCACGATGAGGGTACGCATCACGAGGCGTGGTGGCACTGCGCAGATGTCGTGGCTGTTAAGTGCGGCCGTAACGAGTGGTTGTCTGGCGGCCGCGCTGGCGCTGAGCGGGGGCCGATCCAAAGCGTACACGGCATATTCGCTGGCCGTCCACAAGGCCTCGGCCATTCCCGCGTTCGCGCGGAAGTACGGACTGCGTTGCTCCGCCTGTCATACGGTGTGGCCCGAACTGAACGCCTTCGGTCAGCGGTTCAAAGACAACGGCTACCAGCTCGGCAACGAGCGGGACTCGCCGATGTGGCAGTCTCCTGCGTACTGGCCCATCGCCATGCGCACCACGCCGCAGTGGCACCTGGAGAGCACCACCCATCAGATCACCGACGCCGCGCCGGCGGGGAAGACCCTGAGCCAGACCGGCTTCGATCTCTCCGGCGTCGATTTTCTGCTGCTCGGCACCCTGCACAAGAACATCACGTTCGGCCTCGTGCCGACCCTGGACGCTGACGGCACCACGGGACTCGAGGCGGCCTTCGTGCGCTTCGACAATCTGGGCCAATCGCCCTGGGCGAATCTGAAAGTCGGCAAGTTCGAGCTCGACAATCTGCTCTCCGAGAAGCGGTTCACGTGGCTGTCGAACAACGGCGGGTTCCTCTACGCCTACCACTACCTGCCGAGCGGCAGCGCCAACAACTTCGGCTTCGGCGACAACCAGATCGGCGCCGAGTTCTCGGGCCATTCGTTCAACAGCTACACGCGCTACAGCGTGGCGCTGCTCACCACCGACGACGGGGAGCCGGGGTTGCCGGGCGGCAAGAGCATGGACGCCATGTTCACCTTGAGCCAGGCCTTCGCGCCGGGCGGCGGTCTAGGACCGCAGCGGGTCGGCGTGTTCGGCTATCTGGGACACCGTCCGACCACCTTCGAGACGGTCGTCGGCGCGCCGATTCCCGGCACAGGCGCGGGCAACAAGTCGTTCTACCGGATCGGGGCGACGGCACAGCTTTGGCTCGGCAACCTGGAGCTGCTCCCGCTCGTGTCCCATGCGCAGGATGACGCGGCGCTCGGTCCCGGCCCGGAGAAACCGACCTGGAACAACGCGCTGCTCGAGGCGCACTACGTGGCGACGCCCCGTTTCATGGTGCAGGGACGCTACGAGCTGACGCGCATGTCGACGCAGGGTGATCCCGCCACGCCCCAGACGCTCGGCGACGCCGACGCCTTCGCCCTCGGCTTCCGCTACTATCCCTTCATGATCAGCCGCGACGGGATGGCCCTGCACGGTGAATTCGCGATGACGAGGACGACCGGGACGGCGCCCCTCAGCGGGGACGGCTCCGGCGTCGATCCCGCGGACCCTGCGACGAAGGTGTGGAGCCGCAGCTTGCTGCTCGCCTTCGATTTCGCCTTCTGAAAGGGGGGCGCCGATGAGATCACACACGCGATGGCTGGCCGTCGTCTCCGGGTGGGGCGTGCTCCTGTGCGCCGCCGGGGGAGGGGCAGCGCCCGCTCGGGCGCAGGAGTCCCACATCGGCGGCATGACGGGGCACGCCGCCGCAGCCAAGCCGCTGTACGAGCGCTATTGCGCCGGCTGTCACGGTGACGAAGGCGACGCCCGCGGCGAGAACGCGCAATGGATCGATCCCAAGCCGCGCGACTTCACCATGGCCGTCTTCAAGTGTCGCTCGACCCCCACCGGCACCCTGCCGACGGACGCGGACTTGTTCGATGCCGTGACCCGCGGGTTCGTGACGACGAACATGCCCCCCTGGGTGGCCCTCACCCCCGGGAACCGGGCGGATCTGGTCGCGTACATCAAAACGTTTTCGCCGAAATGGAAGACGGGCCACGCGGGAACGCCGATCACGATTCCTCCGGAGCCCGCGCTCTCGATCGAGAGCATGCGGCACGGCCGCGACCTGTTTCAGAAGATGGAATGCTGGAAGTGTCACGGCACGAGTGGGCACGGCGACGGGCCGTCCGCCGCGACGCTCACCGATAACAAGGACCTGCCGATTCACCCCTACGATTTCTCCAGCGGTTCGCGCTTCATGTGCGGCGTCACGAACCGCGACCTGTACAAGATCTTCATGACCGGGCTCGACGGCACGCCCATGCCGTCGTTCGCCGACGACATCAAGCCCGCGGACGGGTGGGATCTCGTGCACTTCCTGCGCACGTTGCAGCCGCTCGATACGCCGGAGGCGCGGATGTGGAAGGCGTGGCTCGCGACCCACGCCCAGGAGCTCAAGCCGATCGGTCCACCGGGGACAGGGCAGTGATGTAAAGGAGGCCGTTCGTATGCGCGTCCGCGATCTGATGCTCGTCGGTGGTGTGGGGCTCGGGGGAACCGCGATGATGATCGGACGGGCTGCGACGCCACCGGGCGCCACGATCAGCGGGAAGGTGACGTTCACCGGTACGCCCCCGAAGATGAAACCGATCGACATGGCCAAGGAGCCGTTTTGCGCCCGGCTCCACGCCGCGGCCCCGGTGCTGACCGAAAACGTGACTACGGGCCCGGGCGACGCGCTGCGCTGGGTGCTGGTGTACGTCTCCGCCGGCGACCAGGGCTCCGCACCGGCGACGGAGACGGTGCGGCTCGATCAGAAGGGCTGCCAGTACATCCCCCACGTGCTGGTCGTGCAGCCGAACCAGCCACTGGACATCTATAACGACGATTCCACGTCCCATAACATCCACCCGCTCGCCAAGGTGAATGCCGAGTGGAACAAGTCGCAGCCGATCGGGGCGCCGCCGATTCACGCCAAGTGGGAGAGCCCCGAGTTCATTCCCGTGAAATGCAACGTGCATCCGTGGATGCACGGCTGGCATCTGGTGCTCACGACCTCCCATTACGCGGTGACCGGGGAGGACGGAGCGTTCCGGCTGCAGGGGCTGCCGCCGGGCAAGTACACGATCACCGCGTGGCAGGAGCAGTTCGGCACGCAGAGCCAGGACGTGACCGTCACCGGGAGTGAGACCAAGTCGGTCAGCTTCGTCTTCAAAGCCACGCCGTACTGAGCGCCTCCGTGGGCAAACTGTTCGCTGTCGTGGTCACGATCATCACGGTCGTCTCGACCGCCATTTTCATCGCGCACACGTGGTGGCTGCCTCCTGACATCTCCGCCCACGGGCACGCGATCGATCGTCAGCTTTCGGAGACGATGATCTCGTCCGGCGTGCTCTTCGTGCTCTCCCAGCTGGCCCTCGCGCTGTTCGCGTGGCGCTTCGGCGACCGCGAGGACGGACGCCGGGTCAAGCCGTTTCCGGGCGGCGCCACTCCCATGGTCGTGTTCGCCGCGGTCCTGGTGGGTGCCGAGATCCTGACGCTCACGCTCGTCGGCGCGAAGGTCTGGGCCGGCGTCTTCCAGACGCCGCCCGATCCGAACTCGCTGCAGATCGACGTGCAGGCCGAGCAATTCGCTTTTTATTTTCGATATCCGGGGCCCGATGGCCGGTTCGGGGCCACCCACCCGGAGCTGATCAACGAAGCCAGTGAAAACTTTTTCGGACTGGATCCGGCGCGAGACACCTCGGCGCGCGACGACATCGTCGTCCCGACGCTGACGATCCCGCTCAATCGGCCCATCGCGCTGACCCTGCGGGCCAAGGACGTCAACCACGCGTTTTACGTGCCAGAACTGCGGATCCAGCAGGACTTCGTTCCCGGTCTCACCATCCCTCTGCATTTCACGGCGACCCAGACGGGGAGGTACGAAATCGTGTGCACGCAGTTGTGCGGCCTGGGGCACTACAACATGCGCGCGTACATCGAGGTGTTGCCCCAGGCGCAGTTCGACCAGTGGCTGAAGGACAAGGCGGCGCAACAATGACGCACGCCACAGTCGCAGGCGCTCACCGCCACGCGCCTCCGCAGGGCTTTCTCCGGAAACATGTCTTCAGTCTCGATCACAAGGTGATCGGGAAGCAGTACCTGGATCTGGCGCTGGTCGCGGTCTGCACCGGGATGATCCTCTCCTGGTTGATGCGTTTCCACCTGGCCTGGCCCGAGACGCCGATTCCGGGCCTCGCGAAACTGTCGCCCAACGGGGCCGCCGGCGGCGTGATCACGCCCGAGTACTACCTCTCGCTGATGACGATGCACGGCACGATCATGGTGTTCTTCGTCCTGACGACGGCGCCGTTTGCGGGGTTCGGCAACTATTTCCTGCCCATTCAGGTCGGGGCGGAGGACATGGCGTTCCCGCGCATCAACATGATGTCCTTCTGGGTCACCCTCGTGGCGTTCCTGGTCCTGATCAGCGCCTTTGTCGTGGGGGACGGACCGCCCCTGTCGGGTTGGACCGCGTACGCGCCGCTCTCCGCCGTCGGCAAGGACGCCGGTCCCGGCCAAGGCGTCGGCCAGACGCTGTGGGCGGTCTCCATCACGCTGTTTTGCGTCGCGCAGCTGCTTGGCGCCCTGAACTTCGTCACGACGACGCTCGATCTGCGGACGAAAGGGATGTCGCTCGCCCGCATGCCCTACTCCACCTGGGCGTGGTTCATCACCTCGGTCATCGGCCTCATCGCGTTCGCGGTCCTCATGCCCGCCTGCATCTTGTTGATCCTGGACCGCGTGGCGGGCACGAGCTTTTTCATTCCGGCGGGGCTGGTGATCAGCGATCGCCTGCAGCCGCATGCGGGGGGCTCGCCGCTCCTGTGGCAGCACCTTTTCTGGTTCTTCGGGCACCCGGAGGTGTACATCGCGATCCTGCCGGGGTTCGGCATCATTTCGCACATTCTCCCGGTCTTTGCCCGGAAGCCGCTGCTGGGACCACGGGTCATGATCGCCTGTCTGGTCGCCATCGCCTTCCTGAGCTACACGGTGTGGGGCCACCACATGTTTTTGAGCGGCATGAACCCGTTCTCGGCGACGCTGTTCTCCGTGCCGACGCTGGTCATCACGATCCCCGCCACGATCGTGACCCTCCTGTGGATCGGCACGATCTACGGCGCCCGGCTGCGGTTCACGACGCCGGCCCTGTTCTGCCTCGGGTTCGTATCGGTGTTCGTGAGCGGCGGCATCAGCGGCTTCTTCCTGGCCCAACCGTCGATCGATACCTACCTGCACGGCACCTATTTCGTGGTGGGGCACTTCCATTTCGTCATGGGGGTCGCCGCCATGTTCGGCATCTTCGCCGCGACGTATTTCTGGGCGCCGAAGATGTTCGGCCGCATGATGAACGAAACGCTGGGGAAGTGGCACTTCTGGCTCACCTTCATCGGCGTCTATTGCGTCTTCATGCCGATGCACTACCTCGGCCTCGCCGGCAACGTGCGCCGCTACTCGGCGTTCACGGACGACTACCTGAAACCCCTGATCCCGCTGCACCGCTTCATCACCGTCGCCGCTCTGTTCACTGGCGCGGCCCAGCTGATTTTCCTCTTCAACCTCATTCGCAGCCGGTTTCGTGGTCCCCAGGCCCCCGACAATCCGTGGGAAGCGACCTCGCTCGAGTGGTCCACCACCTCGCCACCCCCCTTCGACAATTTCGGGGGACGACCGCCGGTGGTGGAGCGGGGTCCCAACGAGTACGGCATCGGGAGCGGCGCCCGCGGGGTGGATTATGGAATGCAGGCCGCGGCCGCTCGGGTGAGCGCGCGGTGACGGAGGCGCCCGTGACGACCGTCGCTTCGCCCCCGGCACAGCCACCCGGGCCACCCACCCCGGCGGCGCCGCCGGTCGTCGAGCAGCCCCGGCCCAGGCCGGCCCAGACGGGCGTGTGGATCGCCATCGCGGCGATCTCGATGACGTTCGCGGCGCTCACCAGCGCCATGGTGGTGCGGGGGAGCGCCGCCGCGGATTGGCGGCACTTCCGCTTGCCGCCGATTCTCTACCTCAACACCGCCCTCCTGCTTGCCTCGAGCGCCGTCCTCGAAGCCGGCCGGCGGCGCGTCGCCGCGCACCTGGTCTGGGTCACGCTCGGCCTGGGTCTCGTATTCGTCGTCGGACAGGTAGTGGCGTGGCGCCAGCTTGTCGCCCAGGGCCTGTTCCTCGCGACCAGTCCCAGCAGCGCGTTTTTCTATGTCTTCACCGCCCTGCACGGGCTCCACGTGCTGGGCGGCCTCGGCGGTTTGGGCTACGTGCTGCGACGCTTCGACGCGGCGGGTCCCGCGCCTGTGCCCGCGCTCGGTGCGGCGGCCTTGTACTGGCACTTCATGGACGTGCTGTGGCTGTGCGTGCTCGTGCTGCTGGTGCTTCGAGTCTAGGGCGGCGGGATGACGCGACATGAGTGAGGCCGCGACTGCACAGGCGGGGACCCTGACGGAGGGCTCACCCTACGGCATTCCCTCGCGCAAGCTCGCGATCTGGCTGTTCATCATCGCCGACGCCGCGACGTTCGGGGCGATCCTGTTCGCCTACGGGTATCTCCGCCTCGCGAACCCGGACTGGACCAAACCGTTCGCGTTTTCACCCACCATCGTGAACGGCATCGTGATGACCGTGGTGCTCCTCACGAGCAGCCTGACCATGGTGGCGGCGCTGGCCGCCGCTCAGTCGGGCCGGACGTCCACCGGTATCCGTTGGCTCGGCGTGACCATGCTGCTGGGGACCGTGTTCGCGACGCTGCATTTGCGAGAATGGTTCGCCATGATCGCCGCAGGCTGGCGGCTGTTTCGCAACCCGATGGGCGGCTCGCCGCTGTTCGGCGCCACCTTCTTCGGCATCACCGGCCTGCACCTGCTGCACGTGGTTTGCGGCGTGATCGTCATCGGAGTGATCGCGCTGGGATTCCGACGGGGGCGGTTCGGCGCAGGCCACGTCGAGACGACCGCTCTGTACTGGCATTTCGTCGATCTCGTGTGGATGTTCGTCTTCCCGCTCGTGTACCTGATGAATGTGCGCTGAGGACCGATGACCGCCATCGCCCCGCGACGCCACCCGACCATGAAACTGTACGTAGTCGTGTGGATCGGCTTGATCCTCATTGTGGGACTGGAGGTGCTCCTGACCTACGAGCGCCTGCCGGCTGGAACGCTGCTGGCCTGTCTGCTCGCCCTCGCGCTCGTCGAGGCGGCGCTGGCGGTGATGTATTTCATGCACCTGAAATACGAGCGGCCGGCGCTGTTCTGGAGCCTCATTCCCTACCTGCTCTTCGCGCTCGTGCTGATGGACCATTTTTGGCCGGACGCGCTGCGTCTCATGCGGCAGCGGCTGCACGGACCGTAGCAGCCGATGGTCCTGGAGTGAGCATGGGCGCGCTGCTGAGCGGGATGCTCATCCTCATGGTGGCGGCGTTTCTGCTCGTGACCGGCATCGCCGTTATGGCGTATCGCAGGCGCAAGCGCGGAGCGGGAGACTAGCTCGGCCCGGTCCGGGCCGACAGCGACACCGTGACGCTCGCGGGATGTTTGAGCGACTGATACACGACACAGTAGCGCTCGGTGAGCCGCAGCAGGGAATCGAGCTGCTCCGGGCTCGCGTCGGTGTCCAGGTCGAACCGCAGGCGTATCGCCTGAAACCCCACCGGCACGTCCTTCGCGACGCCCAGCGTGCCGCGAAAGTCCAGATCGCCCTCGGCCGACACGGTCCCGCCGTCGAGCGGCAGGGCGAGCGCCGTGGCGACGGCCTTCAGGGTGACTCCGGCGCATGCGACCAGGGCTTCGAGCAGCAGGTCGCCCGAGCAGGCCGCGCGACCGTCACCGCCCGTGGCCGGGTGCAACCCGGCCTCGACCAACGCCTTCCCCGTTTCCACGCTGCACGTGACGTTCTCCTCACCGAGTCTGCCCCGTGCGTGCAGCGTGACCAGTGCTGCCGCGGGCTCCGTGCGGTAGCGCTCCTTGAGCGGCGCCTGCAAGGCCCGAAGCTCCTGCGCATCCATGGGGTCACGTTCCTTCCCGCACGGCGAGGGCGACCAGGGCAATCCCGCCTCGCACATTCTGGTTGACGTGTACGCTGAGGGTCCTGGGGCGGATCGCGTACACGATATCGTCCGCGATCCGGGCCGCCAGGCTCTCGCAGAACGCTCCTTCATCGCGATACGACCAGAGATAGTACTTGAGCGCCTTCGACTCGAGGCAGCGCTCACCGGGCGTGTACTCGATGGTCACGCTGCCGAAGTCCGGCTGGCCGGTGCGGGGACAGATGGATGTGAATTCCGTGGCCGTCAGGGTCACGGTCCGCACGTCCGGAGCGGGAAAGGCTTCGGCCTTGAGGTACTCCCGAGCTTCCGTCGGGCTCGAGGGCCGGGGGAGCGGTCCCGTGCGGGGCAGCCTGGGCGGTTGCGAGGTCATTGGTCGGCTCCTCAACTCGTCACTGTACCGGTGTGCTCGGGCGGATACCTTTCGGTAATAATGGAGCCCCCGGCGACCAAGCCGAAAGCCATCGCCCTGTTGAGCGGCGGGATCGACTCGACCACGGCTCTGGCCCTCGCCCAGCGACAAGGGTTCGAGGTCTACGCGCTCACGTTCCGCTACGGCCAGCGCCACGAGGTCGAGATTGCGGCCGCCCGTCGTGTCGCCCGCGCCCTCCACGTGGCCCGGCACGAGATCGTCGAATTCGACTTGCGGCGGTTCGGCGGGTCCGCCCTCACGGACGAGATCGCGGTCCCCAAAGACCGGACCCCCGCCGAGCTCGCGGCCGGGATCCCGGTCACCTATGTGCCCGCGCGCAACACGATCTTTCTGTCCTTTGCGTTGGCGTGGGCCGAGGTCGTGGGCGCGGCGGATATCTTCATCGGCGTGACGGCCTTGGACTACAGCGGCTACCCCGACTGCCGGCCGGAGTACATCGCGGCGTTCCAGACCATGGCGGGTCTCGCCACGCGGGCGGGCGTCGAGGGTGGGCAGCGTCTCCGAATCCATACGCCGCTGATCGCCCTGTCCAAGCGGGAGATCATTCTCACGGGCCTCTCGCTGGGCCTCGACTACGCGCTCACCTCGAGCTGTTATGACCCCGCGCCCGGCGGCGAGGCCTGCGGGCGGTGTGATGCCTGCCTGCTGCGCCTGAAAGGCTTCGCCGAGGCGGGCACGCCCGATCCGATCCGATACCGGGCGGCGGCGGGAGTCTCGCAGTGAGCTACGGCGTCAAGGAGATCTACTACACACTGCAAGGCGAGGGGGCCAACGTCGGGCGGCCCGCGGTGTTGTTGCGATTCGCGGGCTGCAATCTGTGGTCCGGGCGCGAGGAAGATCGCGCCACGGCGCGGTGCGGCTTCTGCGACACGGACTTCGTCGGCACGGACGGTCCCGGTGGTGGGCGGTTCGACTCGAGCGCTGCCCTCGCGCGAGCCGTGTTGGCGGCCTGGCCGGCCGCGGCTCCGCCTCGCGCCGGCCGCTTCGTCGTGTGCACGGGCGGCGAGCCCCTGCTGCAACTCGACGAGCCCCTCACCGCCGCCTTGCACGAGACGGGGTTCGAAATCGCGATCGAGACGAACGGCACGCTGCTGCCGCCACGCGGTATCGATTGGGTGTGCGTCAGCCCCAAGGCCGGAGCCGAGCTCGTGCTCCGGAGCGGGGACGAGTTGAAGCTGGTGTTCCCCCAGCAGGGCATCTCGCCCGAGAGCCTCGAAGGTCTCGAGTTCCGGCACTGGTTCCTGCAGCCGATGGACGGGCCCGACCGGCTGCGGAACACGGAGCTCGCCGCGCGCTACTGCCTCACGCATCCCCGGTGGCGCCTCAGTCTTCAAATGCACAAGCTGCTGGGCATCCCGTGACGCGGTGATGCCACGACCCAGGTCGGCGAAGTGATGGGTCGTCGCAGCGGGTGTTGCTTGAAGTCCGCACTGCTGAGTTCCAGTCCTAGACCGTGTTCAGTTTGCGAAGTTGTGCCGTTGGTGTGGTCCGGGTGTTGCGGTGATGCATGGCGACACGATCCACGTGTTGCGGCAGTGCTCACCCGCGCTCGGGGACCCGCCCATGAAGCTCGTGCCGCTCGACAAACCCGACCTGATAGACCTCGCCAGCCAGTGGCTCGGACGCGAGGAGAACTATAAGTGGCTGGACTTCGGGGATGGCGTCCACCCCCTGAGCCTCGTCTCCCTCAGGATCATGGCGCAGCGGGATCTCCATGTGCTGCGCATGTTCACGGCGCATGATTGCGATCTGCCGATCGGCATCGTGGCCTTGTCGGACATACGTCGCCAGTGGAAGACGGCCGGTTCGCTCTGGGCGGTGCTCGGTCGGAAGCGCTACGGGGGCCTTACGGCCCGTGCCGTGTCCCAGCTGCTCACGTTCGGCTTTGTCGAACTCGGGCTGGAAGCGGTGAGCGCGTGGACGGTCGAGTGCAACGTGGCATCACGTCGTGTGCTGGAGCAGCTCGGGTTCAGGTATGTCGGGCGGCAGCGGCGGCGCCACTGGATCGACGGCCGCCCGCACGATCGACTCCTCTACGACCTCCTGGCGACAGAGCACCACGAGATCCCCGATTTCTATGTGCATCGAGCCGCGGGAGTGTCGTTGGCGACACCTCACCTTGCACCCCGCACCGTCGCCCGGCGCCCGCGAGACGGCCGCGGGCCGCCCCTCGACGCCGCCTGAGGCCACGAAGCCCCGCACGCCGGACATGGTGGACGGGGCTTCATGATGTCCGGATGCGCCAGGCGGGATTCGAACCCACGACCTTCGGCTCCGGAGGCCGACGCTCTATCCAGCTGAGCTACTGGCGCCTATCCATTGCGGATTGTGGATTTCGGATTGCGGATTGGCAAGGCACGCCACGAGGGACAGGGTACCTTCAATCCGAAATCCGCAATCGCCAATCCGCAATTGACAAGTCGGGGCGAGTGGATTTGAACCACCGACCTCCTGGTCCCGAACCAGGCGCGCTAACCGGGCTGCGCTACGCCCCGAAAGGCTAGACGCCGAGACGCCTAGTCGCCTAGACGCCGAGCAGTTGCTAGCCGAGAGTCACTGGGCGTCTAGGCGTCTGCACGTCTAGGCGTCCAGCCGTCATGCGCCCAGGAGGACTCGAACCCCCAGCCTCTTGATCCGTAGTCAAGCGCTCTATCCAGTTGAGCTATGGGCGCGAGTGGGCGGTACTAGACTCGAACTAGTGACCTCCACGATGTCAACGTGGCGCTCTAACCAGCTGAGCTAACCGCCCGAACAAATAGCGGATTGCGGATTGGCGATTGCGGATTGAACTGATGCCCTCAATCCGCAATCCGCAATCCGCAATCCGCAATGGAAGTAGCGGGGGTGGGATTTGAACCCACGACCTCCGGGTTATGAGCCCGGCGAGCTACCAGACTGCTCCACCCCGCGTCGTTGTGTCCTCAAGCCATGGCCCCGGCCGCGAGGCCGGGTGAGAGCGGGAAACGGGACTCGAACCCGCGACCCCAACCTTGGCAAGGTTGTGCTCTACCAACTGAGCTATTCCCGCGAACTACTAGACGCCGAGACGCGTAGACGCCCAGACGCCTAGGGTGCCAGAACTGCTGCGCGAAGGAATGTAACTGTCCGGGCCCGCCTCGGACTAGGCGTCTGGGCGTCTCGGCGTCTGAGCGTCCAGCCTTCTATGGAGGCGAGGGGGATCGAACCCCTGACCTCGTGAATGCCATTCACGCGCTCTCCCAACTGAGCTACGCCCCCCGTATATTGGGCCCGGCAAAACGCGTTCCGGCGGGAACACGGCATCTTACCGGGACGTTCCAGTGGTGTCAAGCGATTTCACGCCCAGGCACGAACTTTTCGTCCTGTGGTCGGTATCACAGGCTGATCCGGGACCATACCGATGCCCAAGCGCACTCGACGGAAGAAGACCACCTCCCCCGCCCGGGCGAAGCCCCGAACGGTGCCCCGCCCCACGGCGGCGGCGGCCGCAGCGGCGCCCGAGGCCAAGGCGAAGCCCGCCAAGAAGCGCGGGCGGCGCCGGGGGCTTCTGGCCGGGCTCGGCACCCATGAGCACGAGCGCGACATCCTCGACCAGTATCTCCATGAGGTGTCGAAGACACCCCTGCTCACGCAGAAGGAGGAGATCGCGCTCGCTCGCAAGGTGCGCGCCGGCGATCAGGAGTCGATGCAGGAGCTCGTGAAGCGCAACCTGCGCTTCGTGATCTCGGTGGCCAAGAAATACCAGAACCGCGGTCTGCCCCTCACCGACCTGATCGGCGAGGGAAACGTGGGCTTGCTCACCGCGGCCCGGAAGTTCGACCCGGACCAGGGGGTGAAGTTCATCTCTTACGCGGTGTGGTGGATCCGACAGGCGATTCTGGCGGCGCTGGCGCGCCAGGGCCGCACCGTGCGCGTGCCGCTGAACCGCACGGCCGACCTGTCGCGCATCGTGCGCACGGCCGAGTACCTGCGGCAGACGCTGCGGCGCGAGCCCACGCCGGAGGAGATCTCCGACGCCACCAAGCTGTCGCTCGAAGTGGTGCAGTCCCTCGCGGCGCTCAACACGGGCGACGTGCGGCTCGATGCCCCGCTCGATCCGGACGGCGACCGGTCGCTGATCGAGCGCTTTATCGCCGAAGATCTCCCCGACACGGAAGACCAGGCGATGGACCGGTTCCTGTCGGACGAGATCGAGCAGGCCCTCGGCACGCTCCAGCGGCGCGACGCCAAGGTGCTGCGCCTGTATTTCGGGCTGGATGGCGGCCGCGAGCACACGCTCGAGGAGATCGGCGGCATGCTCGGCGTGACGCGCGAGCGGGTGCGCCAGCTGCGGGACCGCGCGCTCAAGCGGCTGCGGGATGGTGATGTAGGCAAGGCGCTCGCGAGCTTCGCCGCCTGAGACGTTGCACGACGCCACGACGCCACGTTTCACGAGGTGGCCGGCAAGCTTTGGTGCCGGCCATTTTCGTTTCCTGGAGCGTGGCGTCGTGTAACGTGGCGTCGTAGTTTAGACCCCGTGATCGAAAGCCTCGGCCGAAGGACCGTCGACGCGATCAAGGCCGTCGGCGGCTTCGGCCATTTCGTAGGGGATCTCGCGCGCGCCGTCCCGGACGTCGCGGTGTGGGGACGATTGACGCCCGTGCAGATGCGGCGCGTGGGGGTGGACTCGCTTCCCGTGGCGCTGTTCATCGCCGCGTTCACGGGCGTCGTCCTGGCTCTGCAGGCGTCCTACACGTTCACGGGGACGGTCCCGCTCTATTTCGTCGGCACGCTCGTCGGCAAGACGATGATGCTCGAGCTCGGACCCGTCCTCGCGGGGCTCGCGTTGGCGGGCCGCGTCGGCGCGAGCATGGCGGCCGAGCTCGGCACCATGAAGGTCACCGAGCAGGTGGACGCGCTCGAGACCCTCGCCTACGATCCCCAGAGCTTTCTGGTGCTGCCGCGGGTGTTGGCCGGGACCACCATGTTCCCGGTCATTGTGGCCCTGTCGATCCTCACGGGGATCGTCACCGGGTGGATCGCCAGTCTGGTGCTGCTCGATCTCTCCACTCAGGAGTTTCTCAAGGGTCTGAAGCTGTTCTATCGCTTCAAAGACACCTGGTTCGGCCTCTTCAAGAGCGCCACGTTCGGGTGCACCATCACCCTGGTAGGCTGTGTGGTAGGGCTCTCGACGCGGGGCGGTGCGGAAGGGGTGGGCCGGAGCACCACGCGCGCCGTCGTGTATTCGGCCGTCCTGCTGCTCGTGCTCGACGCCTTTTGGGCGCTGGTGCTGTTGCGGTGATCGAGTTCCGGGATCTGCGCAAGGCGTTCGACGGCCGCCCGGTGCTCGACGGGTTCACGCTGCGCGTGCAGGACGGCGAGACGACGGTCATCATCGGCTATTCGGGCACGGGGAAGAGCGTGGCCTTGAAGCACGTCGTGGGGCTGTTGCAGGCCGATGCCGGCGACGTCATCGTTGACGGCCGCGCCGTGTCCACGCTCGATCGAGCGGCCCTCACCGGGCTGCGCCGCGAGATCGGGTTCGTGTTCCAGTTCGCCGCGCTGTTCGACTCGATGTCGGTGTTCGACAACGTCGCCCTCGGTCTGCGGCGCCGCGAGCTGTCGGACGACGAGATCGCCGAGCGGGTGCGCGAGGCGCTGGCGCTCGTGGACTTGACCGGCGCCGAGGAGCGCTACCCGGCGGAGCTGTCGGGCGGGATGCGCAAGCGCGTGGGGATCGCGCGCGCGATCGCCTTACGCCCGCGCTACATCCTGTACGACGAGCCGACCACCGGGCTCGACCCCGTGACGTCGGCGGTGATCGACCAGCTGATGGTGCGAACCCGGGAGCACCTGCGCGTGACCGGAGTGGTCGTGACGCACGACATGCGCAGCGCCTACACCGTGGGGGACCGCATCGCCATGTTGTACGAGGGCAAGATCCGGCAGGTGGGGACCGTGGCCCAGATCCAGGAGACGGAGGATCCCGTGGTGCGGCAGTTCATCGAGGGGCGCCCGACGTGAAGCGCGAGAACGAGTTCGCCGTCGGTGTGGTGGTGATCGCCGCGTTCGCCGTCGTCGTCGCGGGCGCCCTGTGGCTCTCCGGCGCGCACCTCGGGCGCACGGAGGCGGTCTACCCGGCCCGCTTCCGCACGGTCGGGGGACTGGGCGTGGGCGATCCGGTGGTGCTGCGCGGGGTGCGCGTGGGCCGGGTCGAGGCGATCCGGCTCGCCAGCGGCAATTGGGTCGAGGCCGACCTGAAGATCTACGCCGGTACCCAGCCCCCGCCCCGGACGGCCGTGATCGCCGCCTCGGCGTCGCTGTTCGGCGAGTGGGCGGCCTCACTCGTGCCCCTCGACCAGTTACCCAACGACCCGAACATCAAGCAGGCGATCGCGGAAGCGCAGGCCGCCGGGAGCGGCAAGTGGCCCGGCGCCACCCTCCCCGACATCGGGCAGCTCACGGCGCAGGCCAGCCGCATCGCGACCGACATCGCCACCGTCTCGAGCCGCGTCCAGAGTGCCTTCGATTCCGAGGCCGTGAACGAGCTGCGCCGGTCGATCAAGGACTTCGGCCAGGTGGCGGACCGGCTCGTCCGCGTCACGAACGACCAGGCCGAGGTCCTGGGCTCGGTCGGGTCGAACTTGCGGCAGGGCTCCGACGTGCTCGCGAAGGCCGCGACCAACTTGGAGACCACGCTGGGCCGGGTGGACTCGGCCACCAACCAGGGCCAGCTCGCGACCATCCTGAACAACTCCGCCGCGACCAGCGCCAATCTCAAGTCGGCGTCCCAGGACTTCCACGACCTGCTCGATGCGGCGCACAAGAACCAGGAAAGCCTCGTCCGGGTGCTCGTGTCGGCGGACAGCGTGATGTCGCGCATCGCCAACCGCAGCGGAACACTGGGGCTGCTCGTGTCGGACTCGACGCTGTATCGCGAGACCACGCTCACCATGATCCAGCTGCGGCAGCTCCTGTCCGACATCCAGGCCAATCCGAGAAAATACTTCTCGTTTAGCGTCTTCTAAGCAAGATGCGGATTGCGAATTGCGGATTGCGGAATGGATCGCGCCAGCGTCGCTCCGACGGCCGGCTCCTGGGATCGACCTTTCATTGCAATTCCGCAATTCGGGGTAGGGTGGCCGGGTGAGTCGCAAGCAGCGCCGCGCGCAGCGGGAGACGAGTGCGGGCGGAGTGGTATTCCGGCGGGGACCGGACGGCGCGCCGCGCTTCCTGCTGATCCGGGACGCCTATCGCAACTGGGGCTTTCCCAAGGGTCACCTCGAGGTCGCCGAGCCCCCGGCGGTCGCGGCGCGGCGCGAGGTCGGCGAGGAGACGGGGCTCGACAACCTCGTGCTGCACGGACCGATCCGCGTGATCGACTGGTACTTCCGGTTCCGCGGGAAGACCATCCACAAGTACTGTCACTTTTTTCTGTTCGAGTCCAAGCACGGCGACCCGGTGCCGCAGACAGACGAAGGCATCACCGATTGCGCCTGGCATCCCGCCGATGCCGCCCGCCGCACCATCTCCTACGACAACGCGCGCGCGGTGCTGGAGCAAGCCACCGCCATGGTGCAGGCGCTCGCCCACGTGGCCGAGGGGACGGGCGGGAACGAGGGTGGCGGGGCCGGGGCCGGGGGCGCCACCGGATGACGGCGGTGGTGCCGGTGTTTCACCCCCGCGCCGAGCCGCGGCGCGCCGTGAAGCGGGGATATCCGCGCGGGGCTGCGAGCGTGAGGCTGTGCCGCACGCTCGCCGCCGTGGAGCGGCTCCTGTATCAACGACTGGTGGACGCCGTGGTGCTCGACGTGAAGGCCGCACCCGTCGCCGCGCTCGCCCTGCCCGGACGCTTCCCGCGCATCCCCATGTTCGTGCTCTCGGCGCTGCGCCCCGACGACGGGGCGCTGCTCGCCACGTGCCACGCCTCCGGTTTCGCGGGGCTGCTCGTCGAGGGTGTGGACAACGCCGTGGCGGGGGAGTGGATCGCGGCGCGCACCGCCCAGGTGGCGCGCCGCGCAGCGCTCGCCGATGCTCCACGGCTGCTCCGGCTCACCGATCGGCTGCAACTCGCGGCGTGGGAGGAAGTCCTGCGCCGCGTCGCGGTCCCCACACAGACGCGTCATGTGGCGGCCGCGCTGCGCGTCACGCGCGAGCACCTGTCCCGCGAGTTCGCCGCGGGGGGCGCGCCGAACTTGAAGCGGGTGATCGACCTCGCCCGCGCCGCCTGCGCCGCCGACCTGCTCGGCAACCCCGGGTACACGGTGCGGGCCGTGGTGAAGATCCTCGGGCTTGCCTCGCCGAGCCATCTGGCCGGCCTGGCTCGGCGCGTGGCCGGCGCGACGCCGCAGGAATTGCGGACCGTGGGGCCGGGCGGGGTGCTGCAGCGATTCATAAGAGGAAGGACGCGGTCGAGGACATGACAATGCGGAGTGCGGAATGCGGAGTGCGGAATGGATCGAGCTCGCGTCGAGCCGCGTTGCGAGCCATTGGGATCGACCTTACCGTGCAATTCCGCACTCCGCATTCCGCATTCCGCACTCTTGTGATAACTTTCACAATCTCCCAACCGGCATCCCAATGGCAACCGATTCCATTCTCCGGCCCGGCGAGCTGAAACAGATCCTCCTCAGGGAAATCCAGGCCGCCGATCTGGCCGAGCTCGACGTCCGGGAAGTCGGCACCGTGCTCGAAGTGAAGGACGGCATCGCGCGCATCTACGGTCTCACGTCGGCCATGGCGGGCGAGATGCTCGAGTTCACCTCGTCCGAGTCGGGCGACAAGGTGGTCGGCCAGGCGCTGAACCTCGAAGAAGACAACATCGGCGCCGTGATCTTCGGCAATTACCTGGAGCTGCGCGAAGGCGATGAGGTGCGCCGCACCGGTCGCGTGCTGGAGGTGCCGGTCGGGCCGGCGCTCGTGGGACGCGTGGTGGACGCCCTGGGGCGTCCGGTGGACGGGCGCGGCCCGATCCATACCACGAACACCCGCAAGGTCGACATCGTCGCGCCCGGCATCATCAAGCGTCAGCCCGTGAAAGAGCCGCTCCAGACGGGCATCAAGGCGATCGACTCGATGATCCCGATCGGCCGCGGCCAGCGCGAGCTGATCATCGGCGATCGGGCCATCGGCAAGACCGCCATCGCGATCGACACGATCATCAATCAGAAGGGCGAAGGGGTCATCTGCGTCTACGTGGCGATCGGCCAGAAGAACTCGACCGTCGCCGCGGTGGTGGAGCGGCTCAAGGAGCACGGCGCGATGGAGTATACGATCGTCGTCGTGGCCTCGGCGTCCGAGCCCGCGCCGATGCAGTACATCGCGCCGTTCTCGGGCTGCGCCATGGCCGAGTACTTCATGTACGACGAGAAGAAAGCCACGCTGTGCATCTACGACGACCTGTCGAAGCAGGCCGCGGCGTACCGCCAGCTGTCGCTGGTGCTGCGGCGCCCGCCCGGTCGCGAGGCGTACCCGGGCGACGTGTTCTACCTGCACAGCCGCCTGCTCGAGCGGGCGGCGAAGCTCTCCAACGAAATGGGCGGCGGC
>QHUT01000078.1 GCA_003222055.1 Gemmatimonadota bacterium
AAAGTTACTGGCCCGGAGGAGTTTCCTCAACCTTCTCGGTAGCGTTCTCCTTCTCAGCGGCCTTCTTCGACGCTTCCTCGACCGCCGCCTTGCCGGCCGCGGCTACCTTCTCGAGCAGCCGGCCCGCCTTCCCCACCGCGTCCATCGTCCCCCTGATGATGTTCACCGGAACGCGGCCCGCGCGCAGCGTATCCTCCAGCGTTTCCGCCGCGCGCTGGAACGCCGGCGCGCCGGCCTGGCGCTCCGCGTACTTCGACTCGAGGAACTCGACGTAGTCGAGCACCTGGTAGGCCTTCTCGTCGGGAAGGGCGTCGAGCTTGCGCAGCAAGCGATCGCGCAGGATGTCGTTCATGGCAGGGTCTCGAGACTGATCAGGTCGAGCACCGGGTTGCCCAGAAACCGGGTGCGCCCGGTGCGGACGCGCGCCGTCACTTGAATGGTGGCGAGGGGCGAGAGGCTCTCGAGCTGCGGGCGCTTCGCCTCCGGCACGATCACGTACACGAACCCGTGCTCCGGCAGCGGCCCGCGGGCGAGGAAGTACCGCGAACCGTTCGGGATCTCGGGACGTAGCTCGTCCGCCTGCTGCTCGGCGATGTACTGGAGCGTCCAGCGCAGGACCTGCCCCGCGTAGCGCTGCGGGTCGGTGCGCAGCTCGGCCGCCGTGATTCCCATCAGGACACCGGGTGGGGCGATCTCCAGGTCCGCGCTCTTCACCCAGCCTTCCAGCTCGACGCGCGTCCAATCGCCCGAGCGCCCCAGCACGCGCAGCGGCGCCGCAGGCGCCAACGTTCCCGTCGGCGCGCCCTCGGGGGCGCGGTACAGGACGGTACGGCGCGCCGATTCAACGCGCGACGGATCCACGGGAGCGGACGGACTAGGGTTGGTGTCGGGTGGACCGACCCCGGGCCCATGGCCCGGGGTTCCGGGAGCCCCGGGGCGTGGCCCCGGGGTCGGTCCACCCGAGTCAGTATCGGAGCTCGCCACCTGCGCGACGGTCTCCACCGCGGATTTCTCCACCCAGCCGGCGCGTGTCACGTGGACCCAGCTGCCCGCCGTCCCTTCCGCGACCTTGCTGAGCAGGAATCCTTGCGGCAGCTTGGCGATCAGGGCCCCGGCCGGCGCGGAGCGCAGGTTTTCCTCGGGAGCGCGAGTGACGGCGAGGTCGTACCCGGCGCGCGGGGTCGCGCCGACGGAGGTCGCGAAGATCCAACCTTCGAGTGTCACGCCCTGCCAGGCATCCTGCGCCTCACCGCCCACGACGATCGCGCCCCGCGCCAGCCGCGCCAGGCGCTTGCCGCCCGGC
The DNA here is from genome assembly GCA_003222055.1 of Gemmatimonadota bacterium. GTDB lineage: Bacteria > Gemmatimonadota > Gemmatimonadetes > Gemmatimonadales > GWC2-71-9 > AG41. Next base: position 1,304 of record QHUT01000078.1, read on the forward strand.
TCCTGGAAGAACCAGGCTCCGTCGGTGGTGACGCGGTAACGCGCTTGGGCGGCGAGCGAGGGGCGGAGCACGAGCCACAAGACAACTGGAAGGGCGCGGAGGGCCCGGCTAGATTGCATCCCCTCCAATATGGCAAAGAGGCGTGGGCCGCGCACCCCGGTCGTCCTGATCGTGCTCGACGGCTGGGGCTTTCGTCCCGGCCGCGAGGGCAACGCCGTCGAGCTGGGTGATACCCCCACGTGGCATCGCCTCTGGAGCCGGGCGCCGCGCACGCTCCTCAACGCGTCCGGACTCGCCGTGGGGCTTCCCGACGGCCAGATCGGCAACAGCGAAGTGGGTCACCTGAACCTCGGCGCCGGTCGCGTGGTCCCGCAGGATATCGTGCGCATCTCGCAAGCCATCCAGTCGGGCGACTTCTTCCGCCTGCCCCCGCTCGTGGAGCTGTGCACCCGGGTCAAGCAGCGGGGCGGCACGCTGCACCTGCTCGGGCTCATCGGCAGCGGCGGCGTCCACGCCCTCGACCAGCATCTCGTCGCGGCCGTGACGCTCGGCCAGCGCCACGAGCTGCCGGTGGCGATCCACGCCTGGCTCGACGGTCGCGATACGGCGCCGCAGTCGGGGCTGGGGTTCATGGAAGATCTGCTCGAAGGGATCGGGGGTCAGGGATTGGGGATCGGGGGTGGCGGGGCCCGACCCCTGAGCCCCGACCCCCGAACCCCGGTGATCTCCACCGTCGTGGGCCGCTACTACGCCATGGACCGCGACAACCGCTGGGAGCGCACCAAGATCGCGTACGACGCGATGGTGCACGGCGTGGGAGCGCCCGCCCCCGACGCCGTGAGCGCGATCCGGGCCGCCTACCAGGCCGGCGAGACCGACGAGTTCGTCAAGCCGCGCGTGATCACCGGAACGCCGCGCATCCGCTCGGGCGACGCCGTGTTCTGCTTCAACTTCCGCGCCGACCGCATGCGCCAGATCGTGCGCGCGCTGGCCGTGGACCACTTCGACGGGTTCGACACGGGCGTGCGACCGACGGTCGACCTCGTCACGATGACGCAGTACGACGAGAGGTTCCCCTTTCCCATGCTCTTCGGGCCGATGGTGCTGTCCGAAATCGTGGCGCAGGTGTTGTCGGGGCGCGGCAAGACGATGTTTCGCACCGCGGAGACCGAGAAGTATGCGCACGTCACCTACTTCTTCAACGGCGGCCTCGAGACGCCGTACCCCGGAGAGGAGCGGCTGCTCGTTCCTTCCCAGAAGGTCGCGACCTACGACCTGATGCCCGAGATGAGCGCGCCTGGCGTGACCGACGTGCTGTGCAAGGCGATCGAGGCGGGGCAGCACGACTTCATTCTCTGCAACTACGCGAACGGAGACATGGTGGGCCATTCCGGGGTACTACGCGCGGCGGTGGCGGCGGTGGAGACGGTAGATCGCTGCCTCGAGCGGGTCGTCCACAGCGCCGAGCGTCGCGGGGCCACGCTGCTCGTGACCGCCGACCACGGCAACTGCGAGCTGATGATCGATCCCACCACCGGGGGCCCGCACACGGCGCACACGACGAATCCCGTCCCGTTCCTGATCGTGGGCGACGACATCAGGGGTCCGCTGCGGCACGGCGGTGCCCTGCGCGATGTGGGCCCCACCGTGCTCCGCATGCTCGACATCGAACCGCCGCGGGAAATGACCGGCAGAGACTTGAGGGAGACAGACTAAATGGTAAGCCGTTGCACGACGCCACGACGCCACGTTGCAAGGTCAACACGCACCGCCGTCCGAGCCGGCGCGCTCGTGTGGCTTGGCGTCTTGGCGTCGTGGAACGCGGTTTCCGCCCAAGTGGGCTACGAGCCCGGTCGGTCTCCCTACCACGACATCCCCCGCGGCGCGGTCTGGGCCCTCAGTGTCGGGCACTTGGGGGGGAGCCGGGGGGACGTCGGGGTAGGTCCCGCGGACGGTCTGACCGGCGCGTTGCGCTACGAAGTGCCGTTCGGCGCGGTGGGCGCCTCGCTTGGCCTGGCGTACGCCCGGACGTCGCGCTTCGTCGAGGACTACACCAAAGACTCCACGTCGCGGAGAAGCGGGCTGTTCAACGACCCCGTCGTGCTCGCCGACGCCGGGCTCCAGCTCGTGCTCACCGGGCGGAAGACGTGGCATCGTTTCGCCCCGTTCGTCGGGGGCGCGCTGGGCGTCGCGATCGCCAGCCCGCTGGCGCAGGATACCAGCGGCTACCGGTTCGGCACCAAGATCACGCTCGCCCCTAACGCCGGCGTGCGCTGGTATCCGGCGCGGCGGCTCTCAGTGCGCGGCGACTTGCGCCTGGTGCTGTGGAAACTGCACTACCCGCTCTCCTACAAGGTGGTGACGAGTACCAACGGCGGCAGCGTGCTCCCCGCCGCGGCGCCGCTCGACCAGTGGACGTCACACCCGTGGGCCACGATCGGCGTGGGATGGATTTTCTAGCGGAGGGATTCCGGCGCGCGCTCGCGCTCCTGTTGTCGGGTGACGCCGAGGTGTACGGCATCGCCCTGCTCACGCTCAAGATCGGCGTCATCTCGACGGTGCTGGCGTGCGGGCTCGGCATCCCGCTCGGGTTCGTGCTCGCGACGCGCCCCTTTTGGGGCCGGCGCGCGGCCCTCACCGTCGTGAACACCGCCCTCGCGTTCCCGACGGTGGTGCTGGGCCTGTTGTTGTACGGCCTGCTCTCCCGCCGGGGCCCGCTGGGCGCTGCGGCGTGGCTGTACACCTGGCAGGCGATCGCGCTGGGCGACGTGCTCCTGGCCCTCCCGATCGCCGCCGCGCTCGCCGCCGCCGCGGTCCAGGGCGTCGATCCCCGCATCCGCCGCACCGCCGAGACGCTCGGCGCCGGCCGCTGGCGCACCGCGTGGACCGTGGCGCGGGAGGCGCGCTTCGCGCTCGCCGCGGTGATCACGACCGCGTTCGGCCACGTGGTGGCCGAAATCGGCTCCGCCATGACCGTGGGCGGGAACATCCGGGGCCAGACCCGCACCCTCACCACCGCGGTCGCCCTGTACACCAGCCAGGGGGATTTCGGCCTGGCCCTCGCGCTCGGCCTCATCCTCCTGCTCCTCGCCCTGCTCGTGAACGTCGCGTTGCAGGCGCTCCAGGGCCGCGGCCATGCTTGAGCTGATCGACGTGCGACACGAATACGACGGCCGCGTCGTGCTCCACCTCGACCGGTTCGCCGTCCCTCCCGGTGCCGCCGTCGCCGTCGTCGGTCCGAACGGCTCGGGCAAGAGCACGCTGCTGCGGCTGCTCGCCCTGCTCGAGCGTCCCACGCAAGGCCGCGTCCTGCTCGACGGAGCGATCGTGACCCCGGGCGGCGCCGCGCGCCGCCGCGTGACGCTCGTCGAGCAGCGACCGATGCTGTTTCGGGCGACAGTCCGTGAAAATGTGGCGTTCGGGTTACAGGTGAGAGGAATCAGACGCGCAGACGTGAACCGCAGAGTAGAGAACGTCGCCGCGCGACTCGGCATCACGCCGCTGCTCGGCCGCCGACGGCACGAGCTGTCGGACGGCGAGGTGCAGCGCGTGGCGGTGGCACGGGCGCTCGCGGTCGAGCCGGACGTTCTGCTGCTCGATGAGCCCGCGAGCTCGGCCGACCGGGCCGCGGCCCTCACGTTGTATCGCACCCTCGCCGAAGAGCGCACCCGGCGGCCGCTCGCGGTCTGCCTCGCGTCCCATCAGCTGGAAGACGCGTACCGCTGGGCCGACGACGTGCGCGCCCTCACCGACGGCCGGCTCTCGCCCGTGACGCCCGAGAACCTGTTCCGCGTGGAGCTGATGGCCGCTCCGAGCGGCGATCTCAAACATGCCTGCGTCGGGACGGTCGAAATCGCCGCGATGACCGACCGGACCGGTCCGGCGATCCTCGCGGTGCCGCCGACCGACATCTTCGTCAGCCGCGAGCCGCTCGCCTCCTCGGCGCGCAACACGTTTCACGGACGAGTGATCGGCCTGGCCCGCCGGGGCTCGGGGGGAGGCGCCGTCCACGTCACGGCCGACGTGGGCGTCGAGCTCATCGCCGTCGTCACCGAGGAAGCCGTGCGCGATCTAGCGCTCACGCCCGGCACTCCCGTCGTGTTCTCCTTCAAGGCGAGCGCCGTGCGGGTGTTCTGACCATGCCGATCAGCTATCTTACACGCATCGTTGAATTTACGGCGACGCACCGCATCCAGCGGGCCGATTGGAGCGCAGACCGGAATGCGGCCGAATTCGGAAAGGCGGCGACGGATCATCCCCACCGCTATCAGGTGCGCGTGACGATCCGAGGGCCGCTCGAGCCGGAACGTAAGGGCGTGGTGAACCTCGGCGAGCTGGATCGCGTGTTGCGCGACGAGATCACGGCGCGGCTCGACGGCAAAGTAATCAACGACGCTATCCCCGAGTTCGCGGCGGGCCGCCGCCTCGCGACCGGTGAGGCCCTCGCCGTGTATCTGTGGGAGCGCATCGCACCGCGCGTGCCATCGGGGGCGGCGCTGCATGCGGTGCGGGTGCAGGAGGGACCGCATATCTACTCGGAGTACTTCGGTGAAGCATGATCCCTCAGGGCCTAGGGGCTCGGGGCTCGGGGCTCGGGATGCACCCCGAGCGCCGAACCCCGAACCCCGAGTCCCTGGTTCCCGCCGCGGCCGTATGCTCGCCGAGTCGGCTGCGGTCGAGGAGATGCCCGTGTGGCTCGAGGTGAACGGCGAGCCCGCGGTGACGTGGATGTGCACCCCCGATCAGCTGGAGGAGCTCGCGACCGGGTGGCTGCATGGCGAGGGGTACATCGAAACGCTGGACGACCTGGTGAAGCTGCGTCCCTGCGCGACGGATCTGGGCTTCTGGGCAGAGGTGAAGCCGGAGCGCGTGACGCTGGTGAAGGGTGAGAACCGCAAGCGCGTACTGGCGTCCGGGTGCGGCGCGGTCTCGACCTTCCTGGCCGACCCGCACGCCGTGAAGCACGCCCCGGCGCGCGGCGAGCCGCCCGCGCCCGAGCGGCTGCGCGCCCTGTTCAAGGAGCTGTTCGCCAGCGGTGAGCGCTACAACGAGACGGGCGGCATCCACGCGGCCGCGCTCACCGACGGCGAGCGGTTGCTGTTCCACGCCGAGGACATCGGTCGTCACAACGCGGTGGACAAGGTGATCGGGGCTGCCGTGATCGCCCGCCAGCGTCCCGGCGGGCGGGGCCTGCTCGTCACCGGCCGCATCTCCGCCGAGCTCTCGTACAAGGCAGCGCGCGCCGGCGTCGCTTACGTGGCGACGCCGAGCGTGCCGTCCACGCTCGCCCTCACCATCGCCCGGCGGGCGGGCGTCGTGCTGGTGGGGCGCGCGGTGAGCGGCACGCCCCACGTGCACCGGCCCGAAGCATGACGTCCGAGGCGCTGCGGGGGTTGCTGCGCGAGGCCCGGACCATCGCCGTCGTGGGGCTGTCGCCCAGGTCGAGCCGCCCGAGCCACGCCGTCGCACGCTACCTGCAGGGCTCGGGCTACCGTATCGTGCCGGTGAACCCCGGCCACGCCGCGATCCTGGGCGAGAAGAGCTTTCCCACCCTCACCGCCGCCGCGGCCCAGCACACGATCGACGTGGTGGACGTGTTTCGGCGCAGCGAGTTCGTCGGGCCGATCGTGGACGAAGCGCTGCGCGTGCGTCCGCGTCTCATCTGGCTGCAGCTCGGCGTCGTGGACGAGACCGCGCCCGAGCGGGCCGCGACGGCGGGCATCCCACTCGTGATGGACCGCTGCTTGATGGTGGACCACCAGGCGCTCGGAGTCTGAGGGCGTGCGTGGCGCCGTCCTCGCCGGCGGCGCCGCCCGTCGCTACGGCGGGCGCCCCAAGGGTCTGGTGGAGCTGGGCGGCCGGCGCATTCTCGACCGCGTGGTGGACGCCCTCGCCGCCGTGACCGGCGCGCCGCCGCTGCTCGTCGCCAACGCCCCGGAGGGACCAGGCTGGCGGCCCGATCTCCGCACCGTCCCCGACGTACGCGTCGACTGCGGCAGCCTGGGCGGCATTTACACGGCGGTGGCGTCGGGCGTGGGTCCCGTCCTGTGCGTCGCGTGGGACATGCCCTTCGTCACGCCCGACCTGCTGCGCGCGCTGGTCGAGGGCTCGGCGGGGTCCGACGCGTTCCTTCCCGAGAGCGACGGTCGCCGCGGCGTGGAGCCGCTGTGCGCCGTGTACGGACCGGCATGCGGCCCGGCGATCGAGCGGCAGCTCGCGCGCAAGGACCTCCGCGCGATCGGCTTCCACGTGGACGTGAAGGTCGGTACACTACCGCTCGAGCGGGTGCGGGCGTACGGTGATCCGGACGTGCTCTTTTTCAACGTGAACACCCCGGGGGACTTGGAGCGGGCGGAGGCGGTGTGGCGGCAACGCGCATGATCTCGGTCATCGGGCGCAAGAACGCCGGCAAGACGACGCTCCTGGTGGCGCTGGCGGCGGAGCTCGCCCGCCGCCGCTTTCGCGTCATGACGATCAAGCACGGCACCCACCCGGCCGATACGGACCAGCGGGGCAAGGATTCCTGGCGTCACTGGCACGAGGGCCACGCCGAGCGCGTGCTGATGGAGGGGCCCGGCCAGCGCGTCCTGTGGGAGAAGACCGCAGCCGAATCGGACCCGGTCGCCCTGACCCGTCGCTACCTCGAGGGAGCCGACATCGTGCTCGTTGAGGGGTTCAAGCGGGCCGCGCTGCCGAAAATCGAGGTGTACCGCCTGGCCGCCGGGGCCGAGCCGCTCTTCGATCCCGCGGTCCACGCCGCGGGCGATTGGATCGCGATGGTGACGGACAACGCTGCGTATCGAGCCGAGTTTCCCGTGTTCCGCTTTTCGGACACCGCGTGGCTCGTCACCCTGGCCAACCTCGCGTGGGACCGGGCCAAGATCCTGTCGCCCTGACATGCTGAACATGCTGACTCCGACCGAAGCCGCCCGCGTGATCCTCGAGCACGTGGCACCCCTCCCCGCGGTGCGGCAGCCGCTGCGCGAGGCCCTCGACCTGGTGCTCGCCGAGGACGTGGCGAGTCCGATCGACCTTCCTCCGTGGGACAATTCCGCCATGGACGGCTACGCGGCCCGCGCCGTCGACGTCGAGGGGGCGGGCCCCGATCGGGCAGTGGTGCTCGCGGTGATCGAGAGCGTTGCCGCCGGGCAGTTTCCCCAGCGGCCGCTCGGGCCGGGTCAGGCCACGCGCATCTTCACGGGCGCCCCGCTCCCCGCCGGCGCCGACACGGTGGTGCGCCAGGAAGACACCGAGGGCGCGAGCCCAGAGCGGGTCGCCATCGTCGCGGGTCGCGATGCGCGCAAGAACGTGCGGTACCGAGGCGAGGACATCCGCAAGGGAGCGGTCGTGCTCCCCGCCGGCACGCTGCTCGGGCCGGCCCAGCTCGGCGTGCTCGCGTCCATCGCGCACGGCACGCCACTGGTCCACCCCGCGCCCCGCGTGGCGTTCATGGGATCGGGGGACGAGATCGTGGACCTGGACCACGCGGACGAGATCCTCGCCGGGCGCAAGATCGCCACGTCCAACTCCTACACGTTGCACGCGCTGATCCGTCGCGCAGGCGGGATTCCGGCAGATCTGGGTCTGGCCCGCGACACGAAAGACAGCCTGCGCGAGCACCTCGAGCCGGCGCGCGACGCCGATCTGCTGGTGACCACGGCCGGCGTGAGCGTGGGGGAGCACGACTTCCTGCGGGAGGTACTCGCCGAGCTGGGCTGCGACATGAAGCTGTGGCGCGTCCGCATGCGCCCCGGCGCGCCGCTCGGGTTCGGCCTGCTCGACGGCACGCCGTGGATCGGGCTCCCGGGAAACCCGGTCAGCACGATGGTCACGTTCGAGCTGTTCGTGCGCCCCGCGATCCGGCGGCTGCTCGGCCACCGGCTCCCGTTTCGGCGCACGGTGCCGGTGTGCGTGGCAGAGCCGATCACGCTCGGTCCCAGGCTGCGGCACTTCCTGCGGGCGGTGGTCCAACCCGAGGGCACGGGTGGAGCGCTCGTCGCGCGCTTGACGGGTCCCCAGGGTTCCGGCATCCTGACGTCCATGGCACGCGCCAACGCGCTCCTGATCGTGCCCGAGGACCGGGCCGGGGTGTCCGCCGGCGATACGCTCACCGCGCTGCTGCTGGACGATCCGCACCACGTCGCCGAGGCCCCCTTCTAGGTGGCGCCCCGCCCCCGCCTGCGGCGCGCCTTCCGACTGGTCGTCTGGGCTGGACTCGCCGTGGGCGTGTTCCTGCTGAACACACGCACGCCGCCCGAGTTGCGGCTCGGGATCCTGTACGTCGTCCCGGTGCTCCTCGCCGCGTCGAGCGACGGTCTGGGATGGGGCATCTCGTTCGCGCTCGCGACGGCGTTGCTGCGCTTCGGCGTCGGGATCGACCAGATGCCGCTCGACACATTGCTCCAAGTCCGGATCCTGAACGAGGTCGCCTACCTTGCGGTCGTGGGCGTGGCGATCGCCGGCCTGTCGCGATTGCGGCGCACCCAGTCGCAGCTCGAGCTGCTCGCGACCCACGATCCCCTCACCACGGTCCTGAACGCGCGGGCCTTCGCGTCCCAGGTGGCGCAGGAGCTGGGCCGCAACCGCCGCTACGGCCGGCCCCTGGCCCTGATTTACCTCGACCTGGACGACTTCAAGAAGGTCAACGATGCGCATGGCCATGCCACGGGTGACGCGGTCCTGCGGCTCGTCGCGGACGCCATGCGCAGCGCCGTGCGTCAGGCGGACGTCGTGGGCCGGCTGGGTGGCGACGAGTTCGGCGTGTTGATGCCGGAAACCGACGGCAGCCTGGCTCACGCGGTCGCCAATCGTCTCGCTGGCGGGATCCGCACGGTGTTCCGGGGGACCCCCTCCGTCACGGCCAGCATCGGCGTCGTCGCCGTGTCGGGCACGGAAGCGGGAAGCGACGAGCTGCTGCGCAAGGCGGACCAGGCGATGTACGAAGCGAAGCGGGCCGGTAAGGACCGCGTGGTCCAGGTGACGATGTGAGCGCATGCTGAAGACGCTCCAGGACCTGTTCCTGGTGTTGACGTCGGTCCTGTTCATCGTCGATCCGCTGACCGCCGTGCCGACGTTCCTGGCGATGACGGCGCGGGACACGCCGCAGGTGCGGCGGCTCATGGCCCGGCGGGGCGCCTGGACCTGCGCCGTGACCCTAGGCGCGTTCGCCCTGGGCGGCGGCCTGATCTTCCGTCTCTTCGGCATCACGATCGCCGCGTTCAAGATCGCCGGAGGCGTGGTGATCGGTCTCAACGCGCTCGACATGGTGCAGGCCCGCCGCAGCCAGCAGCGGGAGACGCCGGTGGAGAAGGCCGAGGGGATCGAGAAGGAAGACGTGGGGATCATGCCGCTCGGCATCCCCATGCTGGCGGGGCCGGGGGCGATCTCGACGGTGATGGTGCTCAGCGGGGCGGCGAAGACGCCGCTGACCACGGCGGCGGTGTACGCGGCGATCGCGCTGACGGCGTTTCTCTCCTACGTCACGCTCGCCGCCGCATCGCGCATCGAGCAGCGGCTCGGCCAGACGGGGATGCGCATCCTCACCCGGCTGATGGGGCTGGTGCTGTGCGCCATCGCGGTACAGTTCATCATTGACGGCATCAAGATGGCCGGACTCTAGTGCGGGCGGTCCCGGGGTGGCGGCATCGGCATTTCGAACCCGGGCGGCACGCGGTAGGCCCGGCGCAGCCGCGTCGGTTCGAAGCCTTCGAGCGGCTGCGGCACGATCACCTCGGACCAGAAGCTGTCCCGCCCCGCAGCCTTGGCGCCATGCAGCAGGCGGTCCGCCGCGCCGATCGCCGCCTCCAGGCTCTCCGCCGGCTGCAGACACGTCACCACGCCGCCGCACACCGTGAGCGGCAGGTCGGTCTCGTCCGACAGCGCCTGCAACGTCTGCTGCAGCTTCTTGACCGCGGCGCCGGCGGCCTCGGGGCCGGCCTCCGGGAGCAGCAGCGCGAACTGGTCGCCGCCCAGCCGGGCCACCACGTCGCTGGCACGCACGGAGCGGCGCGCTGCGCCGGCGACCAGCCGCAGCATTTCGTCGCCCACCTGGTGGGGGAACAGGCGGCTCACTTCCCGGAAGTCGTCGAGGTCGAAGTACGCGATCGTGAAGGGATGCGCGTAGCGGCGCGCGCGCTCGAACTCTCGGCCCGCGAGCTCGTAAAAGGCGCGCCGGTTCTCGAGCCGCGTCAGCTCGTCAGTGCCCGCCTGCGCCCGCTCCCGACGCAGGGCGCGCACTCGGAGATAGAGGTCGTACCCCGTAGTGAGCATCACGACGACGACGACGATGTACCAGACCATGCCTGTGTCGTGACCGGCAACGCCCGTGCCGGAGCCGCTACGCCGCCGTGGCGGCGGCGCAACGAGCGCTACGCGTCGAGGAAGTGGAACCCTTCGGGAGGCGTGATGCGGCGCTCCGGGGTGGCGCGCCGTTGACCGCTGGAGCGGCGATCACCGCCCCCGCGCCGCTCGAACGGCACCTCCGCCGTCACGCGACGTCGCTCGCGAATCATGCGGCGACCGAGATCGCGCCGCCGGTCCCAGCCACGTCGCCGGGGCCGCTCCCGCGGGGCGGTGCTACGCTTAGTCTCGTTTGCCATGTGAGCCACTCACCGCTCCCCTCCAGTTCGCACACCGCGCGAGCTTCCCTGTGCCACGGAAGGGGGGCATCCGACAGTCTGTTGCGGCACACCTCACCGGTGCATATCGGGTGCCATCTCCCGGATGCGGCTCCCTCGGCGACGTGGACGCTATCGTGTTGGCGAGACGTGAGATGCCAGTCGACCGGAAGCTTTGGTCACATGGCGAAGACTGGGAACTGTGGGCTGGCGGGCTCACCCTGCTGCGGCAACGCAAGATCGCCCGAGTCGCCCGCGGCGCTACATGCGCTTGTACTTGGGACCGCTCCCTCCCTCGCGTGGCGTCCAGCGAGGTCCCACCACATCGGTCGCCTTGCAATCCACGCAATTGGGCGCGTTGGCCCGCAGCATCCCGTCGACCACCTCGTACACGCCAGCCGGACACAGGTGGGCGTAGAATGCGGCCGCCTCCGGGGTCACATCCTTGCCGACCACGAGATGTGCGGGGATCGTGTCGCGCGTCGCGTTGCCGGACTTGAAGACGCCATCAACCTTGCTGAAGGTGAGCTTGCCGTCCGGGGGCACAACTGACCCCGGGCGCAAGCCCGGGGTGAATCGGCGTTCCACTTTGGCGTCGGGCTCCACCCCGATTCTCCTCCCGGGGAACCGCCCTCCGGTGAGCGACATCAGCGCCGCCTTCGCGCCGCCTACAAAGAACCCATCCTTGAACGCGAGCCGCATGTTCCGCGTGCGGTACAGGTCCTTCATGATGAACGACTCGTTCACCAGGCGGTCGTATTCGGCGAGCCGTGCGGCGGAAGTGTCCCCGGCGATGAGCGCTCCGAAGATGGCGCGGGCGGCGAACATGCCCGACTGAATCGCGTAGTGAATTCCCTTGAGCGACGGCACGTCCACCAGGCCGGCCGAGTCGCCCAGGATCGCCACGCCCTCGCCCGAGCGCCGCGCCGGGATCGAGTAGTAGCCACCTTCGGGGATCGTCTTCGCACCCCACTCGACCATCTCGCCCCCCTCGAGCCGGCGCCGGAACAGCGGGTGGAGCTTCATCCGCTGCAGCAGGGCGTGGACGTCGAGCGTGGCGTCCCGATAGTCGAGGCCGACCACGAGGCCCAGCGCGACGAGGCGGGGCTCGAGCGGGTACATGAAGCTGCCGCCAAACGCGTCCCGCGGGAGCGGCCACCCCAGCGTGTGGACGATCGAGTCGAGCGGCTGCTTGGTCTCCCAGATTTCCTTCACGCCGAGCGCGAAGATCTGGGGGTTCTCCGCGCCGACCTGCTGCCACTCGAGATATGCCTGGGCCAGCATCCCTCGCGTGCCTTCGGCCAGCACGGTCACCTTCGCGACGATGTCGTTCGGCGCCTGGTGGCTCGCGAGGGGCTGGCCGTCCCGATCCAGGCCGGTGGCGGCCGTTCGCACGCCCGCGACGCGCGCGCCCTGCATGAGCAGGCTCGCGGCCGGGAACCCGGTGAACAGGTTGACGCCGAGCGCCTCGGCCTTCTCCCCCAGCCAGCGCACGATCTCGCACAGCGACGCGATGTAGTTGCCGGCATTGTGCATCGTGGGCGGAATGGGAATGCGCGGTGCGCGGTGCGCGGTGAGCAAGTGCACGGCTTCTTTCGTGACCGGCGCCCGGAACGGGAACTCCCGATCCTCGAGCTCGGGGAAGAGCTCCCGCAACGCCCGCGGGTTCACGACGGCCCCCGACAGCGAGTGCTCGCCCAGCGCCCCGGCCTTCTCGAGCACGCCGATGTTGAGGGCGGTGCGACCGCCGCTACGCTGGGCGAGCTGGGCCAGCGCGATCGCACAGGCGAGGCCGGCCGGCCCCGCGCCTACGATGACGACGTCCAGCTCCATGCGGTCGCCCGCGCCGGGGGCGCCGACCGGCAGCAGGAGCTTGTCGAGCGGCAGCGGCGGCTGATACTGCGCGGGAATCACCTTTCCCGTTTCGCCTTTCCCGTTTCCCGAGTCAGCCATGCAACTTCTTGATCTCTTCCGTGAGTTTCGGGACCACATCGAACAGATCCCCGACGATGCCGTAATCCGCCACCTTGAAAATCGGCGCGTCCTTGTCCTTGTTGATCGCGACGATGACTTTGGACGTGCGCATTCCGGCCAGGTGCTGGATCGCGCCGGAAATCCCCACCGCCACGTACAGGGTGGGGCTGACCGTCTTCCCGGTCTGCCCCACCTGATCGGCGTGGGGGCGCCACCCGGCGTCCACCACGGCGCGCGACGCACCGACCGCCGCCCGGCCGCCGAACGCGGCGGCGAGCTCCTCCAGCACCTGGAAATTGGCCGGATCCTTGAGTCCCCGACCGCCCGATACGACGATCGGCGCCTCGGCCACATCGAGCATGCCCGCCGGGGCCGCCTTGATCTCGGTGACGACCACACGACCCCGAGAGCCGTCCACCGCTGCGGTTTCCTGACTGCCGGCCTTGGGGCGCTGTACCGGAGTGAACACGTTGGGCCGCAGCGACAGCACGGCGGGGCTGCCGGTGACTCTCACCTTGAGGAGCGCCTTGCCGGCGTATACCGGCCGAATCGCAATCACCGCACCGGCTGCAACACTCACGTCGGTGATGTCCTGAACGAGCGGACGCCCGAGCCGGGCGGCGACCCGAGGAGCCAGGTCCTTCCCGGTGGCGCTCGCCGCGAACACGACGACGCCGTGGCCGCCGGCCTTGACCCGATCGGCAATCGCGCGCGCGTATCCCTCCGGCGCATACATGCCGAACGCCGCGTTCGTCAGCGTGATCACCTTATCCGCGCCGAACGTACCCAGCTGGTCCGCACCCCGCGCCGGACCGGCAGCGAGGACGAGGGCCTCCACGGCGGCGCCCCCACCCAGCGCATCCGCCAAGCGGCGGGCGCCGGTCACCACCTCGTGGGAGACCTTGCGGATGGCGCCATCCCGCTGCTCGAGCACGGCGAGCACGTGGCTCACAGGACCTTCGCCTCCTCGCGCAGCAGACGCACCAGCTCGCTCACCGCCGCCGAGCCCTCGCCCACGATCTTGCCCGCCTGTCGCTCCGGAGGCGGGGTGAGAGAGAGGATCTCGAGCGCTCCCGGGCCGGGCGCCGTCGGTTTGACGTCGAGCGGCTTCTTTTTCGCCGCCATGATCCCCTTGAGCGCCGGATAGCGCGGCTCGTTCAATCCCTTGTCGGTAGTGAGCACCGCCGGCAGCGGGAACTCCACGACTTCCACGCCGCCTTCGATCTCCCGTTCCGCCGTTCCCTTGCCGCCGGCGATCTCGAGGTGGGCCACGGTCGTCACGCACGGCAGGTCGAGCAGCTCGGCCACCATCGGACCGACCTGATGGTTGTAATCGTCGATCGCCATCTTGCCGAACAGGATCAGGTCGCACGCGGCGTCCCTGAGCTCCGCGGCCAGGGCCTTTGCCGTTTCCAGGCCGTCGGGATGGAGTCCTTGGATCTGGAGCAGCACGCCGCGATCGGCGCCCATCGCGAGCGCGGTGCGGATCGTCTCCTGAGCCGCTGGGGGACCGAGCGCGATGACGACGACTTCGCCCGTCCCGGCTTTCTCCTTCAGCCGCAGCGCTTCCTCGACGGCGAACTCGTCGTACGGGTTGAGGATGAACTTGACGCCGGCCTCGTCCAGCGACTTGCCGTCCGCGGCGATCTTGACGCGGGTCTCGGAATCGGGGACGCGCTTGATGCAAACGGCTATTTTCATGAAAGGCGACGCTACGACGCCACGTTGTAAGTTGCAAGTGGTGAATCACGAATCTCATCCGGCAACCTTCGTATAACCTAGCGTCGTGGCGTCGTGCAACGTCTAGAAGTCCGTGCTCAGGCTGACCTGCACATGCCGCGGCGGCCCGGGCGTGAGCCATCGTTGGACCGGCGTGCCCGGCGCCGTGGAATTCTCCGCGAACGTGCCGAAGCTGTAATAGCGTCGCGCGAACACGTTTCCCACCGCGCACCGCAGCTCCAGCTCGCGCCAGGCGAGCGTGAGCGACAGATCGGCGACGGGGTAGTCGGATAGCCGCTCGGTGGCGTTCTCCTCGTCGCCGCGCAGCCACTGGCGCCCCACGTAGCGGGCATCGAGCCCCGCCACGAGCGACGGGCCACCCCCCGCCGCGCCGCGCGGGTTGACGAGCGGCACTGCGAGCCCCGCGTTGATGCGGGCGTCGGGGACCATGGGCAGCGCGTCGCCCGGCGTCACGGTTTCGCCGGCGCTGTCGCGCGTGGTGGCGAGCGTGGCGGTCGTCTCGAACGTGGCGCGCGTGTAACCGTAGTTCGCGTACACCCGCGCCCCCGCGGAGCCGAGCCATTGGAGCCCGAGCTCGAGCCCCTGGCGCCGGGTGGCGCCGATGTTCTGGAAGTAGCCCCCGGTCACGGTCGACGCGATGAAGAAGATGTCGTCCCGCACGTCGGTGCGGTATGCGTCGGCGCTCACGTCGAGACCGCCGTGGACCGCATGGTAGCGCCAGCCCAGCTCGTACGTGGTCGCCACGACCGGCTGGAGCGCCGGGTCGGGGCCGAGCGCGAACGGGAGCGGGCACGCGGCCTGCGGGTCCGCGCAACCGAGCTCCACCACCGCGGGCGCGCGGAACCCCCGGCTCACCGAGACGAACACGTCGTGCCCGCGGCCGCTCGTCCAGGTCAGCCCGGCCCGGGGCGAGAGGCGCCGGAAGATGTTCAGGCCGCTCTGCGCCGCGTCGACCAGATCCTCGAACGGCACGCGGATCCAGTCGTAGCGGGCGGCCACGGTCGCCGTGAGACGCGGGACGACTTCCAGGTTCGCGCCCGCGAACGCGCCCGCGTTCACCTGGTTGGTGCGCACCGACTCGGTGAGCGAGTCGGGGGCTCCGCCGCCGGGGACCGCGAAGATGCGCACGGCGACGTGCTCGTAGTCCGCATCCCCGCCCGCGAGCCAGCGCAGCTCGCGCCCGCCGAGCCGCACCTTCCCCGAAAGCTGCACCGCGCCGCCGCCGGCACGGGTCAGGTTACGCTGCCGCGAGTCCTGCCCCACGAAGTTCACGTTGAACTGCTCGCTCGCGAGCGAGCGGCCGAAGGCGTTGATCGCGAGCTGCGTCGTGCCGATCAGGCGCTGTGCGTTGAGAATCGCGAGGTGCGACCGGGGAGCGAAGTAGTCGCCGCTCGTGAAATTCGAGTCGGGGCGCGCGACGGCGAGGCTCTCCGGCAGGCTCCCCGCCTGGTAAATCCGGTTGTCCGCGCCCGAGTAGCTGACCGTCGCGTCCCAGGTGTGGTTCAGGAGACCGACTTTCGCGAACACGGTCCCGATGCGGCTGCGGGTGTCCTGACGCCAGCCCGTCTCGTGCTCGTAGCGCGCGCCCAGGTAGTAGTCCCATACGCTGTGCCGGGCGCCGGCGTGGGCCTTCAGCTCGTAGCGGCCCCAGCTGCCGGCCGATGCCTCCAGCTCGCGGCTCGCCGGCACGCCGCCCCGCCGGGTCACGAGATTGACCGCGGCGCCGAGCGCGTTGCGGCCCAGCAGCACCGACGGCCCGTACACCACGTCCACCCGCTCCACGTCTTCGAGCGGGAGCAGATCGAAGTTGACCTCATGAGCGTCCGGCTCGTTGGCGCGCACGCCGTCCACATACACGGTCACGCCCTGCGGCAGCCCGATCACCGGCGACACCTGGAATCCGCGGAGCGAGACGTCGAGCTGCGCCGTCGCGCCGAGCTCGTCCGAGGTGGTCACGCCCGGCAGCTGCTCGAGTGCGTCGGCCAGCGAGCGCACCCCGCGGGCGTCGAGATCCTGCACGTTGAGCGTGGCGGTGCGCCCGGCGAGCCCGCGCGCCAGCTCGCGCACGGTCGGCAGCCGCACGCCGGTGACGACGACGGGCGGGAGCGAGGTCGTGTCTCTAACGGTGGAATCGGGCTGCTGAGCGCCGACCGGCGGGGGGAGCAGGGCGAGCAGCAGGGCGCCGGCGAGCCATTGCGGATTGTGGATTGCGGATTGCGGATTTGAAGGGCGGGTGTCCAATCCGCAATCCGCAAGCCGCAAGCCGCAATCAGTTGAACGCATTCAGCCCTGTGATCTCCTGCCCCAGGATGAGCGTATGCACGTCGTGCGTCCCCTCGTACGTGTACACCGACTCGAGGTTCGCGAGGTGGCGCATCGCCTGGTACTCCGCCAGGATGCCGTTGGCGCCGAGCAGGCGGCGCGTTTCGCGCGCCACGTCGGTAGCGATGCTCACGTTGTTGCGTTTGGCGAGCGAAACCTGCTGTGGCGTCGCCTTGCCCTGGTCCTTGAGCCGCCCCAGCTGCAGACACAGGAGCTGGGCTTTGGTGATCTCGGTGAGCATCTCCGCGAGCCGCGCCTGCTGCAGCTGAAAGCCGCCGATCGGCCTCCCGAACATCAGGCGGTTCTTGGCGTAGCTCACCGCTTCGTCGTAGCACGCCATCGCGGCTCCCACCGCGCCCCAGGCGATGCCGTAGCGCGCCTGCGTGAGGCACATGAGCGGCGACTTGAGGCCGGACGACTTGGGGAGGAGGGCGTCCTTCGGCACGCACACCTCCTGTAAGACCAGCTCGCTCGTGTCGCTCGCGCGCAGGCTGAGTTTGCCCTTCTGATCCTTCGCGGAAAAGCCCTTCGTATCCGTGGGCACGATGAAGCCGCGGATCGAGTTCACGTCGTCGAGCGCGCCGGTCTTGGCCCACACGATCGCCGCCTGCGCCGTCGAGCCGTTGGTGATCCACATCTTGGCGCCATTCAGCATCCAGCCGTCCTTCGTCTCTTTCGCGACGGTGATCATGCCCCCGGGGTTCGAGCCGTAGTCGGGCTCCGTGAGCCCGAAGCACCCGATCACCTCGCCCGCCGCCATCCGAGGGAGCCAGCGCCGCTTCTGCTCGTCCGATCCGAACGCGTAAATCGGATACATCACGAGGGCGCCCTGCACCGAGGCGAACGAGCGCACGCCCGAATCGCCGCGCTCGAGCTCCTGCATGATCAGCCCGTATGCCACGTTGTTGAGCCCGGCGCAGCCGTACTCCTCCGGCAGGTTGGCGCCGAACAGGCCCAGCTCGGCCATCTGCGGGATCAGCTGCTTGGGGAACCGGCCTTCCACGTAATGCTCGCCGATGATCGGCATGAGCCGCTCGTCGATCCAGGAGCGCACCGTGTCGCGCACGGCGCGCTCCTCTTCAGAGAGCAGGCTGTCGACGTCGTAGAAGTCGACGCCCCGAAATTTTCCCATATGGCCCTCAGTGGACTGTGTTCAGCCGCCCAGACATCAGTTCAGTTGCCAGACGCCAAGCCGCAAGCGGTCGCAAGGCACAAGTTGCCGGTTGAGGCACTGCTGGCAACTCCCCGCTGTCAACCGCTTGCGGCTTGGCGTCTGTAAACTTAACTGGCCGCTTGCACCTGCTGCGCCGGCGCCTGGCCGCCGGCTCTGGCGAACGCGGCCGTATCACCTGCCCGGAACTTTCCACCCTCGGCATCCCAGCGGAAAAACGTGATGTGCACGGCCGTCGGGTCGATGGTGACGAAGTTGAAGCTGGGCGGACGGCCGCCGCGCGTGCGCCGGCACAGCGCGCCGGCCGTCGAGACGACGACCCGGCCGCCGAGCAGCTCGGCGTCTTCCTGATGGTCGTGCCCGCACAGCACGACCTCCGCGCCGCTCGCCGCGATGCGGCGCTGCGCGCCGCGCCAGCGCGCGAGGCCCATGCGCCTCGAGATCTCGCCGCGCAGCACGTTGTGGTGCAGCGCCAACACCCGCGCCTGCTCGGGCGGCGCCGCGGCGAACACGCCGCGCACCCGCTCGACCTCGCGCTTGGGAAGATGGCCCTTCACGGCGAGGTCGCGGGGGCGCAGCGTGAGCGAGCCCCACGCGACGCCGTGCGACGTGAGTGCGCCGGCGATCACCGCGCCGGGAATCGTGAGCGTGGGGGTCAGGTCGTCGCCGAAATAGCGCGTGTACTTCGCGTACGCGGGCCCCTTGCCGAACGGGATCAACGGCCGCGTCCACCAACGGACGTCGTGGTTTCCCGGGATCACGTGCACCGGCGCCGTCCGGGCCGCGACCTGCACCAGGGCCCGCGCCCGCTGGAACTCCCCGTGGCGCGCCCGTTGCGACACGTCTCCCGTGATTACGACCGCATCGGGCCGCAGGTCGGGGATCATGGCTTCGAGCGCCTCGATCTGCTCGATATTGGCGAGGCCGCCGAAATGGAGGTCGGAGACATGCAGCAGCTGGACGGTCACGACTCGGTCTGCACGGTGTAGGTGAGCGTGGCGTCGCCGTTGGCCGGGACGCTCACGCGGAACCGCACTTCCGTGGCCGAGAGCTTCTCGGCGGGGATGCTGCTCTCGGTGACCCGCCAGACGCCGAACCGTGCCTCGCGCACGTCGACCGACACGGGCTGCGATTTGGCGTTGGTGATCGTCACTTTGTACGCGGCGGTGATCCGCTGCCGCGCGGGCAGCCCACGCTTCGGCGGCGGGATCGGCTCCTGACCGTAGTCGGTCTGCACCCGCTCCGCGGTGACGTCGAACGCGTCCCCCGATTGCACGCGCAGATCCCGGCCCGGCGCCGTATGATCGCTGCGGGCCTCTCCCACCAGCTGCAGCCGGCCGGCGGAGTCGGCCTGGAACACCTGTACCGTCCCACCGGGGAGGGGGCGCTCGCCGAACGCCGTCCCGCGCGCTCGCTTGAGCGTATACCATACCTGCACCGCGACCCTGTTGGGTTCGGCAGGCGACTGCTGGACAAAGCCCTGCCAGGGCAACGCGCCCGGGACCACGAACTCCTGTGCATACGCGACGTCGGCGGCGGGGAACAGCGCGACCGTAACCGGGGCGCCGGGCGTGAGGGACAGGCGCCCCGGGAGCTGATACACGTGCGTTTCCCCCACAGCCTCCTCGCCCGCCTCGCCCCCCGTGACCACCACCGCCGAAAGCTGCATCGCCTGACGCTGGAGCCATGCAGGCCTCCCCTGCGAGGCCGCCCGGGCACGATTGATCGAGCCCGCCACGAGCTGTACTTCCGCGCTGTCGACGCGCAGTGAGTCGGACGTGACCGTCGCCGCGCCCGAGACCTGACACTTGGCGCCCGCCAGGATCACGTGATAGACGGCCTCCCACCGCGCCGCGCCGATCATGACGTA
This sequence comes from Gemmatimonadota bacterium, assembly GCA_003222055.1. Taxonomy (GTDB): domain Bacteria; phylum Gemmatimonadota; class Gemmatimonadetes; order Gemmatimonadales; family GWC2-71-9; genus AG41. Next base: position 20,997 of record QHUT01000078.1, read on the forward strand.
CGCGAGGTCGGTGCGCGGCCGGTTACGGGTCGCTTCGAGCGTGACGGTCGCCTCGGGCATCGTGCGCACGAGGTCCGCCGGGAACAGGGGCTCCCCGGGCTCGGACAGGAGAAAACGCCCGTCCGGCAGCCGGTACTGCGGCGGGACGACGCGGACCACCGTGGCGCGCACGGTGTCCGCGCCGCCGCCGGCGCGTGGCCGTACAAAGGCCAGCGTCTGCCCGACGGCGCGCTCCATGGCCGCCGCCTGGTCGGTCGCCGGCCGGGCCGTGGCCGATACGAGGGCCACCGCGGTGTCCGGGGAAAACAGCGTCGCCGGATCGAGTCCCTCGAGCTTCAAGGTCAGGAGGTTGCGGCCCTTTTCGAGCGGCTGGGGCAGCGCGCGGCGCACCACCACGCGCCCGTCACCGTATATGGAGAGCGACGTCTGACCCGCGATCGGCGCGATCCCCGCGACGAAGGCGACGACTACGGACGCCGTGATTTGAGCCATTCGAGCGCAATCCTCTGCACGATGCGAGAGGTCAACAAGTACCACGCGACCGCCGCCACGGCGCCCACCGTGCGGGCCATGGTCTGCCACGCCGGCGCCACGCCCCGCAGCGTGAGCAACAGATACCCCACAACGAGCAGCGTAGTGACGATGGCCGCTAGACGCCCTATCCGTGACGCCTTCCGCACGACGTCTCTCGCGCATTTCGCGCACAGCTCCCCCAAGGCGATCCCCGCGGTGATGTCGCCACACCGGGCGCACGGATGGCTAGACGCGCCGGGCCACAGCCCGGGCGAAGTCGGTGGTCGAAGCACTGCCCCCCAGATCCTTGGTGCGGACGTTGTCCTTCACGATCACCGTTTCGAGCGCGCGGCGCAGCCGGCCCGCTTCCTGGAGCTGGCCGATGTGGTCGAGCATCATCGCGGCCGCGAGCATTTGCGCGGCGGGGTTCGCGATGCCCTGCCCCGCGATGTCCGGCGCCGAGCCGTGGACGGCCTCGAAGATCGCCGCGTGCTCGCCCACGTTCGCGCCCGGCGCGAGCCCCAGCCCTCCCACCAGCCCCGAGGCCTCGTCCGAGAGGATGTCGCCGAACAGGTTGGTGGTGACGATCACGTCGAACTGCGCCGGGTTGATCACGAGCTGCATGGCGGCGTTGTCGACGATCTTGTCGTCCGAGGCGATCTGCCCTTGATACTCCGCGGCGATCTGCCTGGCGGTCTCGAGGAACAGCCCGGACGTCGCCTTGAGGATGTTGGCCTTGTGCACGACGGTCACCTTCTTGCGCCCGTGCCGGCGCGCATAGTCGAACGCGTAGCGCACGATCCGCCGGCAGCCGTCGCGCGTCATGACGGACGTCGCCTGGGCGAGCGCTTTGGGGTCGTTCCCGACTTTGAACGTCCGGTCGAACCCCACGTACATCCCTTCCGTGTTCTCGCGCACGATGACCAGGTCCACGTCGACGTAGCGGCCGCCCGGCACGATCGACTTGACGGGGCGCACGTTGGCGTACAGCTCGAACTCCTGGCGCAGCGCCACGTTCACCGAACGGTATCCCCCGCCCACCGGCGTGGTGAGCGGCCCCTTGAGCGCAAGCCCGGTCTGGCGGATCGAGTCGAGCGTGGCCTTCGGCAGCGGCGTGCCCGCCTTCTCCACGGCGCTCATCCCACCGTACTGCTCGTCCCAGTCGAACCCGACTCCCAGCGCGTCGAGCACCGACAGCGTCGCCTCGGTAATCTCGGGCCCGATTCCGTCGCCGGCGATGAGGGTCGCCGCACGCCTCACGGCAGCCCCGGCGTGAGGCTCTTGACGGCGCGCGTGAGCGCCGTCCAGGGATCGTCTCCCTCGCCCCGCGCCACGGTGCGGAACCCGACCCGGCCGGTGCGGACGTCCACCATCACGACGGTCAGCTCAGCGGTCGCCACGGCACGCGGTAGGGGCGCAGCATGCTGCGCCCCTACATCTCCCGTGCGCCCCTCAGCCCTAGTGCGGGCCGCCGCCCCTCCCGACCGCCCGTCCGCCGGACCGCCCGTCCGCCTGAACACCAGACCCGCCGGCACCAGCACGAAGCGTCCGCCGCCGGCCCCCACCAGCGCGGCCAGCGTCCGCAGCTCGTTCCGGAGCGGGTCGGGCACCATCTCCTCCCGCCCGCCGCCGCCCCGCAGCAGGATGGCCGTGCCCATCTGATCGGGATCAGGCGCGATCCCCGGCGCCCGCCGGGCGGCGCGCCGCAGCTCGTCGGGGAGCAGCCACGTGACTTCCGGGGCGCGTGTCCTGAGGAGCGTACCGATCACGCTATCGCTCTTGGTGAGCGCCGACCGCCGCTCGCCCAACAGCGCTTGCCAGTGGAGCGAATCTTCCGCGACGACGAGCGTGAGGGGCGTGATGCCGACCTGCTGCGCCGCGATGCCCGCGGTGGGGAGGGGCGCGGTCGGTGCCGGCTCTTCCACGTGCTGCTTGCCACCGCAGCCGGCCAGGGTCGCGGCGACAACCGCGCACTGCGCACGGCGCACTAAGTAGTTGTTTTTCAAAGGATTAGTCACGGCGGGCAATATCGTGTCCGCGCCGCGGTTTTTCAAGAACCGAGCGTCAGTCCCCCATCCACCACGATCACCTGTCCCGTCACGTGCCGCGCCTCCTCGCTGCACAGGAACACGATCACCCGCGCGACGTCTTCGGGCTCGGCCACCCGGCCCAGCACCGACTCGTGCTCGGCGCGCTCCAACACCTCGCGCGGCAGCTTGGAGAGAAGTTCCGTCTTGACGAAGCCGGGCGCGACGGCGTTGACGTTCACGTTGGACGGCCCCAGGTCGACGGCCGCCGAGCGCGTGAGCCCGATCAGCGCGGCCTTGCTGGCGGCGTAGTTGGCGATGCCGAACCCCGGGCGGAAGGCCTGATGGCTCGCGACGTTGACGATCTTGCCGTAGCGCTGGGCCCGCATGGAGCCGGCCACGGCCTGGATGCAGTTGAAGGCGCCGGTGACGTTGGTGTCGAGCACTTCCTGCCACGCCTCGGGGCTCAAGCGCCACAGCGCACCGTCGTGCGCGACGCCGGCATTGTTGACCAGGTAGTGCACGCCTCCCAGGCGCTCCCGCACCGTGGTGACGAACTTCTCCACCTCACCGTGGTTGCGGACATCGCAGCGCGCGCAATACACCGGCACGCCGAGGGCCCGGATGGCAGTCTCGGTGAGCAGCGCCTGGGCGGCGACGTCGCGGTCGGGGAGGTCGACGTAGTTGATGGCCACCGCCACGCCGCGCTGGGCGAACTCGAGCGCGGTGGCGCGGCCCAGGCCCGTCGCCCCGCCGGTGACCACCACGACGCGGCCGTGCACCGTCTCGGCGAGGCGCTGCTCGTGGGGCCGCGGCTCCGTCTGGGGCACCGCGACGCGAGTCGCCTCCCGCGCGGCCGTGAGCCAAGGGGATGTCGGAGTCAAGCGTTCGAACCTATGTTCGAAATTGAACATCGGCAAGGCGCGCCGTAACTTAGGCGTTGTGAATCGCGTGTTCCCGGTGCTTGTCTGGAGCGGCATTGCCGCCGGCGGCGCCGCCGCCTTCGGCGTGCTGGCGCTGTCGCGCGGCGAGAGTGTGAACGCCGCCTGGCTTCTGACGGCGGCGCTGTGCAGCTACGCCGTGGGATACCGCTTCTACAGCCGGTTCCTCGCCGACACCGTATTCGGGCTGGACGACCGGCGTGCGACGCCCGCCGAGCGACACAACAACGGACGCGACTTCGTCCCCACCAACAAGTGGGTGCTGTACGGGCACCACTTCGCGGCGATCGCGGGCGCCGGGCCGCTCGTAGGCCCGGTGCTAGCGGCGCAGTTCGGCTTCCTCCCGGGCACGTTGTGGCTGGTGATCGGCGTGGTGCTGGGGGGCGCGGTGCAGGATTTCGTCATCTTGTTCTGCTCGCTCAGGCGCGATGGCAAGTCGCTCGGCCAGATGGCGCAGGAAGAAGTGAATCCGGCCGCGGGCGCCACCGCGATGCTCGCCGTGCTGTTCATCATGATCATCCTGCTGGCGGTCCTGGCGCTCATCGTCGTCAATGCCCTCAGGGCATCGCCCTGGGGATTGTTCACCCTCGCCTGCACCGTGCCGATCGCGCTGCTGATGGGGTGGTGGATGAAGCGGTGGCGGCCGGGACGGGTGGGCGAGGCCTCGGCCGCTGGCGCCCTGCTGCTCCTGGGTGCGCTGGTGGCGGGAGGCTGGGTGGCGGGCCAGCCGCACCTCGCCCCCCTGTTCACCCACAGCGCCACGACGCTCACGTGGATGATGGTGGCCTATGGGTTCATCGCCTCGGTCTTGCCGGTGTGGATGCTGTTGTGCCCGCGCGACTACCTCTCGACGTTCCTGAAGATCACCACTATCCTGGTGCTCGCGTTTGCGATCCTGGTGATCCTGCCGCCGCTCAAGATGCCGGCGCTCACGCCGTTCGCCACGCTGGGGGAGGGTCCGGTGTTCGCGGGCAAGCTGTTCCCGTTCGCGTTCATCACCATCGCCTGCGGCGCCATATCAGGATTCCACTCGCTCGTCGCGTCCGGCACCACTCCCAAGATGATCGCGCGCGAATCCGACGCCCGCATGATCGGCTACGGGGGCATGCTGATGGAGTCGTTCGTGGGGGTGATGGCGATGATCGCGGCATGCACGCTCGACCCCGGGGTCTATTTCGCGATGAACACTACGCCGGCGGCGCTGGCACAGGCCTCGCAGGCGCTAGGCCAGGCGGGCTTCGTGGTCACTCCCGAGACCATGCAGGCGCTCGCCGCCCGGATGGGGGAAGCCACGCTCGTCGCCCGCTCGGGCGGCGCGCCCTCGCTCGCGGTCGGCATGGCGCAGATCTTCGCGAGCGCCACGGGGGCGCTGGCGGGCGGGGGCCGTACCCTCGATGCCCTGTGGTACCACTTCGCCATCATGTTCGAGGCGTTGTTCATCCTCACGACGATCGACACCGGGACGCGGGTGGGGCGGTTCATGCTGCAGGAGATCGTCGGTCACGTCTGGCCGAAGTTCGGCGAGACGTCCTGGTACCCGAGCGTGATCGCGTCCAGCGCCTGTATCGTCGCGGGGTGGGGCTATTTCCTGTATCAGGGCGTGGTCGACCCGCTGGGCGGGATCAATTCGCTGTGGCCGTTGTTCGGGATCTCGAACCAGCTGCTCGCCGCCGTGGCGTTGTGCGTGGGCACGACGATTCTCATCAAGATGGGTCGGCAGCGGTTCGCATGGGTCACGCTTGCGCCGCTCGCCTGGCTCGTGACGGTCACGATGACGGCCGGGTGGCAGAAGGTGTTCTCGTCCGATCCGCGGTTGGGGTTTCTGGCGCACGCGGCGTCGCTCGCGGGGTCGACCGACCCCCACGCCGGACGGCTCATCTTCAACGACCGGCTGAACACGTTCGTGGCGCTCTTGTTCATGCTGGTGGTCGCGGTATTGATCGTGACATCCGTGCGGGAGTGGTGGCTGGTGGTGACGCGGCGCAAGGCGGCGGTGGTGCACGAGGCGCCGTTCGTGGAGACGGGATATGCGACGGGGGACTGAAGGGGACGAGGGAAGGGGGAAGAGGGACGAGGCCACGCCCTTCCCCACCCGACTCGCGCGCGTGCTGCGGCGCATCGTCGGGGCGCCGGATTACGCGGCGTACGTCGAGCATTGTCGGTTAGCGGGGCACGCGCCGAAGCTGAGTGAGCGCGAGTACGTCGCGGAGTTCTTCGAGGCGAAGGGGAAGGGCGTGCGGTGCTGCTAGGTGACGGGGCGTCGCGCTTTGGCGCCGCCTGGGTCGCGCTGTGCATCGCACTCGGCATTCACGTCGTGGACGAGGCGCGGACCGATTTCCTGTCCCTGTACAATCCCGCCGTGCGGGCCATCCGGGCGCGATTCCCCTTCCTGCCGCTTCCGACCTTCACGTTCCCCTACTGGCTCGGCGGGCTCATCACGGTCACCGTCTTTCTGTTCGCGCTTGCGCCGGCCGCTTTCCGAGGAGAGCCCGGGATGCGACCGGCGGCCTATATCTTCGGGATCGTGATGGCGGGGAACGGGCTGCTGCACTTGGGCGGGTCGGTGTATATGAGGAAGGCGATGCCGGGGGTGTACTCGGCGCCGATCATTCTGGCGGCGGCGATCTACCTGCTGGCGTCGGTCTGGTAGACGCTCCGTACTGGAGGCTCGCCCATGCCGGTTAGCCGTCGCGCGCTAGTGGCTGCCCTCGTCGTTCCCTCCCTCGCGCTGGGACAGGCGCCGACCATCACCGTTCGCGCAGGCACCGTCCTCGACGGGCGTGGCGCAGTCGCGCACCACACGACCATCGTCATCGCCGGATCGCGCATCGTGCGCGTCGACCCTACGGTCACCACGGCGACCTACGATCTCCACACCCTGACCGTGATGCCTGGCGGCGTCGACACGCACGTGCATCTCACGTCGCACTTCGATGCCGACGGCCGGGCGCACAATGATCCCGGCGGGGCGGAGCCGCTCGAGGAGACGGTGCTCTACGCCGAAGAAAACGCGTACCGCGCCCTCATGGCGGGGATCACGACCGTTCAGAGCATCGGCTCGAATCTCGATCGCGAGCTGCGCGACGCCATCGCCCGGGGCACGATACCGGGCCCCCGCGTGATCACGTCGCTCGATTGGATCACTCCCGCCGACGGCGACGCGGACGCGCTGCGGCGCGCCGTGCGGCAGCGCGTGGCCGCGCGCGCGAACGTGATCAAGATCCTCGGCTCGAAAAGCATCCGCGAGGGCGGCGGGCCGAACCTCACGGAAGAGCAGCTGGCGGCCGCCTGCGGTGAGGCCAAGGCGCTGGGGCGGCGCTGCGTCGTGCACGCGCACGCGGCGGAGGCGGCGCGCCGCGCCGTGCTCGGCGGCGCCACCTCGATCGAGCACGGCGTGCTGCTCGACTCGGCGACGCTCGACCTGATCACCGACCACGGCGTGTTCTTCGATCCCAACCTGTACCTCGTGTTCCAGAACTACTTCGACAACAAGCCGCGCTTCCTCGGCATCGAGAACTACACCGAGGAGGGATTCGCCCAGATGCATCGCGCCGTGCCCCTGGTGCTCGAGGTCTTCAAGCAGGCGCTGCGGCGCCCCAAGCTGCGGATCGTGTTCGGCACCGACGCCGTGGCGGGCGCGTTCGGCAGGAACTGGGAGGAACTGATTTACCGGGTGCAGGTCGGAGGGCAGGCTCCCATGGCGGCAGTCGTCTCGGCCACGTCGCTCTCGGCCCGGTCGCTCGCGCTGGGCGATTCGATCGGCGCGATCGCGCCGGGGCTCGAGGCGGACCTGATCGGGGTCGACGGCAATCCAGCGGAAGACATCACCGCGCTGCGGCGCGTGGTGTTCGTCATGAAGGGGGGGACGGTGGTGAAGAACGTCGCGCCGCAACCCCGCTAGGGCGGCGTGTCGCGGTTCGCGGCTCGTTCGTTTCACGGGCTAAGATGAGCGCGCAACAAGCACGCGCGCGCGTAATCAGAATCCGTCGCGGCGTTGCGTTATCGATCGGGGCAGTCGGAAAGCGCGGCCGGGAATGGCGTCAACTACTCCCGCGCGCCAGCCGCTCGAACCGCGGATCCCCCCGCAATGGGTCCCACAGGGGATCGAGACGGAGCAGCTGAGGAGAAAAACACGCGGGCATCGACAAGACCCGTTGGATGAGGTCGAGGGCAGCCCGTCTCTCGCCCGCGAGGAGGTACGCCAGCGCCAGATTCTCGAGCACTGACGGACCGTCCAGGGCATCCGCCCCACGGGGGTCCGATGCCACCACGCGCGCCGCCAACTCGATCGCCTGAGCGCGGCGCCCCAGCCCCGCATACGCGATCGCCAGGGCACTTTCGATCGAGTTGTGCACCTGCCGCCTCACGGCGCGCGGTAGTTGCAGCTCCAGCTGCGTGCGCGCTGAGTCGAACTGGACCCGAGCCGTGCCCGAGTCCCCGAGGAGCCGAAGGGTCACCGCTCTCCGCACATGATCGTTGACCAGCCAATCTTCCCAAAACCAGCCGGCCGGCTCGCGACCGCCCGCGCGCGCCAGCGCGGTTCGGTAGTGACGATCCCAGAGCTCGATGTAGAACGGGAGTCTCATACCCTCGTAGGCATCTGATACGGCAGCCTCGAGCACAACGCGACGAGCGGTCGCGATGTCGCCATCCCGCAGCAGAGGCACCGACGCCAAGATGGTGTACGCGAACGCCTCACGAGGCTCCAGTGACAACGCTCGCCTGCTGGTCTGCTCGGCCTGATCATACCGGTGCAGCCACAGCTGCACCGTGGCGAGGTTGAGGAGCGGGGGATCCCAGCGAGGGTCGAGGTCGGCCGCGCGTTCGTAAAACCGAATGGCCTCGTCCCATTCGCCCCGCCGTTTGTGGACGTTCCCGATGAGCATCACGGTCATCGCGTCGCCGGGCCGAATGGCGTGGCCCATCTCGAGGTGCCGCAGCGCACGCTCGTAATCCCCACAGCAGGCCTCGTAATAGTGCCCGAGCGCCACGTGGGCCTCCGCGAGATCGGGGTCGAGCTTCAGCGCTCGCTCCACGGCTGTCTTCGCAGTGTCAAGGTGCGCGAAACTGAGATCGTTCAGCCAGAATGCTTCGGTGTGCGAGAAGGCCAACCGCGCGTACGCGAGGGCGAACTCCGAGTCCCGCTCCACCGCTCGCTCGAACATCTGGATCGCGGCGAGATTGCTTTTCGTGCTCCAGGTTCCGTGCGCGAACGTGCGACCTCGGAGGTAGTAGTCGTACGCGTCCAAGTTCGTCGTGGGAAGAACAGTGAGGTCGCGCTGTTGGCGTGGTTCCAGCGCCAGGTGCAACTCGTCCACGACGCGCTGCGTGACACCCGAGAGGAGGGCGAAGAGCTCGGTCATGTTTACGTCATGGTCCATGACAGCGGCCCACACCTGGGTCTCGTCGTGCGCGTTGATGAGCTGCGGTCGTACGCGCACCCGCCCCGGACCACGCCGAGCTCGCTGCCAGCTCACCGTCCCCTCGAGCACGTAGTCCGCGTGAGTCTCTTCGGCCATCTGTCGCGGCGTCTTGCGGCTTCCCCTATACCGCTGCGCCGCCTGGCCGCCCACCACGCTCAAACCTTTCACGGTCGCGAGCCGGGCGGTAATCTCGTCGGTGATGCCGTCGGTGAAATAGACGTCTTCCGCTGCGCCGAGATTCTGGAACGGCAAGACCAAGATGCGGGGAGCCTGCGGTGGTGCGCTCACCTCGCTGTGACGGTGCATCACAATACCGACCCCGATGGCGCCCACCAGCGCCGCGCCGCTGAGTACCCCGGCAAGGGCTCGCGTGCGGCCGTGCCGGCGCGGCGCGACGCCGGCAGTAGGTGCGGATGGCCGGGCCGGCCGTGGCGACGGCGGCCGCGGTTCGTCGTGGCGGATCGCTTCCGCAAGAGCATGGGTCTCCCTTGAAGGCTCCAGATCGTACTCCTCCGCGAGTCGCGAGACGAATGCTTCGTACGCCCGAATCGCCGCCGCCCGATCACCCAGCTTTGTGAGGAAGGTCATGAGTAGTCGGGCCATCGTCTCATCGGCCGGTACCAGATCGGCCGCGCGACGCGCCCAGCGCCCCGCCTCGACCGTATCCCCCGCAGCCGCCCGCTCCTCGGCCAGCGCCCAGGCCCCCTGCGACGCCCGCTCGCGCAGTCGCCCGCGCTCGCGCTCGACCCAGCGCTCGAACTCGGGCGCTCCCGTCACGAAGAATCCCTCGAGCAGGTCTCCCCGGTACAGCGCCAGCGCGTCGCCGGGTCGACCGGCATCGAGTTCCGCCTCGAATGCGGCGGCGTCGCACCAGACGACGTCGCCGCTCAGCCCGACTTCGCCGTCGCCGCGCGGGGCGATCGCCTCATCGCCCAGCGCAGAGCGCAGGACATAGAGGGCCT
>QHUT01000003.1 GCA_003222055.1 Gemmatimonadota bacterium
GATCGAGGTGCTGCGGGACGGTGCCTCGGCGCAGTACGGCTCGGACGCGATCGCCGGTGTGATCAACATCGTGCTGAAGCGACAGACCGAGCATGTAGACGCGAGCAGCACCGTGGGCACGACGCCGGGGGGCACCGCTTTCGGGGATATCACGGACAAGCATGACGGCGACCAGGTCAAGGCGGACGCCAACTACGGCTTCCCGATAGGCGACCGGGGCTTCTTCAACGTCACCGCGCAGTATCTCGATCGCGGTGCGACCAGTCGCGCGGCCCCATACTCGGGGAACGACATCTTTCCCGGGATCACCACGCAGGCCGGCACCGACTCGGCCCTGCGCGCCAATAACCTCACGCGCCAGGACTTCACGATGCGCGTCGGGCAGAGTGCGGCGACCGAGGGCATGGCGTTCTACAATGCGGTCGTGCCGCTGGGCGAGACCGCCGAGTTCTACAGCTTCGGCGGTCTCGGGCATCGCGACGGCGTCTCGGCGGGCTTCTTCCGCCTGCCGAGTCAGGAGGGGCGGGTCGTGCCCCAGCTCTATCCCTTCGGCTTCCTCCCCGACATCCATACGATCATCGACGACCAGTCGGCGGCGGCCGGCGTCCGAGGCAGCATCGATGCCTGGGACGTGGACTTCAGCGTCACGCATGGCAGCAACGCGTTTCACTTCCTCGTGGACCACTCGGATAACGCCTCGATGGGAGCGGCGAGCCCAACGACGTTCGACGCGGGGCGCCTGTCCTTCAACCAGACGGTCGGCAACCTGGACCTGGTCCGGCCGCTCGGTAGCCCGGGAGGGTTGCGCTCTGTCTCCTTCGTGGCGGGCGGCGAGTTTCGTCGGGAGGAGTATCGGATCGAGGCGGGGGAGGAAGCTTCCTGGCAGCTCGGCAATGGCGGCAGCCAGCCGGGCATCGACTTCGATACGACCTCGACCGGCGCGCCGAAGGAGTCCGGCGCGCAGGTGTTCCCGGGGTTCCAGCCGTCCAATCAAGTGGACCGCACGCGGAACAGCCTCGGCGTGTACGGAGGCTTCGAAAGCCAGGTGAGCGAACGCATCCTGCTCGACGTCGGTGGCCGACTCGAGCACTACAGCGACTTCGGCGGCACGGTGAACGGCAAAGTGGCCACGCGGTTCCAGGTGGTTCCCGCGCTCGCCCTGCGGGCGGCCGCGAGCACGGGCTTCCGCGCTCCCTCGCTCGCCCAGGTGTGGTTCAACAACGTGAGCAACCAGTTCGTGCTCGACACGAGCGGAGCGCTCGTTCCCAATCGCATTCTCACAAGCAACAACGAGAGCCGGGTGACCCAGACGTTCGGGGTGCCGCCTCTGAAGCAGGAGACGTCCGTCAATCTGAGCCTCGGTGTGGTCGCGCGGCCCGCGAGCAACTGGTCGCTCACGGCCGACGCCTATCGCATCACTATCGCCGACCGCATCGTGATCTCGAGCCAGTTCCAGAGCTCCGACCCGGCGGTGGGCACGGTGGTCCGACGGCTGCTCGCACCGTTCCAGCGGCTGGGCGTGACGACCGCGCAGTTCTTCACCAACGCCGTGGACACGCGCACGATCGGGCTCGATGTCGTCGTCACGCACAGTCGCCCGGTCGCGGGAGGGACCCTGTCGCTGACCGGATCGGCGAACTTCACGAAGACCGAGGTCGAGCGCGTCAACGTCCCGCAAGCGATGGCGGACACGTTCACCACGGGGAACCTGCCGGCCGTCCGCAACATCCTGCTGAACCGCGAGGACCGGAACCGGCTCGAAGACGCGCTGCCACGCGAGAAGGGTGGTCTGACGGCGCGCTACGCCCGCGGGCGCTTCAGCGGACTGGCGCGCGCCACCTACTACGGCTCGATCGTCTACCGACATCCCACGAAGCCGGTCGACGACGAGCGGTTCGGCGCCAAGACGCTCTTCGACCTCGACCTGTCCTACGAATTGGGCGGCGGCGTTCGGCTGGCGCTCGGCGGGGAGAACATCTTCAACATCTACCCCGATCCGCAAGTGCACTCGGACAATATCAGCCTCGGCCGCTTTGTCTACAGCCGGCGGGTCACGCAATTCGGCATGAACGGTGGATTCTACTACGGACGCCTGCAGGTGAGCCTGTAGAAACGGACCCTAGGCTTTCCCCTGCGGCAGTTGTCTGAGCACGTATTCAAGAATCCCGCCGTGCCGGTAGTACTGCAGCTCCTGGGGCGTATCGATCCGCACCAGCGTGCGAAACTGGACGCTCGCCCCCTCGGCGCGCCGCGCCGCGACCGTGAGCTCCTTCCCGCGCGGGAAACCCTCCGTCAGCAGGGCCGCGAGGCCCGTCAGGTCGAACGTTTCCTTCCCCGTGAGGCCGAGCGTCTCGGGTGTCTCGCCGGGCAGGAACTGCAGCGGCAGGATGCCCATGCCCACGAGGTTGGAGCGGTGGATGCGCTCGTAGCTCTGCGCGATCACGGCCCGGATGCCCAGAAGCCGCGGACCCTTCGCGGCCCAGTCGCGTGACGACCCCGCGCCGTACTCTTTCCCGGCGATCGCGAGCAGCGGCACGCCCTCGGCCTGGTACTTCACGGAAGCCTCGTAGATCGTCAGCTGTGCGCCATCGGGGAGATGCAGCGTGACCGGCCCTTCGGTCCCCGGCGCGAGCAGGTTCTTGAGGCGTACGTTGGCGAACGTGCCGCGCACCATCACTTCGTGGTTGCCCCGGCGCGAGCCGTAGGAGTTGAAGTCCTTCGGCTCGACGCCATGCTCAACGAGGTGCTTCCCGGCCGGGCTCGTCTTGCGGATCGAGCCCGCGGGAGAGATGTGATCCGTAGTGATGCTGTCGCCCAGCAGGCAGAGGACCCGTGCACCGCGGATGTCCGTGATCGGTCCGGGCGTCTTGGGCATGCCGTCGAAGTACGGCGCCCGGCGGATGTAGGTCGAGTCGGGCTCCCAGGCGAAGCGATCGCCCGCCGGCACCGGCAGGCCGCGCCAGCGCTCGTCCCCCGCGAACACCTCGCCGTACTCCTTGTGGAACATCGCCGACTTGATGGACGAGCGGACCAGGTCGTCGACTTCCTTGGCCGAGGGCCAGACGTCGCGCAGGTACACCGGCTTTCCGTCCTTGCCCGTCCCGAGTGGGTCGGTCTGGAGATCCAGATCGATGCGCCCCGCGAGGGCGTAGGCGACCACGAGCGGCGGTGACGCCAGGTAGTTCGCCCGCACCTCCTGCTGGATGCGACCTTCGAAGTTGCGGTTGCCCGAAAGCACGGCGCAGACCACGAGCTCGCCTTCCGCCACGGCGGCGGACACGGGTTCGGGCAGGGGCCCCGAGTTGCCGATGCAGGTGGTGCAGCCGTAGCCCACAAGGTGGAACCGCAACTGCTCGAGGTACCGCATCAGTCCGGCCTGCTGGAGATAGTCCGTCACGACCTTCGAGCCGGGCGCCAGGCTGGTCTTGACCCAGGGTTGCGACGTGAGGCCCCGCTCCACGGCCTTTTTGGCGACCAGACCCGCGGCGATCATCACCGAAGGATTGGACGTGTTGGTGCAGCTCGTGATCGCGGCGATCACGACCGAGCCGTGACGCAGCTTGCACGCGGTGCCGTCGATCGTCAGGTCGACGTGGGTGCGGTGCGGCGGCGCGGCCACGGCCGTGCCCCCGCCGAACGGCTGGCCCCCCTCGGCTTCCCAGTGGTTGCGCACGTCGGTGGGTGGGGCGATGGGCGACGTGGGTTTCACCAGCGTCGGCAGCACGAGCTGGAAGTTGCGCGGCACGTCGCGCAGCGAGACGCGATCTTGCGGGCGCCGGGGCCCCGCTAGGCTGGGCTCGACGGTGGCGAGGTCGAGGGCGAGGGTGTCGGAATACACGGGCTCGGGGCTCGCGGCCGAGTGGAACAGGCCCTGCTCCTTCATGTACGCCTCGACGAGCTGCACCTGTTCCTTGGGGCGGCCCGTGAACTCGAGGTAGCGGAGCGTCTCCTGGTCGACGGGGAAGATGCCCACGGTGGCCCCGTACTCGGGGGCCATGTTGCCGATGGTGGCTCGGTCGGCGACCGGCAGCGTCGCGATCCCGGGGCCGTAGAACTCCACGAACTTCCCCACCACGCCCTTCTTGCGGAGCATCTCCGTCACGGTGAGGACCAGGTCGGTTGCGGTCGCGCCTTCGGCCAGCTTGCCCGTCAGCCGGAACCCGACGACCTGCGGAATCAGCATCGACACCGGTTGGCCGAGCATGGCGGCCTCGGCTTCGATGCCGCCGACGCCCCAGCCGAGCACGCCGAGCCCGTTGATCATCGTGGTGTGCGAATCGGTGCCGACCAGCGTATCGGGATACGCTTGCGGCTCACGGCCTTCGGTTGTGAAGACTACCCGTGCCAGGTATTCGAGGTTCACCTGGTGGACGATCCCGGTGTCGGGCGGGACCACGCGGAAGGCCCGGAACGTCTGCTGCGCCCAGCGCAGCAGTGCATAGCGCTCGCGGTTGCGCTGGAACTCGAGATCGGCGTTCGCCTGGAACGCCGTGGGTGTGCCGAACTCGTCCACGATCACGGAGTGGTCGATCACGAGCTCGGCGGGAAGCAGGGGGTTGACGGTCTTCGGGTCGCCGCCCATGCCCTGCATCGCGTCGCGCATGGCGGCCAAGTCCACCACGGCCGGCACGCCGGTGAAATCCTGCATCAGGACGCGGGCCGGCATGAAGGCGATCTCGTCGTCGGGGGTTTTCTTGGAGTCCCAGCGCGCCAACTTTTCTATTTCCTCGACGCGCACCGTCTGACCGTCCTCGCGGCGCAGCAGGTTCTCGAGCAGGATGCGGAGCGAAAACGGGAGGCGCGAGACCGAGAGCCCGCGCCGCTCGAGCGCGTCCAGGCGGAAGATCTCGAAGGTGCGGCCGGCGGCCTTGAGCTGCGCGCGGGACCCGAAGCTGTTCGACGTCGTCATTCCACGCTCTTCACGTCCACCACGAAGTATTCGGTCTCTCCGAAGCAGCTCGTGGGAATACCCACATGCTGGTGGTACACGAGCGCGACGCGCTTGCCCATGGTCTGGTTCACCCGCGCGGCGGTCGAGTCGTCGCGCACGGTGAAGTAGAACTTCTCGGACATGGTGCCGGGGATGGACACGATGGCGAGCTCGCCTTCCCAGGTCTTACAGATCCAGCCCTTCTTGGAGAACTTCTGCACGTACCCGGCCCGCTCCCCGCTGGAGTAGCTCCACGTCAGGGCAGACCACGTGTAGAGAGCGAACAGCAGAACCGGCACGATCAGCACGGCGGCGATGATCAGCTTCTGCGCGCGCGAGAGCGTGACGTTCACGAAGGGAAGTTAACCTCGTACGTCTCGGTCTTGTACCGCGCGAAGCCCCGCTTCTCGTAGTTCGGCAGCGCCGCGGGATGATCGAGGGTGCACGTGTGCAGCCACACCCGCGACGGCGCGAGCGCCCAGGCGTCGCGCACCGCACAGGAGAGCAGGTGCTTGCCGAGGCCCCGGCCGATCGCCGCGGGGGCGAGCCCGAAATACGCGATCTCCACCGAGCGGTCTTCCGGCACACGCCGCAGCTCGTACCACCCGGCGAGCGTGCCCTCCCGACGCGCGACGTGCAGCGTGATCTCGGGCTGTGCGAGGTGGGCGCGGATCTCGGCGTCGGTCCAGTCCCAGCGGTCGCGCCAGTGGTAGGCCTCGCCCACGGTGCGATAGCACCGACGATAGAGCGCCGGCGTGGGGTGGCCGACGCGCTCGATCACGACGTCCGGGAAGTCGCCGAACGCGGGCCGGAACTGGTGAGGACTGCTCAGTTCGAGATAAGTGCGCGTGGCTTGCACGGGGGGAACTTAAGCGGTGTCCGGTAACCGGGGTCCGGTGCCCGGGTGGCGTGGGAACCGGACCCCTGACACCGGACCCCGGACACCGTATTTTTTCGCCATGACCTTCAACAAGATGGGCACCGTCCCGCTGCCGCTCGCGTTGCACCTGGCGGCCTACACCGTGCTGGGTCTGTTTTGCTTCTTCGCCGGTGCGCTCAACCTGATCGATCCGGTGAAGATCCCGCACGGCGTGCTGTTCCTCGGGATCGCCGGGTTCAGCTGGGGCTACGTGTTCGGGATCCTGATGGCACGCAAGGAAGTCGTCGTGCTCGGCTTCGCCGCCAGCGCCGCCTGGCTGGTCGCGGCGGCGGTGGGCGCCACCCGCTTCGGCTTCGACTGGCGCCTCACCGCGCTGCTCGTCGCGCTCGGCGCCTACGGTCTGATCACCCTCGCGCTGTACCGCACCCGCATTCTGGAGCACTGAGCGGCGCACGCGCCGCGTCAGCCGATGGTACTCGCCTCGACGTGCTCCGGGGCGGCCGGCACCTCGACCACGAACTTGGCGCCGCCCAGCTCGGAGTCCTCGAGCCAGATCTTCCCTCCCACCTCCGTGACCACGCGCTGGCAGATCGCGAGTCCCAGGCCGGTGCCTTCGTCGGGACCCTTGGTCGTGAAGAACGGGTCGAAAATGCGACCGCGGATCTCCCGCGGGACGCCCGGTCCCGAGTCTTCCACCGTGAGGCGGACCCAACCCTCGCGTGACTGCGTCGTGAGCCGGATGATGGCCGGGCTGCGGCCCCGCACGACGTGCTCGGCGTTGGTCACCAGGTTGATCACGACCTGCTGCAGCTCCTGACCCAGGCCGAGCACGGGCGGCGCGGAGTTGTCGAGCCCGGTCCGGAACTCCACGCTCTCGGTGCGCATCACCCGCTTGCGGATCTCGGCGACGTCGTGCACCAGGTCGTTCATCTGCACGCGGGTGGGAGCGGTGTCGGCCCGGCGGGCGAGCCGCAGCAGGCTGCGCACGATGCGGGCGGCGCGGTCCACCTCGCGGGTGATGGTGGCCGCGGTCGTGCTCGTCTCGGGGTCCTTGCTGGCGCGACCGAGCAGCTCCGCCTCCATCCGGATGGCGGCGAGCGGGTTGTTCACCTCGTGAGCGACGCCGCTGGCGATTTCGCCTACCGTGGCGAGCTTCTCGCGGGCGATGAGGTCGCGCTGAGCGCGCAGCTCGTCGGTGCGATCGTACAGCGCGACCAGCAGGCTGTCGGGGCCGGCGCCGGACAGGCCCGTGACGGTGCAATCGCACAAGCGCCGGTCCCCGGATGCTCGCGTGACGAGGACCCGGCCGTGCCAGGGCGCACCGTCGCGCGCCCGCGCCAGCACGAGGTGGAGCGAGATCTCGCTGGGCGAGAGGCCGAGCGCTTCGAGGTGCGTGTCGAGCGCCTGGGCTTCCGACGGGATGCCGAACAGGCGGCATCCCGCCTGGTTGAGCTGCAGGACCCGACCGCTCCGGCTCACCAGCGCCATCGGGAGCGGGCTCCCGTCGACCATGGCGTGGGCGCGCTCGGCCGCGGCGCGCGCGCCGCTCACCGCCTCGGAAAGCTCCAGCCCGCCGGCGATGTACGCGGCCACCGCCGTGAGATATTGCAGGTCCACCAGCTGGAACGGCTGCGGCTCCTCGCCGCCGGGCCGCAGGTAGCGCACCACGCCCACCGCGCCCGCGACGCCGCTCGACGTGCGCAGCGGAGCGATCATGGCCGCGCGCGCCGTCCCGGATGGCGACAGCGCCCGCTGCGCTTCCGCCTCGTCCAGGATGTTGTCGGTGAGCAGAGCCTCCCCGGTCCGCACGACTCTGCCCGTGACGCTCGCCCCGATCGCGATCTCGAGCCCGTCGAGCTCGGCGCACTGCCCCACGGTTGCCGCCACGCGCAGGGCATCCGCGCCCGCGTTGCGTAGCGCGACGTAGGCACCCTGGGCGTCGACCAGGCTGGTCACGCTCTGCAGCGTGTAGCGCAACAGCAGCTCGCGCTCCGGCGCCGCCAGCAGCCAGCGCGACAGCTCCACGAGAAACGTGCCGAGCCGGCGCTCGCGCTCGAGGCTGGCGCGCCGCGCCACCATCACGGCGAGGTGGGTCGCGATCTCGAGCCCGGAGCGGACCGCGTCCGCCGGGAATCCCGCGGGGAGCCCCTCGAACCGCGCACTGACGTGCCGCCCCTCGGCGTCGTGATAGTCGGCAATGAACGGCTCGCCCGGCTTTCCGGCGGTCCCGGCCTGGGCGCTGCCCGCCTCGCGCAGACCCTTGTAGCTGAGCTCGACCCGCGCGCCGCCGGTCCATTCGCTCAGGATCGCCGCGGCGGCGTCCCAGAAGCCCCGCGTCTGCTTCGCCTTACCGGCTTCCGTCAACAATTTCCGAATGGGGTCGAGCATGACTGCAAAACTACGTCGAGAAAAGGCGTCACGCGAAGGCGTCGCACAGAGGCGTCGCGCGAGGCCGTGGGCCTCTGTGCTACGTTCTTGCGCGACGGTTGTGCGTGACGCTTCACGCTCGACGTCTCTTGCCTATGGGTTTGTCGGCCGGATGTCGACTTCGCTTATCATCGCCCGGTCCGGCACCGTCAGGGTGGCCAGCACCGCGTGCGCCACGTCGTCGGCGGTGAGGACCCGAGCGCGGTTGGCACGGCTCTCTCGGAAACCGGTGTCGACCGAGCCCGGGCAGATCGCCACGACCCGCACGTTATGCCGCCGCACCTCCAGCATGAGCGCCTTCGAGAAGCCCAGCACGGCGTGTTTCGACGCGCAGTAGGCGGTGCCGCCCTCGACGCCGTTCTTGCCTGCGAGCGAGGCGACGTTGACGATGGTGCCACCGCCCGCGTCCACCATTCCCTTGAGGAAGGACCGGGTGACGAGATACAGGGAGCGCACGTTCACACCCATGGTCTCGTCCCAGTCCGCGAGCGACAGCTCGGCGAGCGGCTTGAACCGCCCTATTCCAGCATTGTTCACGAGCATGCGGGGAGCGCCCCGCTCCCGGGTCACGAAGGCCGCGAACGCGTCCACGCAGGCCGGGTCGGAGACGTCGCACGCCATGCCGAGGGCGTCGATCCCGGCGGCCTTGAGCTCGCGCACCGTGGCGTGCACGTTCGCCTCCGTGCGGGCGCAGATGGCGACGCGGGCCCCCGAGCGGCCCAGGGCGAGCGCCGTGGCGCGACCGATGCCTTCGGTCGCGCCGGTCACGACTGCAAGCGAGCCTGTAACGTCCATATACGAAGCAAATATACGGCACCCGGGGCCGCCCGGAGCGGGAACCATGCGGCGTTGTTGGAACATATGAAGGAGGCTCTTCGATGACCGCCACACTGCGTGCGATTTCGGACGATACAATTTCCCCCCCCGCGACGAGCGGGGGGGCTCGAGCGGCGGATGGCGAGCTGCTCGACGCCTACTCCCGGGCGGTGACCGGAGCCGCCGAGCAGGTCGGTCCCGCCGTGGTGAGCGTGGAGGTGCGCCACAAGGTGGAGCGACGGGGCCGGCCGGCGCGCGAGGTGCCCGGGAACGGCTCGGGGTTCGTGTTCACGCCCGACGGGTTCGTGTTGACCAACAGCCATGTAGTCCACGGGGCGACGCGGCTCGAGGCCGCGTTCCCCGACGGCCGCCGGGTGCGGGCCGAGCTGGTGGGAGACGACCCCGACACGGACCTCGCCGTGCTCCGAGTCCCGCCCGTCTCTCTCACCGTCGCCGAGCTGGGCGATTCGGCGAGGCTGCGCGTCGGCCAGCTGGTCGTCGCGATCGGCAACCCGCTGGGCTTCCAGAGCACCGTCACCGCCGGAGTGGTGAGCGCGCTGGGCCGCTCCTTCCGCTCCGTGGGCGGGCGGCTGATCGACGACGTGATTCAGACGGACGCCGCGCTCAACCCCGGTAACTCGGGGGGTCCGCTCGTGGACTCGCGCGGTCGGGTGGTCGGCGTCAACACCGCCGTCATCCTGCCGGCACAGGGGATCTGCTTCGCGGTAGGCATCAACACCGCGAAGTTCGTGACGGGCCAGCTGATCCGACACGGCAAGATCCGCCGTGGCCG
>QHUT01000004.1 GCA_003222055.1 Gemmatimonadota bacterium
GCGCCAGGAAATCGGCTTGCCCGGGCGCCGTGGCGTTCTCCGCGAGGTACTCGAACCCGAAGGTGTCGATGAAACGGGACAATCCGAAGTAGTCGAGCTCCCGGCCCTCGAGCTCCCCGATTTGCTCGATCATGAGCGGGAGCACCTGATCCGGTTTGGGCGTGCTGACGTACGCCCCGCCGACCGGTATGGCGGCCTCGAGGTACGGCGCAAAGGCGGCGTACGAGAGTCCCCGGTCGGTCCGGATCGCGCGGTGGAGCCGGGACGAAAGGAGCGCCGTGGCGACGCGGAAGGCCCAGTAGGAGCGGCTCGTCGGAGGGGGCCCCGCGAACAGACCCAGCATGTACGTGGTGGGTATCGGGCGCTGCTGGATCAGCCAGTGCGCCTTGCGCGAGGGCGCCGCGGGCGGGAGGACCCAGTGGTAGGCGCCCGGCGGCAGCCGGCCCAGCGTCGCGGTCACGAGCGATTCGACATGCACGCGCGTCACGTTTCCCACCACCGCCAGCAGCAGCCGGGACGTGACGAGCTGCTCGCGCGCATAGGTCTTGAGGTCGGCGGCGGTCAAGGCCGCGAGCGACGTCTCTGTGCCGGCTGGGTCGAGCGCGTAGGGATGGTCCGCGAACAGGGCCCGCATGGCGAGCGCGTGCAGCCGCTCGTCGGGCTCGGTGTAGCGGCGATGCGCCTCGGTCAGGAGCCTGGCACGGACCTGGGCGACGTCCTGCTCGGCGAGCGTGGGATGCATGATGCGATCGGCGAACACGCGCCAGGCAACGTCGAGGTCGCCGGCGAGCACGGTGAAGCCGAACATCGTCCAATCGAGGTCCGGCTCGATGATCGTGATGGCGCCCGTACGGGCCAGCGCGCGACGGGCTTCGTCGCCCGGAAACTGGTCGGTGCCGTACGCTCCTGCGCGCAGCAGCAGCGCCTCGATGCCCGCGGTGCGCTCCGTGAGTTGACGGGTGCCGCCGAGCAGATAAAGGCGCATCGCGACGACATCGTTCACCTGAGAAGAGCGCTGGATCACGCGGATGCCGGATACCACGTAGGACGCGGTGAGGGTATCCCCGGGTCCGCCGGGCGAGCCGGGACGCGGGGAGGATGGGCCGCCCCGCGCCGCGACCAGCAAGCCGAGGGCGACGGTCCCACGCGCGTAGAGCGCGGTCACGGCGCTCATCGCGCGCCCGCCACGCCGCGCCGCAAGGCCGCGGCCACCTGTTCCGTGGTCTCGGGCGGGGCGAGCACACCGATGACGCGCGGCCGTCCGACGATGTAGGCGCGCGCGAACCGTCGCAGGTCGTCCACCGTTTGCGCGGCCATTCGGGCGTCGTAGCCCAGGTAGTAGTCGAGCCCGGCGCTGCTCCACCAGCTGGCGAGCTGCGGCGCCAGCAGGGAGGTCCGCTCGAGCGTCAACGCCATCGAGACCTCGCGACGCTTCCTGGCGATCGTGAGGTCCTCTTCGGTGACGCCTTCGAGCGTCTCGAGACTCTCGAGCTCGTCGAACAAATCTGTCAGGGCCTCCTCCGCCCGCTCGGAGGTGGTCTTCCCCACGATCTCGATCGGCCCGGTGTGGTCCAGTGTGAGGTAATGGCCCCACACGGACTGGAAGGGCCCTTGGTCGACCAACCGGTGCTGGAACGCGGAGGCCGGGTCGTCGAGCACGTCGAACAGCGCATCCGCGGCGTATGTCGCGGCGGTGTCCGTGCCCACGCCCGGACCTTGCAGGGCGACCCGGATGGTCACGTCGCGCACGTCGGCCGCTACGACCACGGCGGTGCTGGTCGTCCGCGGGGCGATGGGGGGAAGGGGGTGGTCGACGAACGGATCGGGCCCGGGCCGCCAGTCGCGGAACGCGTCGCGGGCCTGTTCGAACACGCGATCGCTCGACACATCGCCGGTCACGATGAGGGCCGAGTTGTTGGGGAGGTAATAGCGCGCGTACGTCTGCTTCAGGCGGTCGAGCGTAACGCCGGCGAGGGAGGTGCTGTCGCCCCGCACGTCCTTACGGCACCAGGACGCGCCCCACAGCATCCGGTCCACGTGCCGCTGGAGCTGCTCCTCCGGGTCGGATTCGTCGCGCTGCAGCTCGTCCAGGACGACCGGTCGCTCGGCCTTCAAGTCGCCGTTCGAAAAGCGCGCCTCCCGGACCAACCGGGCCACGAGCTTGATACCCTGTTCCACGTTCCGGGACGGGACCGCAACATGGTAGTAGACGACCTCCTCCGAGGTGGCGCCGTTGTAACGGCCATTGAGGCGTGAGACTTCGAGGCCGAACGCATCGGGCCTGCCACCACCGTACGAGCGAAACAGCAGGTGTTCGTAGAGGTGCGCCATGCCCTGGTCGGCGGAGTCCTGGGTGAAGGCGCCGTTGCGCACCGCGACGAGCACGGTCGCGAGCGGGACCGTGTTGTTCTCGACGGTGATCACCTCGAGGCCGTTGTCGAGTCGCGTCCGGTGGATGAAACGGGCGGGCGAGGAATCTTGCGCGCTGGCGGCACCCGGCGCCCCCGCGAGGGCGGCCAGGGTCGGCGCGACGAGGCGCCAGCGGAGCGGGAGACACGACGCCATGGGACCCTAATCTGGGATGCGGACGGCCGGGGCGGCTAGCGCGCGACGTCCTCCGTCGCGAGGAGCCCGGGCTCGTCCAGCACGATGACGCACCTGCCCTTGTCGGACGAGCAGGTAACCACACCGCGCCGGAGCACCTTGACCGGGTTCGAGTCGGGAAGCTCGAGAGGGTAGCGGGCCGCGCGGAGGGCGCCGTCGAGTACGCGCAACCGATCGCTGCCGGGGGCGAACGTGATCTGTTCCACCTTCGGCCCCGACCCGAACAGCAGCGTGACCGTGCCCTGCAGGTCCTCTCTCAGGGTCGTCCCCAGGGGGACGCTCCGCAACTGGACCAGCTCTGAGCGTGCCCGCTCGACCATGGCGTCGATCTGCCGGTCGCCGCCGAGCAGCTTGGCGAGGTGCGCGCGCGTGTCGGGCAGCGGGCGGCGCGCCGCCAGCGCCAGCGCGTACGTGCGAGCCGCGTCGTCCTTGCGCCCCAGCCGCTCCTCGATCTGCGCCAGATGGTCACCGACTTCACCGTTCAGATTCAAGAGCCACGCGGCCCGGACATACCGCTCGGCTTCGAGCGAGTTGCCCTCGCGGAAGTACACCCATCCCAGCGTGTCCCAGAACGCGCCGAGACTGGACACGGCCGCCGCATCCTTGAGCCCGACGTGATCGAGGGTCACGTTCCGGGCGCTCGCCGCCGTCGCGTCGACGGCCGAGCGGGCGTACTGCTCCGCGCGCGCGAGGTTCACCCCCTGCACGGCATACGCATAGGCCACGTTGTTCCACATCACCGGAATCGGAGCGAGCTCGATCGCGCGGTCGAACTCTCGCTGGGCCTTGTCGGGCTGACCGACGCTCAGGTATGCCTTCCCGAGGTCCACGTGCAGTTGCGGGTCGTCGGCGCTGATCGAGATCGCCTGCCCCAGCTCCGTCACGGCCGCCGAGTCGCGATGCTGCTCGGCGTACATACGGCCGAGGTTCGCGTGCGCGTAGCGGTCGAGCGGGCTGACCTTGAGCTGCTGTTGGAACGCGTCCCTGGCCTCTCCGTACTTGCGCTGCCGCCAGAAGGCCAGGCCCAGGTTGTTGTACGCGTACTGATCGTACGGATTGATGTCCGCCTGCCGCTTGAACGCCACGATCGCGGAGTCGAGCATCCCCAGCCGCAGATAGGCGCGCCCGAGGTTGTTCCAAGCCCACTGGTGGCGCGGATCGAGATCCACCACCCGTCGGAAGAGGCGGAGGGCGGTGCGAGCGTCCCCGTTGTTCAGCGCAGCAAGGGCGCTGCTATGCAGCTCGTCGGCGGTGGCCGAGGCTGGAGCGGTCGAGTCGGCACCCGAGGTGGCGCGCTCCAGCGCGATCTCCTGGCCCTCGTCCTCGCGGATCACCCGGACGAATGCCGTCAGGTCGCGTTGCCCGGTGCCGGAGAGGATGCGACCGGTCAGATGGAGTGCACGCTCGGCGAGCATGGTGTCGCCGTGCACCGAGTAGCTCGAGTGGTACTCGCCGTAGGGTCGCGTCAACGCGACCGGGACCGGGGTGCGGGCCGTGACGCTCGCGGGCAGAACGAGCCTCAGGCGCGCCGTGTAATCCTGGTCCGGCAGAGACGCATGCAGACCTGCGGTGTCGCTCGTGTCTCTCGGCAAGTCGAGCGTCGGCAGGGGCGCCGGGACCCGCGCTCGCTTGCCGGACCACGTCACGTACCCGGCCTTGACCAGCTGGAACGCGACCTCGAACGGTTGGCGCGTGGCCGTCGGATTGCCCGGCTGGACGTCGGTCACGTCGCCGTATAGACCCTCGGCGGAGGCCAGCGCCGCGCCGAAGGATGTCCATTGGGCCGCCGGTGCCGCCCGGAACCCCAGCCGGAGGAGCACTTCGGCGTCGCCGCGGACCACGTGGCGCACCGCGACTCTCAGAGTGCCGAGGTCCGTCAGCTGGCCGGTGACGTCCACCTCCAGCTGCGTCGGGAACGGCGGCTCACGCGGCGTCAAACGCAGCTGCGGTGCGGCGTCCGCGCTGACCACGAGCGCCTGCTTGTTCCGGAGGCCGTACAAGAGGAAGCCGAACGGCGATACCCCGGGCGTCGCGTCGAGCCAGATGAGGTCGTCGCCGGCCGGGATCACGCTGATCACGTGGTCGAACTGCGCCGGAGACGGGACGTCGCGGTCGATCTCCGCCTCCGACGAGATCAGAGCGGGGAAGGCGCGCACATGGACCGCCGCGAGCAGGCTGGCGAGCAGGGTGTGCTTGTCCTTGCAGTCGCCGTACTGATTGGCGAGCACGTCCTTGGCGGCGTGCGGTTGATAGCGTCCCACGCCGAAAGAAAGGCTGACGTAACGGAAGTCCTTCGAGACGAAGTCGTACAGGGCCTCGAGCGTATCCCGCAGGGTACGGCGGTCACGCACCAGGTCCTGTGCCTTCGCCCGGATCTCCGGGCCCACCGCCTCGCGCTCCCGCGCCAGGTCACCGTACCAGCGCCCGACATCCTCCCACGAGCGGAACGTGCTCACCTGCACCGAATGAACCCTCGGGATCCACGGATCCTCGGCGGCCCGCCGACGCCGTGCGGTCTCCGAAGGCACCTCGAGGTTCGCGTGCTTCCAGCGGTACACGCGCCGGTCGCCCGAGTCCGACACTTGGGGTTCGATGCCGGGCGCCGACTTCACCTTCACGTAGCTGCCCCGTGGCACGTCGAGCTCGAGGCGCTCGTCCAGCACGACGCCGTCGGTCGTGAAGTCTTCCTGATACCAGAAGTGGCCGGGGGAGAGCGGCGTCCGGCGCAGCCACACGGCATGCAGTTCGAGCGTGTCTCCCGGGCGGAGGGACGGAACCGTGAGAATCTTGTTCCGCAGATCCGAGTAGACGGGAGCGAGCCGCGCGACCGGGGCGGTGACGTCCTGCACCGCGTCGGGGCCGGCCGCGACCGTGGTGCCGCCGACCTTGTGGACCAGGACCGAATCGATTTCCAGCGTCTCTTCGGCGGAGTTGTAGTCGTAGGTGATTTCGCCGAGCGCCTGCACGCCCCCTTCGGTCTGGACCCGCACGCGCACTCTCAGGTCGCGTCGACCCGTACCATCCGCCTCGAACCGCACGCGCTGGTACAGGCGCTCACTGACCAGAGGCTGCTGCGCGTAATCAGGCCGCGAGGACTGTTGAGGGGAGAGGAGAGCGGCGGCAGCCGCCAGGCCTGCGACGAGGGCCATCGGCGGCCGGGAGTGTTGCACCGCTCGTGCCGACATTTCCCGAGCGCGGTTGGGAGACGCGCTGTTGCGCGGCCGCCACATGGCCGCCTCGCGACTAGCCGAACACCTCCAGCGCCACCTCTACTCGCCCGAACGGGGCGCTCACCTGCACCCCCTGCACGCTGCTCTTCACCTGCTCGAACATCTCGCGCGCGATCTTCACCCCCTCGGCCAGCGCGGCCTCCTTCCCCTTATCCTGCGCCCGGCGCATCCGCTCCAACACCTCGGCCGGCACCACGACCCCGGGCACCTCGTTGGCGAGAAACTCGGCGTTGCGGAGCGACACCAGCGGCCAGATCCCCGCCACGATCGGGATGCGATACGCTTCCACGCGCTTGAGGAAGCTCTCCAGCTGGCGCACGTCGAACACCGGCTGCGTGACGGCGAACTCCGCGCCCGCGTCCACCTTCCAGTGGAACCGGGACAGTTCGCGGTCCAGCTCCACGGCGCCGGGGTTCACTCCCACGCCGATCGCCCACCTGGTCGGCACGCCGATCGGATTGTTGCCCGGGTCGAGCCCGTGGTTCAGCCGATACACCAGGTTGGTGAGGCCGATCGAGTCGATGTCGAAGACGGCCGTCGCCTCGGGGTAGGGGCCCATCTTGGGTGGATCGCCGGTGATAATGAGGATATTGCGCAGTCCGGCCGCGTGCGCGCCCAGGATGTCCGACAACATGCCGAGCAGGTTGCGGTCCCGGCAGCAGTAGTGAATGACGGTCTCGATCCCCACTTCTCGTTGAATCAGGATGGCCGACGGCAGGACGCCCATCCGGCTCTGGGCCCGCGGACCGTCGGGCACATTCACCGCGTCCACCCCCGCCGCCTTGAGGGCCCGGCATTGCTCGAGCATCGGCGTCGGGTCCACCCCCTTAGGCGGCACGATTTCCACGCTCGTCACCAGCTTGCCCGCGGCCAGCTTGGCACCCCAGCGCGAGCGCGCGGCCAGGGGCACCTCCTCCACGCCGGCGGGCGGCGCGACCGTCTCGCGCGACTGCACCACCGGCTGGTGCCGGGGCACCACGCTCGCCACGTAGTCGCGGATCTTCTTGATGTGCTCCGGGGTCGTGCCGCAGCATCCGCCCACGACGCGGGCGCCCGCCTCGATCATGCGACGGGCGTAGCTCGCCATGTACTCGGGTGAGGCGAGATAGATCTTGCGGTCGCCCACGTCCTTGGGGAGGCCGGCATTGGGCACGGCGGAGATCGGTCGGTCGGTGGCCTTCACCAGCTTCTCGACCGCCTCCAGTACGCCCGCCGGGCCGACCGAGCAGTTCACCCCGATTACGTCGGCGCCCCACTCGGCGAACTGCTTGGCAAAGGTCTCGGGTGCGGTGCCGTAATGGGTGAGGCCGTCGTCGCCGATCGTCATCTGCGCGATGACGGGCAGATCGGAGACGCTCTGCGCCGCGCGCAGTGCCTGGTGGATCTCGTCCACGTCGGAGAAGGTCTCCAGGATGAACCCGTCCACCCCGCCCGCCACGAGCCCCTGCACCTGCCGCTGGAAGTGCGCGAACGCCTCCTCCCGGGACAGGGCGCCGAACGGCTCGAGCCGCACTCCGAGCGGCCCGATGGCGCCCACGACACTGGCCCGGCCGGCGCTCGCTTTGCGGGCCAGCTCGGCCGCGGTTCGGTTGATCTGTTCGGTGTCGTCGGCGAGCCCGAAGGTGCGGAGCTTGACCGGGTTGGCGCCGAAGGTATTGGTCTCGAGGATCTCGGCGCCGGCGCGGACGTAGGCCTCGTGCACTTCCTGGACGAGCTTCGGTTGTTTCACGCTCAGCTCGTCGTAGCAGACGTTGAGGAAGAAGCCCTTGGAATACAGCATGGTGCCCATCGCCCCGTCGAGGACGTGGACTTTGCCGTCATTCAAGAGGTCGCGGAGGGTGATGGTCATCCTGGCGTTTTAGCGAATTGTTTAACGTGGCTGCAATAGGCCGCAAATCACCACGAACTCGGTTGTCGCTCGAAATCTAGCGTCTCCCACGTATCTTACGCCATGCCTGCGCTCGCGCCGCTGCATCCCCAGATCGTCCACTTCGTCATCGCCCTCCTGTTCTGCGGCGTCCTGTTCCGGTGGCTTTCGTTCCTCGGCTCGGAACGGCTCGCGTTCACCGGGCCGGCCGCCGCCACGCTGTTGCTCGTCGGCACCGGTGCCGCGGTGCTGGCCGTGCAGTCCGGTCTCGCGGCGCACGGGCCTGTCGAGCGCGTGCCCGGTGCCCGCGCCGCGGTCCAGGACCACGAAGCGTGGGGGCAGCGCACCCGGAACATCTTCCTCGGCGTGGCCCTGCTCGAGATCGTGGCGCTGGCCGTCCGCCGCACCCGCTACGCCACGTACCACCGCGCGGCCCTCGTCGCCTCCGGCGTTGCCGGACTCGCGGGCGCGTACGCCCTGTACCAGGCGGGGGACAAGGGCGGGGACCTGGTCTACAGTTATGCCGGTGGCGTGGGCATCCGGGGCGACGATCCCAGCGACGTCGGCCACCTGCTCATGGCGGGGCTCTATCACCAGGCGATGGCGGACCGCCGTGAGGGGAAGTCAGCGGACGCGGCGCAACTCATCGGCGAGCTGGCGCAGCGCTATCCCGACGACACCGCGGTCCGCCTCTTGACCGTGGAGTCGCTCATTGTGGACAGGCACGACGGCAAGGGCGCTCTGGCAGCGCTCAAGTGGTTCCCCGCAACGCCCGACAGCCGCTTTCTGCGGTTCCGGGTCGGGCTGCTCCGTGCGGATGCCCTCACAGCCGCCGGGCTGCCGGATTCGGCGAAGCTGCTGCTGCAGGCGATGAGCGCGGAATTCTCGAACACCGGAGCGATTCGCGATCGCCTGGCGAAGCTGAACTAGCGATGCCCGATCTCCTCGCCGCGCGCTCGCAGATGGGCGTCTCGCTCGCATTTCATATCGTGTTCGCGGTCGTCGGCATCGCCATGCCCGTCATGATGGTCGTGGCGGAGCGGCGCTGGCAGGTGACGGGGCACGCGATCTATCTGGACCTCGCGAAGCGCTGGGCGCGGGGCACCGCCATTCTCTTTGCGGTCGGCGCCGTCTCCGGGACGGTGCTGTCGTTCGAGCTGGGACTCTTGTGGCCGGGGTTCATGCGGTTCGCCGGGTCGATCATCGGCATGCCGTTCTCGCTCGAAGGCTTCGCGTTCTTCACGGAAGCGATCTTCCTGGGCGTCTACCTGTACGGGTGGGACCGCATTTCGGCGCGGGCGCACCTCGGCGCGGGCGTGGCGGTGGCGCTGAGCGGTGCGGCCTCGGGGATCTTCGTCGTGATTGCGAACGCGTGGATGAACGCGCCGACCGGCTTCCAGCTCGTCGACGGCCGTGCCGTGAACGTCGACCCGGTCGCGGCCATGGCGAGCCCGGCCGCGTTCCCGCAAGCGCTGCACATGACGCTCGCGGCCTACGCCGCCACCGGGCTCGCGGTGGCGGGGATCCACGCGTTTTTCCTGCTCAAAGACCCGGCGAACGCGTTCCACCGTCGCGCCCTCGAGATCGCGCTCCTCGTGGGCGCGCCCGCGGCCGTGCTGCAGCCCATCTCCGGGGACATGGCGGCCCGCCACATCGCGCGGTACCAGCCGCTGAAGCTCGCCGCGGCCGAGGCGCTGTTTCGCACCGAGTCGGGCGCGCCGCTCTCGTTGGGGGGCTGGCCGGACGTGGCCCGGCGGGAGACCCGCTTCGCCCTCGAGATCCCGCGCGGGCTGTCGCTGCTCGCCTTCCACGACCCCAACGCGCGGGTGCAGGGGCTCGACGCGGCGCCGCAGGACGAATGGCCGAGCGTGCCGGCCGTGCACCTCTCCTTCCAGCTGATGGTGGCGCTGGGGACCTACATGGCCCTGGTCGCCGTCTGGGCCGGATGGCTGGCGTGGCGGCGGACCGACCTGGCGCACCACCGCTGGCTGATGCGGGCGCTCGCGCTCGGCACGCCGATGGGGTTCATCGCCGTCGAGGCGGGGTGGATGGTGACGGAGCTGGGTCGGCAGCCGTGGGTGATCTACGGGGTCTTGAAGACGCGCGACGCGGTGACGCCGATGCCCGGCCTCGTCGTCCCGTTCTTGACCTTCACGCTGCTCTACTGCTTCCTGGGCGTCATCGTGTGCTGGCTCCTGTACCGGCAGATACTGCGCAGCCCTGACGTTCCGGAGTGGCGGGGGTTCTACGATGTGCTCGCCGGAGTCATTTTCGTCGCCCTCAATGCGTACACCCTGCTCGGCGGGGCCGATTTCGGCGGCGGCGTGTGGGATCTCTTCGCGACCGGCCCGCGCAAGCAGCGCCAGCGCGATCTCGTCGCCGAGGCGATCGGTCCCGTGTGGGAGGCCAATCACGTCTGGCTGATCCTCGCGGTCGTGCTCCTCTTCACCTGTTTTCCGCCGGCGTTCGCGCGCCTCGGCACGCTGCTGCATATCCCCCTCTCGCTCGTCTTGATCGGCATCGTGTTGCGCGGCTCGGCGTTCACGTTCTGGCGTTACGGCGGCACCGAGGACAAGGAGCTGCACCACTGGGGTGTGACCTTCGCGATCGCGAGTCTGATCACCCCGCTGCTGCTCGGCACGACCGTCGGTGCGATCGCGTCGGGCGCGCTCGGGGAAGGGGGAAGCGGGAAGGGGGAAGGGTTCTACAGCATCTACGTTGGGCCGTGGCTCAATCCGTTCACGCTGTCCGTCGGGGTGTTCGCCCTGGTGGCCTTCGCGTTTCTCGCGGCCGTCTACCTGACGCTCGAGGCGGAGGACCGCGAGCTGCGGGCGGACTTCCGGGCGCGCGCGTTGGGCACCGGGGTGGCGTTGTTCGGTGCGGCAGTCCTGGCACTGCTCCTGTCCGCCCGGTATGCGCCGCGCGTGCGCAACGGGCTGATCTTCGCGGGCTGGGCCGTCCCGCTCCACGCGTTCACCGCCGTCGCGGCGATCACGGCGCTCGCCGCCCTGTGGCGCGGCGCCTGGCGCGTCGCCCGCGTCGTCGCCGCGATTCAGGTCTCGCTGATCTTGTGGGGGTGGGGATTGAGCCAGTATCCGTACCTGCTTCCCCCCGACGTGACGATCGCCGACGCGGCGGCGCCCGCCGCGACGCTGCGGCTCGCCCTGGGCGCGCTGGCCCTTGGGGCGGCCGTCCTGCTGCCGTCGCTGGCCTATCTGTTTCGGGTCTTCAAGAAGCGTCCAGCAGCGCTTGCGTGAGCGCCGCGGCCGTCACACCGCGCACCGCGAGCCGGGCGGTCACAGTCCAACGAGGGCCAGCAGCACCTGCTTCAGCACCCAGAGGGCGAGCCAGGCGGCGAGCGGGCTCCAATCCATCGTGCCGCCGGCCGGGAGCAGGCGGCGGATCGGCTCGACCACCCAGTCGGTGAGGACATAGGCCGGCCGCAGCCACCAGGTGTAGCGGAACCGGCCGAACCAGCTCGCCACCACCCGCACCACCAGCGCGACGAACACGACGTTGTACGCGGCGACGATGAGAAACGCCAGCGCGACACGCGGGCCGCCCGCGAACGCCGCGCCGACGCCGTACAGCTCGCCCGCGAGCCAGTTCAGGAGCGACAACAGGACCACGCCCACCGCCGCGACCCCCACGACCAGCCACCATCCCGCGTGCACCGGGTTGCCGCCGGCCCGGACGAGTCGCCGCTCCACGGGCCGGATCAACGGCTCGCTCGCCGCGCGCAGGGTGCGGCCAAGCGCGCCGAACGGCGACACGCGCTGGCTGCGCACCAGCCAGGAGGCGAACGCCGCGACGAGACTCACGCCGAACACCGCGATCACGGCGTACCGCGCGACGGCCTGGATCTCCGGCATGTCAGGGCACGAACACGTCGACGACGTCCGTCTGCGCGAACCCCGCCCTCGGGCCCCCGCCGATTACGTAGAGCCGTCCGCCGAGGGCGGCGGCGGCGAGCCCGTGACGGGCGAGCGGCAGCGCCGGCGCGACGCTCCAGCGGTCGGTCGTGGGATCGTACGCCTCGTGGTTCGCGAACACGCCGCTGCGGCTCTCGCCGCCGACCGTGTGCACCGTTCCGTCGAGCGCCGCCGCCGCGAGGCCGCCGCGCCGGCTCGGCATCGCGGCGCGCGTCGTCCACCGGTCGGCCGCGGGGTCGTAGGCTTCGACCACGTCGTAGTTACGGTCGGGATCGAGCGGCCGACCCCCGATCGCGTACACCAGACCGTTCACGGCCGCCGCGGCGAGGTGGTCGCGGGGCGTCGGTATCGCCGCGCCGTCGCGCCAGCGGTCGACCGCGGGCTCGTAGATCGCCGTCGCTTTCACCAGGCGACGCTCGAGACCCCATCCACCGACGACGATCAGCTTGCCGCTGACGGCGGCGGCCCCGGACGCGCCGCGCGGCGCCGGCAGCGCCGCGCGCGGCTCCCAGCGGTTCGCGTCTTCGCGGTACAGCCAGAGCGTGTTTTCCGGGACGAAGCTTTCACCGGTGAGACCGCCGACGGCGTACAGCGTGTCGCCCACCACGGCGAGGGGCATGTGGTGACGGGGCGCGGGGAGGTCG
>QHUT01000005.1 GCA_003222055.1 Gemmatimonadota bacterium
AAGAAGCTCGGCATGGATACCCACCTCAAGGTCGTGAGCGCGACGAGCCCGGCCCCCCCGGCCCCGTCGGGGTATGGCGCGTCCGAGATGGGTGAGGCGCACATGAAGGCGGAGCGGGTGCAGGCGATCCGGGTGACGGGCGGTGGGCCCGTCATCCAGATCCTGCCGGGGCCATTTCCCTTCCCCGACAGCGCCGCTCCGATCCTCGCGGCGTTCGGCGACGAGCGGGAGGGACTGGAGTCGCAGGTGAAGAACGGCCCCTACTCGAACAACGTCGTGCGGAGCGCTGGCACGTTCGCGTTTACGGCGTGGGACAAGGGCGCCGTGCGCGACTCGGTGGACGGCGTGGCCGAGTTCGCCACCCAGGACGGCGCGCGCTGGAAGCTCGTGCTCGACCGTGTGCAGACCAAGGACGTCCCGCACCACCCGCGCTTCGGCGGCGTCATCATGGGCCTGTACTATCACGGCGTGACCCAAGTGCACACGCCGCTCGTGCCCACGATCAACAGTGCCGTGGCGCTGTGGGCGATCGGGCACCTCTACAAGAACGACGTGCTCGTCACGGACAACGCGATGGTGCACGTGATGCTGCTGTCCCGCACTCGGCGCGACGGTGATTTCGCGTTGACGTGCTGGGATTGCTCCAAGAACAAGATCGAAGAGCTCCAGCTGCAAATTCTGCCCGGACCGGGCGAGCCCAAGTTCGACGCGCCAGGCGGGTTCCTGTTCGTCAACTGGGAAAAATCGAGCTCCCGCAAGCCGGCGAGCTGAGGAGGCGGTCAGGCGTCCCAGTGAATCGCGCCGTGCAGGGCTGGGACGCCTCCCTCACAATGCTGCTCGAAGCGCAGGTCCAGCGCGGTCAGTGCGCTGCCGGTATAGGAGACGCGGTCGACGGCGAACCACCCCAGGAGCGTGTTGCAGCCGCGTCCCTCGCCGTACCAGCTGAGGCCGCCTTTCACGGGATTGTGGAACGGGTATCGGCGCAGATCGGCATAGTAGCCGGCCTCGATCGCACTGAGCGTCGTCATGGCTTGGAAGTCTCCAGACCACGAGGCGACGCTGACGGAGAGGTGACCTCCGCTGGCAGTGACGCCGATGCTGGCCGTGGCCGGCGTGTACGTGGTGGTCGCGCCCCCGCCGATGTAGTCCCCGGCGTCGCTTTGGAGGTAGACATAGTTCCCAGTGGACGGAGTCGAGCCTGGCGCAGGCCGCCACAGCCCGCCCGGAATCGGCCTGACCGGTCCCGGCGGCGCGGTGGTGTCACCGGACCTCCAGTGAATCGTCCCGCGCAACGCGGGCGTGCCGCCCTCACAATGCTGCTCGAAGCGGAGGGCGACTGCCAGGAGTGTGGTGCCGACGTACCTGACGCTGTCGACGCTGAACGAACCCGAGAGCGTATTGCAGCCGCGACCCTCGCCGTACCAGCTGAGGCCCCCCTTCACCGGGTCATGGAATGGGTAGCGCTGGAGCCCGGTGTAATTACCGGGCTGGAGCTGGTTGAGGGCGCTCGGCATTTGGAAGTCCCCCGACCACCCTTCGTCTCCGGCGATACCGATCGAGAGGTGACCTCCCTGTGCCGTTACGGTAATGGTGGCGTTCGCCTGACTATAGTCGTAGGTCTGACCCCCCCCGATATAGTCACCCACGTCGCTCTCGAGTCGCACGTCGTTTATAGGCCCGGGGTTGCCAGGACCCGTGATCCCTGACTTGTCCGCCCCACAGCTCGCCGCCGCCACGCCCATGAGGCAGGCAAGCACGCACCGAACCAACGTCACGACTCGCACGCTGCCTCCCGACAAGGTTCGGCGACACACCGAGACGGCCCTAACGTGCTCTGCCGCGGACCACGTGGTAAGGGGGTCGGGAAAGGCTCAGCGGGTGCCCAGTCTATGGAGGCCCGGCAGGAATCGAAGGATGGATCGGTCCCCGTATCGGCTACCGGGTTGCCACGGCCGGCTGCACCCGCGCCCCAGGCCCAGCGTCGGGGCCAGTAACCCGTTCGGCCGATGCCGCTCACCCGGGTCCTGCCCCATACTCCGATCCACGTGAGCGGGCGCTGACGCCCGCCCGTAACGGAGCCAGAGATGACCACAGTGCTGCAATCCCTTTCGACCGAGCTCGCCGAGGCCGTGGAGTCCGCTGGCCGGGCGGTGGTCGCGATACACGCGCGACGGCGCATCCCCGCGAGCGGCGTCCATTGGCGACCGGGGGTGATCGTCGCGACGCATCACACAATCAACCGCGACGAGAACATCACCGTGACGCTTCCCGATGGGACGACTGCCCCGGCGAGCCTCGCGGGGCGCGACCCGAGCACCGACCTCGCGGTCTTGAAGCTCGTCGCCCAGAGCGTGCCGACCGCGAGTCTCCGAACCGACCTGCCGCCTAAAGTGGGCGAGCTCGTGATCGCGCTCGGCCGCCCGGGGCCGGGCGTCACGGCGAGCTGGGGCGTGGTGAGCCGCGTGGATGGCCCGTGGCGCACCTGGCACGGTGCCGAGATCGACTCGCTGCTGCGGCTCGACCTGGCCATCTACGACGGCTTTTCCGGCGGTCCGCTCATTGATGCGGGTGGACGGGTGCTCGGCATCAATACCTCGGCGC
This sequence comes from Gemmatimonadota bacterium, assembly GCA_003222055.1. Classification (GTDB taxonomy): domain Bacteria; phylum Gemmatimonadota; class Gemmatimonadetes; order Gemmatimonadales; family GWC2-71-9; genus AG41. The sequence goes on from QHUT01000005.1 coordinate 2,602, forward strand.
TGGCGCGTGGCGTGCCCGTCACGATCCCGGTCGCGACGGTGGAGCGGGTCGTCACCGAGCTCCTGGAACGCGGGAACATCCGGCGCGCTTATCTGGGAATCGGGACGCACCCCGTGCGAGTCCCGGAGTCGCTCGCTCGCAAGCTGGAGCTGCAGGTGGACGTGGCCCTGCTGATCGTGAGTGTCGAGCAGGGTGGACCCGCGGACCGGGACGGCTTGCTCTTGGGGGACGTGCTGCTCGAGCTGGACGGCGCGGCGGTGCGCGATCCAACCGACGTCCTGGCGAAGCTCGGAGGCGACCGGGTGGGCCGGTCCCTCGCGGCTCGGGTGATCCGAGGAGGACAGGTGAAAACGCTCCAGCTGACCCCAGGCGAGCGGCCCACGTCGCGGGCCGCATGACAGCCTCTGTGAGCAGTGGTCTGGCGCAGGAGATCGCCGCGAGGGTGGACCAGCTCCGTCAGCGCACCGTGCAGGTCCGGACGCAGGGCGCGGCGACCGGCGCCGGCATCCTATGGAACGGCGAAGAGTCGGAAGGAAGGGGACTCGTCATCACAAATGCGCACGTCGTCCGGGGCGATCGGGCGACCATCGAGCTCAGCGATGGTACGATCGCACGCGGGCGGGTCGTGGCACGCGACCTGAAGCGCGACCTGGCCGCTCTGGAGGTCGAACCCTGGCCCGCCATCGTACCGCTCGTGATTCGAGATTCGCCGCTGCGCGTGGGTGAGCTGCTGATCGCGATCGGTCATCCGGGCCGCCTGGTGGGAGCGGCCACGCTCGGCATTGTTCAGCGCGCCGAGACCGGGCGGGAAGGTCGACCACCCCGGTGGCTCCGGGCAGACGTGCGCCTCGCTCCCGGCTTCTCAGGGGGCCCACTCGCCGATGTTGCCGGAAGAGTCGTGGGCGTGAACACGATGATGCAGGGCGCCCTGGCGTTGGCCGTGCCCGCCGCGGCGGTCGAGGCATGGGTACGGCGCTCTCACGCCGTGGCGCTGTCGTGATACGAGTCCTCATCGTGTCGCCCAAGTCCAGCAGCCGCAGGGCGCTCGAGCGCATCCTCGGCCAGGAGTCCGGGTTCGTGCTCCTCGCCGGGTCCGACTCTGGCGGATTGCCCGACGTCATCGTGCTCGATGGCGGACCCGACCCTCACATGTCCTTCCCCGTGCTCCTCGAGCAGCAGCAGAGCCGCGACGCGACGCCATTTGTCGTGCTGCTGGAGGATGTTGACGGCGATACGGGAGCTCGAGCGTTGCGCGGCGGTGCGCGCGCGGTTCTGCCGCGCCACGCAGCGCCGGAGACGATCCGCGCGGCCGTGCGGGCGGCGGCGGCTGGGCTCGCGTCCTTGCCGGCAGCCGTGGCGCGTGCGCTACTCGACGGCGCGTCACGCGACGGCGCCCGTAGGCCGGTGGACGACGGAGAGCAGCTTTTGACCCCACGGGAGCTGGAGATCCTCACGCTGCTCGGCGACGGGCTCGTGAACAAACAAATTGCCGTGCAGCTCGGCATCTCCGAACACACCGTCAAGACCCATCTCGCCGCCATCTACGAAAAACTCGAGGCCTCGAACCGGGCGGAAGCGGTGGCGACGGGACTGCGGCGAGGACTGATCATGCTTTGACACCTAGCCCTGTCGCTTCGGCACGAATGCGCTAGGGGGACTCTCCCCCGGGCTACTTCTTCTGCGGTACCACGGCGTCGATCCAGATGAGTGTCCGATACTCCGCCGCGTCTAGCTTCTGGAGATACTCCACAGTCAAGGAGAGCGGAAGACGGCGTTGACAACCGGCGCTCCAGGGCACGAGACTCCTCTAGCGCGCGTTGGGGCGCCTCCTGTCCGCGGCAAGGGAGTTCACTCCCACCCACCGGGTTCGTAGCGGCGCAGATCGAACCTTCTTCCAGCCTGTAATTCAGCGGACTCAGGCGTATGGGAGGAAGGTATGCCTCGCCAGGTCACGCCCCAGACCACGCTCGAGAGTCTCAAGAAGGAAGCGAAGCGCTGGCTCAAGGCGCTGCGCGCCAACGTCGCTGAGGCGCGTGCCCGCTTCGAGCGCGCGTTGCCCAACGCGCCACGAATCCCGACGTTACGCGACGTCCAACACGCGCTCTCGCGCGAACTTGGCTCGCCGGGTTGGAGCGATCTCAAGGATCGCCTGCCGCACGGGTCGTCGCTCATGCGGCGCTACGACCGGGTCGCCCAGGCCCTCGTCACGGCCTATCGGACGGGCGAGCCCGCCGCGATGCGGATCGTCTGGGATTACTTCGGTCACATGCGCCCGTGGGATGGGATGCGGCGCTACGTGCGCCTCGATCTCGGCCGGCGAGAGGAGCCGGAGGGTCCGGACGACGACATCTCGCTCGCGGATGCGCAATGCCTCGTGGCGCGCGCGCAGGGGATGGAGAGCTGGCGGGCGCTGACTGACCTCGTCGCCTCCCTGCCACCGGGCAAGTCCAGTATCGCGGCGAAGCCCGTAACGCTGGTCTCGATCGACGGGACCGGTGAGAAGCACGCGGCGGGACAGGTGCGTGACTGGGACGAAGTCATCGCCCTGATGCAGGGGCAGCAGCTGAGCGGACTGGACGCGCACGGCGAGGCGACGGACGCCCAACTCGAGCGCCTCTCACGCCTCGAGCACATCACCTCTTTGGATCTGGAAGGGTCGCGTCGGATCAGCGATCGGGGGCTGCGTTTTCTCGCGCGGCTGCCGCGGCTGCGCCATCTCGATCTGACGGCGTGCCCGATCACCGACCGTGGCCTCGAAGTCCTGCGCGACCTGCAGGCACTCGAGTCAGTCGCGCTGAGGCGGACGCGGATCACCGATGCCGGCGCGGCCCACCTCGCCGCGTGTGAGAATCTCCGCGCGGTGAGCCTCAGGGGGACGGCGACGGGCGACGGCGCGCTGCGCGCACTCGCAGGCAAACGCCGCCTGTCCGACCTCGAATCGGGAAACGCCGTCACCAACGCCGGACTTGCGCTGCTGCATCACTTCCCGGTGTTCAAGCGCTGGCACGGCGGCGCGGCGGCCATGAATCTTGTCGGTGCCAAGACGCGTCCCAACCACCTGCTGTTGCGCGGCTCGTTCAGCGATACGGGTCTCGCGCAACTCGTCGGTCTCGATGGCCTGTTCGCGTTGGATCTCGATAGCAACGAGCTCGCGGTTACGGGCGCCGGCCTGGCGCCCCTCGTGAATCTGCCGCAGCTCGGCTGGCTCGGGTTCGACGCCAAGGATGAGGATATGCCGTACGTCGCCAGGTTGCCGCACCTGCGGTTCCTGATGTGCCAGGACACCGTGGCGGGTGACGAGGGATTCGCCGCGTTGCGCCGCTCGCGGACGATCGAGTTCATCTGGGGGCGGCGCTGTTACAACCTGCGGAGCCGCGGCTTCAGCGCGCTCGCCGAGATGCCGGCGCTCAAGTCGCTGTCGGTGAGCTGCAAGAACGTGGACGATGCCGGATTGGCGGCCCTCCCGCGCTTTCCAGCGCTCGAGGAATTGATGCCGATGGACGTGCCGGACGAGGGGTATCGATACGTCGGCCGGTGCGAACGGCTGCAATCACTCGTCCTCATGTATTGCCGCGAGACAGGCGACCGGGCCACCGAGCACATCGCGGGTCTCCCAAATCTCAAGACGTACTTTGCAAGCTACAACCTGATCACCGATCGCACGCCGGCGATTCTGTCGGGAATGGACACGCTGGAGCAGGTGACGTTCGATTCCTGTTCGCGGCTGACGAACGCGGGGGTGGCGACGCTGGCGCGACTGCCGAAGCTGAGAGAGCTGTGCCTGAGTGGGATGCCGAAGGTGGCAGCGGATGTGGTCAACATATTTCCACCGAGTGTGAGAGTGAGGTACTCAGTGTGAAGGCTCGCAGGGACACAACTCGCGGCGAGGCTTCACGGTCTCAGCAGGCCCGGCAGGAATCGAACCTGCAACACCCGGTTTGGGAGCGCACTCCCGGCAACGCCGGCGTTGGCGTCGCGACCTGGAACGACGAGGCCTGACACCGTTCTGACATGCAGCGGCCTGGAAACCATCAAGACGTGGTTCCATGATTTCGCACTCGCCCCAGCAGCGGAGGTGTCTCATGCGGTGTTCCCTAGCCCTGCCCATCGGCCTCGCGCTCCTCGTCACGTCGTGCAGCGCGGCGCCAAGCGGCGTAGTTGCCCGGCAAAACGCTGGTCGGAGCCTGCTCTCTGCCGACGCGTCCACCAACGGCCGCGGCGGCGTAATGCCGGCCTACTACGACGCCCAGCTCTTCACCATCAACTTCAAGGAGGAGCCCGGCGGCGCCGAGCAGGCGCTGCTCGCGCACAACGGCTCGATCAACACCATCTACATGTGCGACGCCTGCGAGGCCGCAGGCGTCATGTTCACAAGCGTGCTCGACGCGATTCAGGGGGACGGCTTCAACCCGCTGTGGCGCGAGGTGCAGATCACCTTCAACGCCGGCCACGCACCGCGGCAACTCTTCTCGGACAACGAAGTCGCCGACGCGGCCGCGGCCGGTGAGATCACGCTCGCGCCAACCGACGAAGTGTACCGCTGCTCGGTGATCGGCCCGAACAACTAGTCCCTCTGGGAGGGTGCACCCACGCGCGCGGAGTCGCCGCTGTTGTACGCGTCGAGCCAGGCACGTAGCACCTTTCCGGCGGGGGCGTTCGGGATTGCTGTCTGACCGAATAGTGGAGCTGACGCTACGGTGAGGGCGGTGCAGAACACCGCGGCTTCTTCGACGCCTTCCACTCGCGACCGGTGCGCGGTGCTCCCTGCGCGCCATCCCGGACCCGTCGTGTGCGACGCAGAGGGTGTGTGGCGATCACCGCGACGTCGCTCGCTTCCATCCCGTCTTCCGCATCACCCAATTCACCGGCCATGGCAAGACCGCCCACAGGAGAGCGGTCAACCGATATCTGAGGCCCATCCCCACTTCCCGCTTGTTCCGCTCGATCCCGCGCACGATCGCCGCAGCGAGCTGTTGGGTCGTCAGCGTGGGGTAGAATCGCGCGGCCTTCGGCACGCGCTCCGCCGTCCCGGGATTATGCTCGTAGTAACCGGTTCCGGAGACCAGGCCCGGGGCGACCAGTGTCACGCCAACGCCGGTGCCGTGCAAGTCCTGCCGGAGCGCTTCCGTGAACCCCCGCATCGCCCAGCGCGCGGCGGTGTACCCGGTCATGCCGGGCACGGCGAAGAACGCCGCGACCGACGAGACATTGACGATGTGGCCCCGCCTCCGACGGATCATGTCAGGGAGGAACGCGCTCGTGAGGTTGAACGCGCCCAGGTACGGAACCGCGGTCATCTGCGCGGCCTCCGCGGGACTGGTCTCCTCCGTGAAGAGCGGGCGCCCAGCTCCCGCGCTGTTCACCAGGATGTCCGGCGTGCCGCTCTCCGCCTTGATCGCGCTCGCTGCTTGTTGCACGGCCGGGGCATCGGCGAGGTCGACGGTGTGAACCTTCGCCGAGCCCCCAGCGTCGGTGATCTCTCGGGCGACCCGGTCGAGGGCTGCTCGAGTGCGGGCGAGCAAGAGCACCCGCGCGCCTTCACGCGCGAGCTCACGGGCTGTCGCCGCCCCGATGCCGCTCGACGCCCCGGTCACGAGTGCCAGGGTTCCAGTGACCTTCACACGCCTCGCCCGCCTCGGCTAGCCCAATGTTATCGCGGCGGGTCGGTCGCGGCCATGTCGGTCGCCGGTCTGAGATTGTCGAGGACGCGCTTTGTGGCAGGATCTACGGGCTGGGCTACTGGGTCGGAAACCGTGGTAGCGAAATGAGTCGCTACGATGCTTCCCGGTATGAGAACAGGCCCGGCAGGAATCGAACCTGCAACCCCCGGTTTTGGAGACCGGTGCTCTACCAATTGAGCTACGGACCTAAGAATTGCTGCGGCTGGAAGTTACAGAATTCGAAGTGAGCGCGGAAGGCTTCCTGCCTCTCGCTTGGTGCGTAAGGGGCGAACGCGCCTGGGAGTTGTGAGTCGGCGGACGCCGCGACTTCCATCGAGTCGCACCCACATCGCAGACGGCCTATCGGGACGACGCGTGAGCCTATACGGTCGGTCTGTCGGTGGAACGTCCAGGAGACTCGGATTCCAGTTCGCGGGGGACCGCGAAGCAACCACGACTGGAGTCTGTCAGCCGGCGTGCATGTCGGGTTGAGAACGTTGCCTCGGGGACCCACGACGATGTACACGCCGAACGTGTCTAGCGATCGTCCCTGCGACTCAATCCCCGGGGAAATGGACGGGCATTGAGCAGGGCGCTAGCGGGCGTCGGAACGGAGCGCTTGAGGTGCAGAGTGGCTCATGCTGGCACCGCTCGTCTAAATCGCGCCACACAGGAGCCGTCGCCCCGCGCGATCCACGCCTCGCGCACATAACCCAACCTCGAGGCGGCGACGAGCGAGGCCCGCCACAGCGGGCCTCTTGCCCAACCACCCCCCTAGAATCCCCACGCCACGATGTTATCGATCAAGGGCTGCGGTACGGATTCGAGTCCGTTCGTATCACCGATGAAGAAAACCTTGGCTGCCCGGCCCTGCTGGATGCCCAACACCGGTTGGCCACCGTCGAGCCAGCCGAGGACTTGCACCGCGACGGACCGTCCGGGATCGACAAGGGACCCCGCAACAAAGGGAACCGGCGTAACACCCTCAGTGATCGGATGCGAGACGACTGAAGTGACCGTCCCGCTCACATTGCCAGAGAGCGCGATGCCCAACCTGTCGGCCAGGTCGTCGCGCTCGCCCGGAGCCAGGAACTCGCCGAGCAGGACAAGTGTTCGTGGGCACGCCACGAAGGCGTCGTAGGCGCCGAGCTCGCTGTCCACGTGCGCGCCGAAATTGCCGGCCCGAATCACCACCGCGTAAGCGAGCAGCCGATCGCGCGTAATCTTCTCCCCGCGCCCCAGCTCGTTGACGACGTAGCCCTCTGTGCGGAACGTCTCGGCCAGCGCCAATCCTTGGTGAGGCTGACTCTCAGCGAAGGACCCTGATTGCGGAAACCACCAGGCCCCACCGTCATGCGTGGCGTCCACGAGCACCGCACGAGGTGACGTAGGGGTAGGGCATGAGATGGGCTGCAGGACCTGTGTGCCGTCGTGACACGCAGTCCCGGTGAGGATGACAACGAACAGCAACAGGGCGATATGCTTTGACACGACTTGCTCCAGCTGGGGACGAGCCGAAACTCGGCCCGTGCCGTCAAGTCGCCGTCAAGTCTTCGTCGGGGGCGCTCCAGCACGCGGCATGGCGTCGTTCGCCGTGGTCTGGCCCCGTAGGGGACAATGGATCCACGTGGCCTTGACGGCTTCTTGACTGCCCGCCCATTTCTTGTCGGGGTCGAGAGATTACAGTGGAGTCGCCCGTCAAGGCGCACCTGGCGAACGGGTTCACGATCGTTTATCCCAACGGCATCAGCGTCGTAGGCGACACGGTGCGCGGCACTGGCACCCGCTACGACCTCCAGCTCGGCGATGCGACTCCTATCTCGCAGGTGCCGCTCGACAGCGTCGTCGCCATGGAGTCGTTCGAGACGCAGGTGGATGCGGGAACCAGCATCGCCGTTTCGACGCTCGCCACGGTGGCGGCCTGACCGGGGGTAACTCGGGCTGGTTGGCACGGCCGCGACTGCGCTGTTCAGACCGATCGTCGTCAGTGCTGCGGGATCGCCTTGTCAGATTGGCCGCAGACGGCTACCGACGGATCTGGCGATCATACCAGGCAGCTGGTAGTGACACATCGAAGAAGAGCGTGGTATCGCTGCCCGTGCGCCGATCTTGAAATACCACCCAGTCACAAGGGTGGCCGCCGCAGTCACCAAGGCCCTGCGCGCCGTGGCGGCGGAGACCAGTCAAGAGTGCGAAGGCATACTCCTCTGTGATGGAAATGACCACAAAGGGCCGGGACTTGGTGCCGAGCCCGCTTTCCTTGATGGAACGGAGAAGGCCCTCCGCTACCCACCGGTGAAAGGTGGCGCGAGACGAGTCACGCAGCGCTTGGGCAGCGAGGGTGCCGGCCATGTGGGCTTCGAGGTCCACAAAGTTTGTCAGCAGCAGCGAGTCAACGAGCGCGAGAACCCGCCGGTAGTCGCCCTTGTCCAAGGATTCAAAGACGGAGCGGTGAGCGTCTCCTTGTCGAGTGTCATAAGGGGCATACTGATTAGAGTGTGCGTAGGCGTGGCGGAGAGCACCAAAATCGAGCGTGGGGTCATGGCTGCGCGCTCGGGCAAGCAGCGAGTCATAGGTGCTAGCTTGGGCCGCGATAGGTGCCGGTGCGGAGGAGAGTGCGCCAATAACAGCCCATGTGACAACGTGACGCGCGGTCATCGGATTAGTTCCCGGGCCCAGAACGCTCAAGGCGTTGTGTAGTGCCGCATGAGAACATCCTTGACGGCATTGTGTGTGAACGGCACACCCCGGCCCAGGCCCGCGCGCACCGGCACCATGGTGCAACCCTGACAGCGAGAAGCGTCGGCCTCACTCGCGTGGCGTAAGACTCTCCGCCACGGGCAGCAACCGGTGCTCGACCAATTGAGCTACGGACCTAGGAATTGACGCTGCCGGAAGTTACTGCGTTCCACCCGGCCGCGGCACCCTCCCAACCCCCTTCCTGCCAAGCGGTTGACTCCCAACTCCTCCGCGTTGCTCGGGCAGTGCTCGGCCCTCCTTACGTTGGGTCGCGTCGTATGCGGGCCACACCAACGCAACCCACGCACCGGGCGGTGCGACAACCAAGGAGACGCCCATGTCAAACAAGACCCTGCTGCTCACCGTTGGCGCGCTGGCCCTCGCCGCCTGCGATA
>QHUT01000171.1 GCA_003222055.1 Gemmatimonadota bacterium
TGGCGGGACATCCTCTCCCTTCATGAGGAAGGAGTCGGCGGCGAGCACTGCGCCGTCACCCATCGTCACACCGTAGTGGACGAGTGCGGCGACCCCGATCGTGCAGCCGGCGCCGATCGTGATTCGGTCGCATTTGAAAGTGCCGTCCTCCTGCGAGTGGCACTGGATCTTGCTTTCGTAATTGAGGACGCTCTCGTCCCCGATGGCGGTGAGCGTCGGCTCGGAGAGGTGGACGCCGTCGTCGAAAACCATTCTGCCGATCCGAACCCCCAGGAGCCGCCAGAGCATGCTCTTGAACGGCGTGCCGTCGAATGCGTGGAGCAGGTGAATCGGTAGCAGCTTCCACAGGCGCTCATGGGCCCAGAAACGGCGGTCGTAGATGGAGCAGACGGTCGGCCGCAGCGGGTACAATGCTTCCACGCCGCGGTGCAGCAGGATGAAGTACACCGCGGAGACCAGCAGGCTGAGCGGGAACAGTCCGGCGGTCAGCGCGCGCGGCAGCACATCGTCAAGCTCGAGGGCGGCGAGGTAGAATACCGCAAACAGGAAGACGCTTACCCATCGTGTGAAGAGGAAAATTCCGATGGTCCGAAGGTTGTAGCGATTCTTTGTCGCAAGGCCGCGCCGCAGCGCCTCCCCCGTCCGCAGATGGTCGAATTGGCTGTCACGCTCCACCGATCGCGGAATCTCGAAACACGGGGCGCCCAGCAATCCGACCCCCTCGCGAATCTTGCCGTCCAGCGGAACCATCACTTTCGTCCCGAGCAGGCAGTTGTCCCCCGTCCTGCCGCCCGTGGGGTAGGTGACGTCGTTCCCGACGAAGTTGTTTGGCCCGAGCGACGCTCGGGACACCCGGAACGAGGTGCTCGAGACCTCGTCGTTCACCAGTATCAACCCGTCGGCGACCATAGTTCCGCTGCCGACCGCGCACAGCAACGGGTTCGCGTGCATCACCTGGACGCCGAAATTCGACCCGGTCTGCACGACAGGGGACAGGCGATATCCAAGCCACTGCAAGTAGTGGACGATGTACGAACTGTCACCGAAGAGGCTCGTGAAGAATCTCGCCCTGCCCAGCCGCGCGATCGCCCGGTGTACCGCGTCGTGGAAGCCATACAGCGGATAGACCGTGTCCGGCTTGATGAACAGGTTCAACACCCGAGGAGCGGCGACCATGAGCAGGAGCCCGAGGAGCGCGAGGCCGAAGAAGAGCACCGCCGAGACGACCAGCGCTTCGACGAAGACGCCCCGCAACGTGGCCGCAGCGGCGCTCGGATCCAGCACCCGAGCCAGAGGCGATGCGGCGCTGACCACCAGGCTCAGGCTGCCGGAGACGAGCGGGAGGTACAGCAGGAGGACGAGGAGCAAGACGGCGGCGGAATACACGGCCCGACGCAGCGTGCCGCATCGAGCCGGCGCGACTCTCACGTAGTTCACGTCCGTGCGCTGTGCCGGAGATCCGTGCCACCGCTCGCCGGCCGGCACCGCCTGACCGCTGTGCAGCGCAGACGAATGACCGAGCTGGGCCCCATCGCTCATGGACGTGTTGATGTCGAGGATGCCCCGTTCGCCGACGAACGCGTCCCTGCCGAGGGTCACCGCCCCAGTCTCGATCCGCCCGGCCCGTGCGCGGTAGCAGTTGAAGATCGCCTCTTTGCGGATCACCGTCCCTGCGCCGATCGTCAGGAGATCGGTACATACCGGCACGCGCCGGGAGAAGATCACGACGCCCCGCCCGATATTCGCGCCCAGCGCCCTCAGATAGAGCCCGTACAGGGGCGTACCGACGAACAGGCGGGCGGCCGGGCTCGACCGGATCAGCGTCTTGACGATCCAGAAACGGACGTAGGCGAGGCTCCAGAGACGGATTTGCCGGGGCGTCCACCGACCGACGAGCACCCACTTCGCGGCGATGGGAACGCCGCTGGCCACGAGGAACCCCGCGCTGCCGGCCAGGACCAATCGCAGACAAATCCCGACCGCACTCGAGCCCGCCGAGACCCAGTCGTAGGCTTCCATGGTGGCGAGCATGGCCACCGAGGAGTACGCGAGGAAGACCAGGGCCTGGAGGGCTCCGCAGAGGATGTACTCGCGCGTACTGACCGGCATCGGCGCCTCGATCGCCGCCGGGACCGACGGCGTGTCGGGTCTGGGCCTCGCGTCCGCGAGCGCCGTTGCCAGGCTTCGGATCGTCGGATGCGCGTAGACGTCCTTCATCGATATCGACGGCAGGTTTCCGCGCTTCCTCACTCGCGCGCAGAAATGAGCCATGACCAACGAGTCGGCACCGAGGTCGTCAAAGAAATGGCTATCGACTGACACACGCTCGACGCCCAGGAGCTCAGAGAGCAACTCGGCGAAGACCGTTTCGAGACGCGGCCGGTCCACCTCGGGCACTGGGAGCGACGTCGTCGTCATCGCGCCGTCTCGTAGAAGAAGTCCGATACGCGCTGCTCCCGGCCGGCGGCAACCGCCTGGTCGTACACCCACTTGCCGACCGCCACGTCGAGAATCCCCATGC
>QHUT01000006.1 GCA_003222055.1 Gemmatimonadota bacterium
TGAGCTGCCGCCCGAATTCCGCGAGGTGATCGTGCTGCGCGAGCTGGAAGGACTGTCCTACAAGGAAATCAGCGATGTGGCGGGCGTGCCGGTCGGCACCGTGATGTCGCGGCTGTCGCGCGCCCGCCGGCGCCTCGAGGAGGCGCTGTGCGCCGACCCGGAGGAGTGCTGACGTGACGCATCCGGCTTTTGAAGCCCAGCTCGACGCCTACCTGGACGGCGAGCTCGCCGCGCCCGACCGAGCAGAGCTCGAGCAACACCTGCGCGCGTGCCCCGCCTGCTCCCGCCTGGAGCGGCGGCGGCGCGCGTTGAGTGTCGCGCTGCGCGAGCAGCTGGTGCGCTTCCCGGCGCCGCAGACGCTCCGGGCCCGGGTGCGCGCCGGGGCGCGTGCCGAAGCCGACTGGACGGCGCTGCGGCGGGTTCCCTACTGGAAGGCGCTCGCGGTCGCCGCATCGCTCGTGATGGTGGCCTTCGGGAGTTGGCGGCTGGCGTTGCGTGGCGCCGCGGGAGAAGCGATCACCAACCAGGTGCTCGCGAGCCACGTGCGCTCGCTCATGCCGGGGCATCTCACCGATGTGCTGTCGTCCGACCAGCACACAGTGAAGCCGTGGTTCAACGGCAAGCTCGACTTCTCGCCGCCGGTGTACGATTTCGCCGGGGGTGGCTTCCCCCTGGTGGGGGGGAGGCTCGAGTACGTGGACGGGCGGGCGGTGGCGGCTCTGGCCTACAGCCGACGGCAGCACGTCATCAACGTCTTCCTGTGGCCGGCCGAGCAGGGCCGCACGCAAGGGCCTCGCGCAGCGACCCGGCAGGGCTACCACCTGCTGCATTGGGTGACCCCGGCCTATACGTACTGGGTCGCGTCCGACCTGGGACTGGCGGAGCTGCGTGACTTCGTGACACTGCTACAACGAGGCGATTCGGCGGCGGCGGCGACGTTCCGCTAGACGTCAGCGGAAATCCTCGACCAGCATGATGTCGCTTTCGACCTGGTCCACCCGCTTGTAGAGAATCCACTTTCCGTCCGGAGAGACATCAAATCCCCAGGGGCCCGTGACCGAGTACCCCAGATCCAGGGTTGTTATTGTGTTGACGCGTTCGGTCGCGAAATCGAGGAACCTGACCTGAGCAGGAGCGGTTGATCCGTCGACGAAGTAAATTCCGCCGGGAAAGACTCTCCACCAGGCAAACACCGGCACGCCTTGGAGGACGCGGGTGGTCTCCTCGCCCGAGGGTCGCGCCCGCCAAATCGTCCCCCCGTCTCTCCACACGTAGAGCGACTTGCCATCGGGAGATTCCTGCGCGCTGAAGCCGCCGTCTGTTGTGACCTGTATGGCACTGCCACCAGCGGATGGGACCTTCCAGATCTGCCAATTCCCCGTCCGGTTGGAGGAGAAATAAATCCATTTGCCGTCGCGCGACCACGCCGGGACATTGTTCTCCACGGGATCGCTGGTGAGGCGGTGCGGCGTACCTCCCTCGGCGCTGATGGTGAAGATGTCACCGTGGCCTTCGAGGCGGGCGTCGAACGCAATCGTCTTTCCGTCCGGAGACCAGCGTGGCGTGCCCGCATCCGCCGCCTTCAGGGATGTGAGCTGTGTTTGGTTCGTGCCGTCGCCGTTGCACGTCCAAATCTCGACACTGCCCGAGCGATCGGACCCGAAGGCGATGCGTTGACCATCGGGAGAAAACGCGCCTTCAAAGTCCCAGCGTGACGACGCAATCAGCTTCAGGGGAGCGGGACGGCGGCCTTTCCAGCCGGGCCCTGCCGCTTGCCACAGGTTCGCATCGACGCGCGCTTGAACGTAGGCCAGTCGGTTTCCCCGAGGAGCGATGGCTGGCGCGGCCGCGCCATCCCCTGCGCCGCTCACCGGTTCCGGGGTGCCGCCGGACGCGGGGACACGCCACAGCCGCCACAGCCCGCCACGGTTCGAGGCGAACACAATCTCCCTTCCGTCTGCCGTCCAGGCGATACCGTTGAGGGTGCGTCCGTCAGAGGTGACGCGACGCGGTCGCCCACCGCTGACAGGCACAACGTAAATGTCACCGGCAAGAAAGCCGGCTCCTTGGATGTAGGCGACCCCTGTTCCATCGGGGGAAAGAATCGGATTGGCGATATACAGATCGGGCTGGGAGACCAATGCCGTTCGTTGTCCATCCTCGATCGACAGGAGCAGGATGCTGGAGCGGGAGTCCTCCGGCGCCATTTTGTCCGCCACGATCAGGGACTTACCGTCGCGCGACCAGTCGATGCACCGCCCAAACACGACGTCCTGGCCGTATTGCTCCGCGATCTTGCGCTCGGTCCCACCCAGGGCCGGGATGATGTAATAAGCGCCTCTGTCACTCCAGGGCCATTTGCGAAAAAAGGCGATGTTCCGCCCGTCGGGCGACCAGGCGGGGCAATATTCCCCGGCGGCATTACTCGTCAGTCGGAGCGGACCGCCCGCGCCAATGAGCTTGATGTAGATGTCGAAATTGTCCTCGTTCTCGCCTTTCCAGGCATAGGCGATCTCGTTCCCGTCGGGCGAGAAGACAGGACCAAACTTCGCACCCGGCGAGCTGGTGAACGGCGCGACGTTCGAGAGGTTGTGACCGCCTTTGGAGCCCCTGGAAGCACGAAACCACGCCACGGCGCCACCGATGACGATCACGACCGCCAGCGCGGCGCTGGCGGACCGCCAGCGGGGGTGCGTCCCCCGAGTCGAGCCAGCCGTGAGCGCCAGCACGAAGGCGTGTGCCGTGGCAAATCGGTCGGGCGGCGCCTTGGCGAGCGCTTTGGTGACAGCCGCCTCCACTGCAGGTGGGACCCCGCGGAGCGTGCCGAGGTGCGGTATGGGCTCGGTCAGGCGTTTGGCGAGGACAGCCTGTGCGGTCGGGCCGGTGTAGGGCGGCTCCCCCGCCAGCATCTCGTAGAGCACGCAGGCCAGGCTGTACTGGTCGCTGCGCCCATCGAGCCTAGGCTCGGCGCTCGCCTGCTCCGGGCTCATGTAGGCCGGCGTGCCGGGGGAGAGGCCCGTCTCGGTAAGCCGCTCTCGCCCCGCCGTGCTCACGGCCAGCGCGATCCCGAAGTCCGCCACCATCGGCTCGCCCTGGTGCAGCATGATGTTTTCGGGCTTGATGTCGCGATGGACGACGCCGCGTCCGTGGGCGAAGTCGAGGGCCGAGGCGATCGCCCGGGTGAGGCGCAGCGCCTCATCGAGCGGTAGCTGGCGCTCCCGCTCCAGGCGTTGGCGCAGGCTCTCGCCCTCGACGAACGGCATCACGTAATAGAGGAAGCCGCCGGCGTCACCCGAATCAAGGAGCGTCAGGATGTGTGGGTGCTGGAGTTGCGCCGTGAGGCGGATCTCCCTGAGAAACCGCTCGGCACCGAGGACGGCGGCGAGCTCGGGGCGCAGCACCTTGAGTGCGACCGGGCGGTCGTGCTTGAGATCGCGCGCCAGATAGACCGTGGCCATCCCGCCCCGGCCGAGCTCGCGCTCGATCGTGTAACGGCCCGCGAGGGACGCACGCACGCGCTCGAAGAGGTCGGCCATGTAGTCCGAGATCCGGCGTACCAACAATAAGGCAGAGCGGGGGGGCTGGCGAGTGAGCGTCGCGGCACCTTCCGGGCCGCGCCCGAGTACCATTGCCTGTCCCCTTCCTCGAGGCCTCCCATGTCACGCTCGTTCCTGCATCGCGCCGGCGTCACCCTCGTTTTCGCCGGCGTCGCCGCCGCGTGCGGCAGCAGAACCCATTACGTCGCGTCCACCGAACCCGTCCCCGCGGCCGCGTCCACGCTGGACCGGATGACGGTGCGCACCGGGGAGCAGGCAGTCGTGGTCGACTCGCCCGCCGCAGTGGGCCGGCACGTGGAGCGTATGGTTCAGGAAGCGGGCGGGTACCTCGAGCGCTCGAGCGGGAGTAGCGACGGCAACGTGCAGATCGCGGCCCGGGTGCCCGCGGCGCAGCTCGACCGCCTCATGGACAGCGTCGCCGGATTTGGGAAGGAGCGGCACCGCCACCTCACCGGTGCCGACGTCACCGACCAGTATACCGACCTCGAGGCGCGGCTGCGCAGCAACATCGCGTTGCGCGATCGCCTGCAGCAACTGCTGTCCCGCGCCGCCACGCTCGACGAGGTCCTCACGCTCGAGAAGCAGATCGCTCGGCTGCAATCCGACATCGACGCGCTGCAGGCGCACATCGACCAGCTCAAGTCTCGCACGGAGCTCGCGTCGCTCGCCGTGAGCCTGGAGCGCAAGCACGTACTCGGCCCGCTGGCCGTCGTGGGGCGTGGGGTCGGGCGGCTCGTGGGGAAGCTGTTCGTGATCCGCTAAGGCCGGAGCAACGACCACGGGGTGGACCTCCGTTGCGGGTAGCGCGATGCGGGGGCAGATTGTCCGTATGTCGCGCCGTCCCACCGACTCCAGGATCGCCCCGTGACCTTCCCCTTCCGATCGATCGGCACCGCGCGCAGGACTCCGAGACCACTGTCCCGAATTGCAGTGCTCGCGGTGATGTTGGCCGGATGTAGCAGCGAAACGGCTCCCACGGGGTGGATTCCCAGCGACGGGACCATCAAGGGCGTGATCACGGCGACGAATGCGTTTCCGGCTCCTCCCCGTGCGTCCGCTGCGGCGGCCCCCGCGCGCGCGGGCGACAGAGTCCAGATGCTGCCTCTGCCGAGCATCGCGTCGTTCATTCGCCGCTTGCCGCGGATGCCTTCGCGCGCGAGCCGCCCGCGGGGTGCGCGGCGCGCCGCCACGCCGCACGACCTGATCGTCACGTTCCGGCACGGTGCGCTCGGGGCTCCCCCGGTGGGGTCCGCGGCGCTCGCGACCGCCGCGGGCGCTCGGCTGCTCGGGGCGGCGATCCGCGCCCGCTTCGCCGCCATGCTGCCCCTGGGCGCCGCGGTCACCGGTGTCTCGCCCACGATCCTCGCGGCGAAGGTGCGCGTGGCCGACACGACCGCGCTCGACGCCGTCGCAGGCGCGTTGCGCCGGGATCCGGCCGTCGCTGCGGTCACGCGCAATCGGTTGCTGTGGTTGGACGAAACGGCCTACGCCCGCGCGGGGTCGAGCGGCCCGGGAGCCGCGGCATTGCACGTAGTCCCAAATGACCTGTACTACCCGGTCCAATCGTGGCACTACGGTCTCATCGACCTGCCGCGCGCCTGGTCCATTACAACCGGGAGCGCGTCAGTGCTGGTTGCGCTGGTCGACGACGGGACGCGCTTCGACCATCCCGCGCTCGCTGGGAACCTGACGTCCGACGGATACGACTTCGTGACCGACGCCGATACCCTGACGCTGTGCGCCGGCGGCACGATCACGAGCGCCGATGACGGCGGCGGCTACGATCCCGACCCGACGATCCCGGCGTCATACAGCTACGATTCCACCTTTACGTGCTTGAACCCCGACGAGCTCGGCGCGCATGGGGTGCACGTCGCGGGCACGATCGGGGCCGTGGGGAACGACCACATCGGCGTGACCGGTGTCAACTGGAACGTGAGAATCCGGTCGGTCCGGGCGCTGGGGGTGGACGGGTTCGGAGAGTTTTACGACATCGCGCAGGGCATTCTGTATGCCGCCGGCCTGCCTGCCGACGACGGAGCAGGCGGTACGGTGCAGGCGAGCTCCGGGGCCAAGATCATCAACCTGAGCTTGGGGGGCGCGGACACCGACACGACGCTGCACAGCGCGATCATCAGCGCCGCGACCGCCGGAGCGCTGATCGTAGCGGCGGCGGGAAACGCGGGGACGAGTGCGCCCCACTATCCGGCCGCGTACCCCGAAGTGCTGGCCGTCGCGGCGGTGGGGCCCGACGGCGCCCCGGCATCGTATTCGAGCTTCGGCTCCTACGTCGCGATCCGCGCCCCGGGCGGAAACTTCGACCTCGGAGATGCGAGCGACGGGGTCTTCTCGGCGATCTGGAACTTCGCAGGCGACTCGGCGGACTACGCATGGGCCGACGGCACGTCGATGGCGAGCCCGCACGTCGCCGGCGTGGCGGCCCTGCTGCTCGCCCAGACCCCGTCGCTCACGGCGGCCGATCTGCGGGCGCGCCTCACGAGCTATGCCGTCGGGCCCGCCACGCAGTACGGCGTGGGGCTCCTGAACGCGTACAACAGCCTCAATCAAACCCAGGGCCCCCCGACCCGCCTCTACGCGCTGCTCTACGCGGCGGGCAACGGCGCCGTGGTGCAGACGGTCGGCACCGATCAGAGCGGCGGCTTCGCGTTCAGTCGAGTGGAAGACGGCTCGTACTTCGTCTACGGCGCCGCCGACGAGAGCGGCGACCAGCAGCTCGGCGTGCCCGGCAGGCGGTGGGGCGCGCTCGGCGGAGCGGCGACGCCGACGCCCATCACGGTGCTGAGCGCGACGCCGCACACGGCGTCCTTTGCGATCGGGCTCCCGGTCCAGATTCGGCCCAACCAGTCGTTCGCGAGCGCGAACGACCTGGTGGTCGGCGGGTACACGCGCGGCATTCTCGTGGATTCGCTGAGGTTCGATTTCTATCGAGTGCGGATTCCGGTGGCCGGGACGTACACATTCGAGACGTCGGGCTGGGTGTCGGCGTGCGGGTTCGCGCTCGAGGAAGCCACGGCGATCTTCCTGTTCGACGCGGCGCACAACCTGCTTCGCCCCATCGCCGACTACATCGACCCGTCGCACCTCAACTATTGCTCGCGCCTGACGCGCTCGCTCAGTGCCGGCACGTACTACGTCGGCGTCGCCGGCCTGTTCAACGGGGCCCAGTATCAGCTGCAGGCGCGGGCCGGACCCTGAAGGCTACGGCCCGCCGAAACGCACGCCGGCCGTGAACGGGAGGAACGTGGCTCGGGGGAAGCCCGGCACGGCCGCGACGTTCACGTAGCGCGCTTCGAAAAACAATGCCACTCCTCGGAGCCCATAGGTCAATCCCCCACCCAGGTTCCAGGCGAGCTTGGTGGCGGCGTGATCCACGGTCGAGTCGCTCGTGCTCACGGAGATGGTGGTGTGGTACGGGCCGACCCCGCCGATCACATACGGCCGCACCCGGGCGGCCGACGAAAACTGGTACGTGACGTTGACGCTGGCGCCGGCGAGCTTGGTTTTCTCGTCGGTCGGTTGGCCCAGGCGGTTGGTGAGGGTGTCCTTGAGGCTGCTGTTCGCGCTGTTGGCGCCGTAGCTGGCGTCGACCCGGAACCCCACCGGCAGGCCGGGCAGCTTGAACGCGAGCAGCGCCAGTCCGTGCCACGCGGTGCTGAACCCCTGCCCGTCCGCCGTCGAATGATAGTCCCCCACCGGAGCCGCTAGGCCACCGCCGAGACCGAACTGAGGGTGGACGCCCTGGGCCGCGACCGTCACGGGGGCGAGGGAAGCGACGACCACGACGCGCGCGGCTCTGGTCGACCAGGACATGCGGATCTCTCCTCACGTGGAAGCGGCGAACGAGGCGAGTTTCAGCAGGGAATAGTGGCAGGGGAAGCGATGTCCGGGAAGTCCCTTCGTGCTAGTGCGGCGCCGGACGGCGCCCCGCCGCGACGCCGCGCAGCGCGGCGAGGTCGCGGACGTCGACAGCCCGCCGCTCCAGGTCCGCCAGACCGGCGCGGGCCAACCGCCGCAGCTGCCGGTTGGTGGTTTGACGGCTCAGGTTCGCGAACGCCGCGATCAAATCCTGACTCACCTGCAGACGCGCGCTCGCGGGGGAGTCGCCGGCGGCGGCGATCCGGTCGGCCAGGAGCAGCAGGGTGTTCGCCACGCGCCGCAGCGGGTCGCGCAGCGACAGCATCGCCAGCCGGTCCAACAGGGCGGTGTACTGGTATGTATCCCATGCCAGCACCGCGAGCGCGAGCGGCAGATGCGCGGTCAGGTGCCGGTCGAATGCTTCGGCGGGGAGCTCGAGCGTCGTGGTGGGGAGCAGTGCGGCGGCGTGGCGGCCCTCCGCGGTGGAGTCGCCTTGCCACAGCTGCGGCGTCAACAGTGAGCCGGGACCGAACACGTCGAGAATCGCGTGGTTCGCCCGTCCCACCGCCAGGCGCAGCCCCAGGGCGCCGTCCCGCACGCAGATGTGCAGCCGCTTCAGGCGCTCGGTGGGAAGGAGCACTTCGCCCACCCGGTACGCGTGCGTCTCGACGCCGGGAAGGTTGGCAATCTCGCTGGCCACGAACTCCAAGCGACGCGGCTCCTGACGGGCGCGGGCTGCGGTCGACATACGACGTCCACAGCATCATCAAAAACGGGGCCATGGATTCCGGCGGGGGCCTACCGTGGACTGCGAACGACGTTGCGGCGGCGCTATGCCAGCGTGATCTGCTCCGTGGTGTCGAGGGCACGCCTCACCGTCTGCAGCAGCAGCCCGCTCTCGAACGGCTTGCGCACGAACGCCGCGCCCTCGTCGAGCAGGCCGTCGTGCGCGATCGCCTCGGGGCTGTAGCCGGACATGTACACCACTCGGATTCCCGGGCGCTGTCCCCGCACACGCTGGGCGACTTCCCGGCCGTTCATCTCGGGCATGATCACGTCGGTGAGGAGCAGGTGGATCGGTCCGGGATGCTCGCGCAGGGTGTCGAGGGCTTCGACCCCACCGGCCGCCTCGAGCACGGCGTAGCCGCTGCGCTGCAGGATCCGCTTGGTGACCACGCGCACCGCCGGCTCGTCGTCCACGACGAGCACCGTCTCGCCCGCGCCGCGCGCCGCGCCGGCCGACTCCGGCGGCGGTGGCACCGCCGCGACGAGCGGCTCGTGCCAGGGGAGGTAAATGGTGAAGGTGGCGCCGGCCCCGGGCGCGCTCTCCGTCCAGATGTAGCCGCCGCTCTGCTTCACGATCCCGTACGTCGTGGCGAGGCCCAGCCCGGCGCCGTGGCGGCCCGGCTTGGTCGTGAAGAAGGGCTCGAACAAGTGGCTCTGGGTCTCCTCGTCCATCCCCACGCCGGTGTCGCGCACCGCGAGGGTGGTGTAACGGCCCGGCCGCATCGGCGCGTGCTCGCGCGCGAACGCTTCGTCCACGACGACGGTTCGCGTGACGACCTGCAACCGGCCGCCGCCCGGCATCGCGTCCCGCGCGTTCAACACGAGATTGAGAAGCGCCTGCTCGAGCTGCGCCGAATCGACGCGCACCGCGCCGCTCTGCGCCGCCAGGTCGAGCGCCAGCTCGATGCGCGCGCCCAAGAGCGGCCGCAGCGCGCTCTCCATCCCGCCGACCAGGCCGTTGAGATCGAGCAGGCGCGGCGCCAGCACCTGCTGTCGGCTGTAGGCCAGCACCTGCCGCGTGAGCTGTGCCGCCTGGGTGGCAGCCGCTTTGATCTCCTCGAGATCGCTGCGCCGGGCGTAGGCGCGCGGCAGATCGTCGAGCAGGATCTCGGCCGAGCCCAGGACCACGGTCAGGAGATTGTTGAAATCGTGCGCGATCCCGCCCGCCAGCCGCGCCACCGACTCCATGCGGTGCGCGCGGCTGAGCCGATCTTCCAGCTGCCGCTGCTCCGTGACATCCCGCGCGACGCCGAGCACGCCGATGATGCGGCCGTCGTGGTCGCGCAGCGGGCTGCGCGTGAGCAGCAGCGTACGACGCCGCCCGTCGACGACGATGTGCTCCTCGGCGGTCTCGCTTTCGCCGCGCGAGCACACGCGCGTGTCGGCTTCGCGCGAGCGGCCGGCCTGGTCGGCGGGGAACAGCGCCGCATCGTCGCGGCCCACGATCTCGCCGGCCGGCCGGCCCAAGAGGCGCGCCGCGCTCGAATTGATGAGTACGTAACGCCCCTCGAGGTCCTTCGCCACAATGGCGTCGCTCGAGCTCTCGATGATCTCCTGCAGCAGGTCGCGGCTGCCGCGCAGCGCGTGCTCGGCTTGCTTGGTGTCGGTGATGTCCTGCGACAGCGACATCCCCGCGACGATCGCGCCGTGTTCGTCGCGCACCGGGCCGGCGCGGACCAGCAGCCAGCGGTCCTCGTAGGCCACCTCGGCCGCGGCACGACGTCCGGTCAGCGCGGCCCGGTACAGCGGCTCGAGCGACTGCGCGATCTCGGGCGGAAGGACGTCCCGCACCGCTTTTCCCTGGCATCCAGGGGGCGCGAGCGCGGCGACGCCGCCGTCGTCGCCCCCCGCGACGATGTAGCGGAGGTCATGATCGAACAGGACCAGGGAGCCATCGGGAAGGTTGCGCGCCAGCGTGCTGTACAGCGACGCCACGTCCGGCAACGCGCGCGATCGTTGAGGCTTCCGACGAGAAACGCTCCGACTCACGCCCGGTCTCCGTCCCTCGAGGGATGCGCTGGTGGCGCCATGGGCAGTGCTATCGCACTATCCATGCCCCCCAGTGCTGCTCAGAGACCACACCCCTTGCACCATAATGGTGCGGAGAGGACGTCAGATCCGCACCTGGTTGCGCCCCCCATCCTTGGCGCGGTAGAGCGCGCGGTCGGCTGACTTGATGACCTGGTCCGACTTCGCATGGCGCTCGGTCTTCTCGGCCACGCCGATGCTGATGGTCACCGGCACGCGCTCGCCGGGGCCCCGGTCGGTCAGCACCTTCTCCTTCTTCTTCTTGGAGCGGAACCGGGCCCGCAGGATGAAGCGCGTGTCCTCGACGGTCTTGCGCAGCTCGTCCAGGTCCGGGAGACACTGCTCCGCGCTCCGGCCGGCGAAGATCACCGCGAACTCCTCGCCCCCGTAGCGGTAGGCCTTCCCGCCGCCCGCCACCTGAGCCAGCTTCGCCGCGATCATGCGCAGGACCTGATCGCCGACGTCGTGCCCATGCCGGTCGTTGATGCGCTTGAAGTGATCCACGTCGATCATCGCCACGCTGTAGTGCCCGCCGAGCCGCAGCAGCGCTTCGTTGAGGGCGCGCCGGGCCGGCAACCCCGTGAGGCTGTCCTGGTAGGCCATGTGGTAGGAGGCTTCGACCACGGCGACGATCAGGATGAGCGCGGCGGTGGCGAGATAGAACGTCGAGAACCCGGCGCTGCCGGGCCGCACCGCCGAGAGCCCGATGAACGCCGGGAGCAGGGCCCAAGAGAACGAGCGTCCCGCCTGCGTGGGCGCGAGCAGTTGTCCCGCCGCCAGCAGGCCCGCCGCTACGAAAAAGGCGAGCAGGGCGGGATCCGCCATCGGTGTCCAGGCGAACATCCAGCCGGGCAGGAGGCGGCTGTGCAGCAGGGCGGCCGTGAGCCCGGGAGTGGCGCGGTCGAGGATCGACACGAGCGCCACCTGTCCCAGAATGAGCGCCAGCCGCACCATGCCCGGGGGCGTGAGGAATCCCCGCTCGGCGGTGAGTGCGAGGGCGGCGAAGTTGAGCGGCAGGAGGAGGGCGATCGCCTGGTACACCACGCGGTCGCGCGCCAGGCCGTGGCCGCCGGCGAAGTGCAGCAGGGTGCGGTCGGCGAGCGCCAGCACCAGCAGCGCGAACAGCAGGCGACTGCGATGGAACCGCCAGCCGAGCAGCACGCCGGCGCCGAACACGGCGTAGGGGTAGAACGGCGCGAGCGGCGCGAGCAGGCTCTGCAGCCATTGCGCGTGCGTGAAGACCAGGGCCGCGACGATGATCGGGGCTTCCGGGAGACCGTACGACACGAACTTCCACACGGCCGCGTAGGCGGCGTACGTCGGCTGCGCTGCGGCTCGCGGCACGGGTCCGGGGCTCCTCGAGGTCGTTGGGGGCCGCCGAACGACGCGGGGTCGCGGCGGGCACTAAAGGGTACGCCGAACGGGCCCGAGGTCAACCGTCGGGTTGCGTGTGGCGCAGGGGGCTGGCGATATTTTCCCCGCCGTGGCGGTATCGTCTAGGGGACTAGGACGGAGCCCTCTCAAGGCTCAAACACGGGTTCGAATCCCGTTACCGCTATGAAGACAAGAAACGTCGAGCAGAGACGTCGCGCATAGACGTCCAGGGAGGGACGTCGAACAGAGACGTTAGGCAGAGGTCCGGATGCGTACCGGCTTGACGGTTCTGCTGGACGCCTCTTTTCGACGTCTCTGCGTGACGTTTCTTGGTTTTTGCGCCCCCATCGTCTAACGGTTAGGACACCACTCTTTCAAGGTGGGAACAGGAGTTCGATTCTCCTTGGGGGCAGAGGCAAAAAGACGTCGAGCAAAGGCGTCGCGCGGGGACGTCGCGCGACATCGTCCAGCAGTGTTCTTGTGCGACGCTCTTGCGTGACGCCTTTGCGTGACGCTGTTGCTTGACGTCTTTTTTCTTTCAGGGCCGATAGCTCAACTGGCAGAGCAACTGACTCTTAATCAGTAGGTTCTCGGTTCGATTCCGAGTCGGCCCATGCCTCACCACATCAGCGCCATCACGAGCAACCCGAGCCCGACCAGCAGGTACACGAACACGCCCCGGCCGAGCGATCGCATCGCACGCCGCCGCCGGCGCGCACGTCCGCGCCGGATCATGTGCGACTGATAGCGCACCAGGCGCAGCCATAGCGACGGGGGCGGTATGGTCATGCGCCTAGGATACCGGTCGCCGGGAATCCCGGCAATCCCGGCCGGTGCGATTACGAGGTGACGGGGGACACAGTGGGGAGAGTGAAGAAGAACGTGGCGCCGCCGTCGACCTTCCCGTCCGCCCAGATGCGGCCGCCGTGCCGCTGGATGATGCGCTGTGCGAGGGCCAGTCCCACGCCGGTGCCCTCGAATTCGTCCGCCCGATGCAACCGCTGAAACACGCCGAACAGCTTGTCGGCGTAGCGCATGTCGAACCCCACGCCGTTGTCCCGCACGAAGTACACGACGGCCAGTCCCTCGCGCCGCGCCCCGATCTCGATCTGCGGATGGGGACGGCCGCGACTGAACTTGAAAGCGTTGCCGACGAGGTTCGCGAGCACCTGGCGCAGCAGCGTACGATCGCCCCGGGCGGGGGGCAGGGGATCGATCAGAATGTCCATCCCCTCGGTGCCGGCGGACTTGCGCAGCTCGTCCACGACGGACCGCGCCAGCTCCGTCAGGTCCACCGGCTCCACCGACAGAGTCTGTCGGCCGAGCCGCGAGAAATTGAGCAGCGCGTCGATCAGCTCGCCCCCGTGTTTTGCCGAGTCGCGGATGATGCCGAGAAAGCGCTTGCCTTCGGCGTCGAGCGCGGCGGCGTAGTCCTCGAGCACCGCCTGCGCGTAGCCGTTGATGGCGCGCAGCGGGGAGCGTAGATCGTGCGACACCGAGTAGCTGAACCGCTCCAGCTCGGCATGGGACTGGGCGAGCTGCTCTTCCGTGCGGCGCCGGGCGCTGAGGTCGCGCGTCACTTTGCCGAAGCCGATCAGGGTGCCAGCCGGGTCGCGCATGGCCGTGATGACCGCGTCCGCCCAGAAACGGTTGCCGTCCTTGCGGAGACGCCACCCTTCGTCCTCCACCCGTCCGTCGCGCTCGGCGGCGTCCAGGTGCGCCTGCGGCTTGCCGAGCGCCACGTCTTCCGGCGTGTAGAAGACGGAGAAGTGCTGCCCCAGAATCTCTTCCGCGGCGTACCCCTTGATCGCCTCGGCGCCGGCGTTCCAGCTCGCCACCCGCCCGGCCGGGTCGAGCACGAAGATGGCGTACTCCTTGACGCTCTCCACCAGCAGCCGGAACCGCTCCTCGCTCTCGTGCAGCGCCTGCTCCGCGCGTCGGCGCTCCGTCGTGTCGCGCGTCACCTTGGCGAACCCGATCACGGAACCGTCGGCGTCGCGCAGCGCCGTGATGACCACGTTCGCCCAGAACCGCGATCCGTCCCGGCGCACCCGCCACCCCTCGTCCTCCACGCGGCCGTCGCGCGCGGCCAGCGCGAGCAAGCGCGCCGGCTTGCCCCCCTCAACCGCCTCCGCCGGGTAGAAGCAGGAGAAATGCTTCCCGATGATGTCTTCCGCGCGGTACCCCTTCAGGCGCTCCGCACCGGCGTTCCACGTGAGCACCCGCCCGGCGCCATCGAGCATGAAGATGGCGTAGTCGCGCACGCTCTCGACCAGCAGACGGAAGCTGTCTGTCGCTGGCCGCGGGGCGGCCACCGGCCGGTCGGGCGTGGTCATGAGGGAGAAGGTCGGCGTGGCCTAGATTTTGTGCAAGTGCGGTCGCCACGTCAGGTCGTCGCGCCACCGCCACAACGAACGACGTGAGGGAGGCCGGGCCGTGAACCTGCGCGAAAACGTGCGCCTCGCGCCATATACGACGCTCGAGCTGGGCGGACCCGCTCGCTATTTCGTGGAATGCGCCAGCGAGTCCGAGGTGCGCGCGGCGCTCGCGCACGCCGCGGCGCACGGGCTGCCGGTGTTCGTGCTGGGCGGGGGCAGCAATGTCGTATTCCCCGACGCGGGCTTTCCCGGTCTGGTGCTGCGCGTGGCGATTGGTCGCGATCAGGGCATCACGTTTCGCGAGGACAAGGGCCGCGCGCCGGAGATCAGCGCCGGTGCGGGCGCCGATTGGGATACGCTGGTGCGCGGCGCGGCGGAGCGCGGCTGGACCGGCGTCGAGTGTCTGTCGGGCATCCCCGGCACGGTGGGCGGCACGCCGATTCAGAACGTCGGGGCGTACGGGCAGGAGATCTCCGAGACGCTGGTGCGGGTCACCGGCCTCGATCGCGCCACGCTCGAGGTCCGGACCTTCACGGCCGACGAATGCGAGTTCGGCTACCGCGACAGCCGGTTCAAGCGGCGCGACCGAGACCGCTACGTGGTGCTCGACGTCACGCTGCGGCTGCGGCGGGACACGCCCCCCCGCGTGCGCTATCCCGAGCTGCGCGACGCGGTAACGCGGGCCGGCCCCCTCGACGCCGCCGCGCCGGCGGACGGCGTGCGCCTGGTGCGCCAGACGGTGCTGGCGCTGCGGCGCGCCAAGTCGATGGTGCTCGATCCGGGCGATCCCAACGCCCGCTCCGCGGGCTCGTTCTTCATGAATCCGGTGCTCTCCCCCGCGGCGTTCGCCGAGCTGGAGCGGCGCTGGCAGAGCGGAGGGGGAGCAGGCGCGATTCCGAGCTTTCCGGCGGGCGACATGGTGAAGGTGCCAGCGGCGTGGCTCGTCGAACACGCGGGCTTTCCCAAAGGCTACCGCCGGGGTGGAGCGGGGGTCTCAGCGCGCCACGCGCTCGCGCTGGTGAATCTGGGTGGGACGAGCGCCGAGTTGCTGGCGCTCGCGGATGCGATTCAAGCCGGTGTGGAGGGACGCTTCGGCATCAGACTCGAGTGCGAGCCGGAGGTGGTGCGGTGAAGGGCGCTACTTCTTTCCCGCGACTTTCCCGAGCGCGCCGATCAGGTCGCTGAAGTCGTACGGCTTCATGACGGACGGCTGGCCACACTCGTCCAAGAAGCGGCGGGTTTCGTCGCGCGCGCGGTCGCCCGTGACGAACACGAAGCGCTCCGCCAACTGGGGCCGCTGCTCGCGCAGCTGCTCGTACAGCGCGCGGCCGCCCAACCGGGGCATCTGCAGATCGGTCACCACGGCGTCGAAGCGGTCACTCGCCGGCCCGAGCCGCTCGATCGCCTCGAGGCCGTTCTCCACCGCCACCACCTCGTGGCCCTCGCGCTCGAGCAGCAGGCGCATCGCCTGGCGGTTCACGGCGTCGTCGTCCACGACGAGAATGCGGAGCTTGGGGAGCGAGGGCGTGGCGGCCGTGGCGCGCGCCAGCGGCGCGAGCACGCTCTTCGGAAGAGTCACGACGACCTCGGCCCCGCCGCCCGGGCGCGGGCGCAACCGCAGCGTGCCGCCCGACGACTGGGCCAGGGCGCGGGCCAGCGCGAACTCGATCTCCCCGCCCCCCGCGCTCTGCGTGAAGCGGAACGGCGTCACCAGCCGCTGCTCCGCCTCGACCGAGAGAGGAGTCCCTGAGTCCCACAGCGAAATCGTGAGCGACGGCCCGCTCTCGCTCACGGCGATACGCAGCTCGCGCGGCGGCTGACTGTCGCGCAGGCGACGAAGCGCGAAGTCGAGCAGCTTCATCAACATCTCCGTGAGCTGGGCCATGGGGCAGGCGACCATCGGCAGGTCGTGGGGGATGCTGCGCGCCAGTTTCACTCCCAGCTCCTTCAGGGTCCCCTCCCGCTCGGCGAGCACTCCGTTCAACACGATGGAGCAGTCCGACGGCTCGGCGGCGCCGATGGGATGCTGGGCCAGCTCGAGGAAATGCTGCGTGATCTCCGCGGCCCGGCGCACTTCGCCGTGCAGCATCATGAGGGCGCGGGCGCGCTCGGGGTCGAGCGGGCTGCCGTGCAGCAGGTCGGCGAGCGCGCCGATCGCCGCGAGCCGGTTGTTGAGAGCGTTGAGGACGTTGGCCGAGCCCTCGTCGAGCACCACGTGCTGCACCTCGGGCGGGGCGAAGCGCTGCGCGATCGAGGGCGCGACCGCGGGAGTCGCGGTGGTCGCGCGCGCGGTACGCAGGCGACCGATCAACACGCCGATGAACGCGCCCACCAGCGCCCCGAACCCGAACGCGACCCATAGTCCCATAGGAGCACCAATCTAGTGCAGGTCGGCGCGACGCGCGCCCGGGGGCACACCCGGAGGGCGTGATCGGGCTCACGGAGCGGGCGTGGTTGCCCGCTCCAGGCCGTGCTTCTACTTTATCTTGACGTTGCTGGGCCCGCCCTGGTGGTGAAACTGGTAGACACGCTGTCTTGAGGGGGCAGTGCCGCAAGGCGTCCCGGTTCGAATCCGGGCCAGGGCATTTTCCGAGACTCCCAAATCCCAGCACAACCCGCCGCCGTACCGGCGCCGGTCGTACCTAGTGCCGTTCCAACTTGATCGGGATGGCCTCGGCTTTCAGGTACGCGTGGTGGTCGTGGCTGAGAGCGCCCTGCGGTAGCCACTCCCACAAGGGCCCGAGGTCGCGGCGCACCTGACTCTCGTAGAACGCCGGGAGCTCGGTCGTGGCCCGGTCGAAATACCCCCGCAGCTGCGGGTCGGTATCGAGCCGCCGGCGCACCTCGCTGTGATAGCGGATGCGGCCGTACCCTTCCGACGACACGGCGCGCACCACGTTCATCCAGCGCGGGATCGGTGCCCGAGTCGCCCGGAAGCGCCGCACGATCGCCCGCCGCGAGAAGGTGTAGCGGGTGAGATCGATCACGTGATCGTAGAACTCCTGCCAGGTATAGTTCTGCGGCTTCACATTCATCGCGTGGTTGTTGTCCAGGAAATGAAACGGGAACGGCAGCACGCGATCGCACCGCTGGTACTGCAGGTTGAGCGGAGCGGCGCGCCCGAACGCCGACAGCAGCGAATAGCCGGGGAAGGCGCCTGGGGTGCGGTCGACGAACCGCTTGGTGAGCTCGAACGGCTCCGGGCCCCGGTCCGAGTCGAGACCGAGCACGAAATTGGTCTGCACGTAGGGGATGTACCGCAGAATCATGTTCACATGCTCGGATACCTGCTCGACCTTGGCTTGCCCCTCCACCTTGCCGGTCTTCGACTTGTTGCCGAGATCGAACCACGACTCGACGCCGGGCAGGAGCGCCTTGAACCCGTTGCGCTTTAGGCGGACCACGTGCGGCTCCGACAGGAGCGACAGGCTGCTCTCGGCGATGAAATCAATGCTCCCGGGCGGGGCCGCCGCTTCGATCGCGTCCAGGAACTCGTCGAACCGGACCCCGAAATTGGGATCGTGCCAGCCGACGCGAGGCCGGCGCAGCTGCCGCCGCAGGAACCGCAGGTCGTCCTGGATCACCTCCAGGTCGAGCGGCTGGTACGGGACGACCGAGTCGATGCAGAAGCTGCAGGTGTAGGGGCAGCCGAGGCTGCCGAGCATCGGCACGATCTTGAAGAGGGGCGCCTTCTTGAGGGTCGGGGCGATGAACTTCCAGCGCTCGCGCACGCCGGGGAGCGCGACCGGTTGCCGCGCGGCCGCGAGCTGCCGGCCCTCGGGGCGGTGGGGAGCGCAATCCTCCAGGACCTCACGCACCACGGTCCGATCGGTGAAGCCCAGGACGTAGTCGAAGTACTGGCCGGCGTCTTCGGGATAGCAGCGCGCGTGCGGTCCGCCGAGCACGGTGACCGCGCCGCGGGAGCGGAACAGGTTGCTCAGCGAATAGGCCAGCAGGGCGGCTTCGGTGAACGCCCCGATGAATACGAGATCGACGTCGGCCGGTAGCTCGCGGACGAGGTCCTCGAAGCCCGTGTAGCAGACGAAGGTGACGTCGTGCCCCTCCGCCTCGCACCACACGCCGACTACCTGCGGCATGATGCTCGCCAGGTTGGCGTGCATGATGCGCGCGTACAGGGCGCGCGTGGGGCCCCGGGTTACGAGGTCGACGATGCCGACGCGGAGCTTACGCACACACCAGCGGACGAGGGGTGATAGAGCTTCCCGGGCGCGCAGACCACACCAATCTAAGGAGTTGGCTCTGCCGGGCCATATGTGTTGCGATGTGGAACTAGCTATTGGTGCTCCCGTCGGCTAGGTTGGGTCATGCGCGGGACGGCAGGGCTAAATGACCGCGCGTGCAGCACAGCGACAGCGGCCACCCAGCCAACGCCTGGGTTGAGCTACAAGACGTAGGCCACGCGAGATCCGCCGACCGATCGGTGTGTCTCGCGTTTTTTCTTGTGGGAGGCGAGGAGACGATCCTGGCGAAACCACAGCGACAGCAGGTGCCCCAACAGCACTGGGTGTACGCGTACCAGATCGAGCCGCCCCAGCCCGACACGCGGTTCGCCAAAGTGAAGACGCTGCTGCAGCGGGCGCATCTCACGGCGCGGCGCGCGGCCCGCATGTGGGCCGGCCGCGTCGTGCTACAGACGAGCGTCAGCCACATCCTGATCGTCACCGACAGCCCCAGCCGGCAACGCGCCATCAACCGGGCGCTCGAGGCGCAGCTCAAGCGTCAGGGGGTGCGGTTCTCGGTGAGCGAGCCAGTCTCTCTTCCGATCGCGTCGCGCTAGCCCGCCCTCTAGGGGCGCGCCGGCTCCATTTCCACGCGGATGCCGCGCCACTTTCCCTGACGGAACCGCGCCACGCTCAACGCGCTGCGGGTGATGTGGCCCAGCAAGATCGCCGTCCAGATGTCGGCGGGGTGTAAGCCCCGCGTCGCCTGGAGCACGCTGCAAAGCCCCAGCGGGACGACGATCTGCGATGCGATCGAGATGTAGAGCGGAGAGCGTGTATCGCCCGTGCCCTGGAGCCCCCCCGTGTAGGCCAGCGCGATCGTGACGAATAGGCCCGACAGGCTGAGAAACCGGAGCAGCTGCACGCCGAGGCCCACCACCACCGGATCGCTCATGCCGAACAGCCCGAGCAGGGAGCGCGGGATGGTGAGGAACAGCACGCCGATCGCCGCCGCGAGACCTAGGCCGAGGCTCGCCGCCACATGCACACCCTGCACCGCGCGCTCGGGACGGCGCGCCCCGAGATTCTGGCCCGCGACGGTCGCCGCCGCACCCATCAGCCCCACCGACGTCCATGTGATGAACGAGAACAGCTCGCTGTAGCCTACCGCATAGGCGGCTTGCGCCTGCGCGCTCTGGGGCAGTGACCCGATGAAGCGCAGCAGCAGCACGCCCGCGACGTTCATCGCGATCCCTTGAACGCCGGTGGGGAGGCCGAAGCGGAACAGCGCTCGGATGACGCTCCAGTCGGGCCGCCAATCCATGCCGCGGTGCCACACCACCGGTAGCCGTCCCGAAAACAACAGGTAGACGGCCGCACCGCTCATGGTGAGGCCGGCCACCGTGGTGCCCACGGCGGCACCCGCGGTTCCCAGCCGGGGCAGGGGTCCGAGCCCCGTGATGAATGCGATGTTGCACGCGATGTTCAGACCGGTGAGGAGAATTCCGAGGTGCAGCGGGGTGCGCGCGTCGCCCGCCGCCCGCAGCGCCCCGCCCACCATGAAAAAGAGCAGCATCCCGATGCTGCCCACGAACATGATCCGCAGGAACGGCAACGCTTCGACCCGCACCGCCGGTGCGGCGTTCACCACGCCGAGCAACGCCGGTGCGAGGATCCACCCCAGCGGCGCCAGCAGCAGGCCCCACAGTGCCAGCGCGGCGAGGAACGCCTGGTACGCGGTGCGGTTGACCTTGTCCACCTCGTTGGCCCCGGCGAAGCGGGCCACCAGGACCGCCATGCCGCTGAACACCGACATCACGAAGGCGATCACCACGATGAAGATCTGGATCGCGACGCCGATGGCGGCGTTACCGGCGTACCCCACGAAATGGCCCACCAGGGCGTGATCGACCATGCCCTGCAGCCCGCCGATCAGGTTTTGCAGCATGGTGGGCCAGGCGAGCATCCACACGGCGCGCGCGAGCGGGCCCTCGACGATGGAGCGGTCGAGCGGCTTCGCCGCGTGGGTCACATGCCCCGCTTGGCATCGAGGCTCCAGGGCCCCGCGCCAGCGGCCGAGACATAGAGCCAGATGAAGCAGAACAGGATGGCCGGATGCCCCTGATTGAGCACCGGCCAGAAGCCGTGGGGCGCGTGGCCCAGGAAATACGCGATGGCCATCTCGCCCGCGAGTATGAAGGCCACGGGGCGGGTGAACAGCCCTACCAGGAGGAATAGGCCGCCAAACGTCTCGAGGATTCCGGCGATGCCGGGCAGCGACATGATCGGCGCAGTGCCCCCGCCGGGCATGATGGCCGCCGGAAACGCGAACAGCTTGGCCGTCCCGAACTGCATGAAGAGAAAGGCGGCGACGATGCGGAGCACGCTGAGCAGGCGCGGGGTCCAGGTCGACCACTTCGCGACGAGGTTCGGTGCGGTCATGAAGCGTTCCTCCGATGGTTTGTCTCGCGGATGGCTGTACAGCGTGACACCAGGCGAGCGTCACCCAAACGCTCGGCCCGGGCGGCAAAATCGTCGGCGGGGCCGCGCCACTCGAGCTCGTCCACATCCCGGAACAGGGGCGCGTCCGTGCGGAGCGTCGCCAGCCGTTTGAAGAGCAGCGCCCGGTCGCGGCCGTCTCCCAACACCGTCGCCGGGAAATCCTCGATGGGGCCGTACTGATTCAGGAGCCGGGCCGCCGTGACCGCGCCGATCCCCGGCATGCCCGGATAGCCGTCGGCCGAATCGCCCACGAGGGCCAGGAAGTCGGGAATCAGAGCGGGCTCCACGCCGAACTTCTCGCGCACGCCGGCGGCATCGCGGATCTTTCGGCTCTTGCGGTCGACCTGCACCACCCGATCACCGCGCACGCACTGCGCCAGATCCTTGTCGGGCGTCCAGATGCAGACTTGTTGCACGCGCTCGTCGTGCGACGCGATCCGGGCCGCGGATGCGAGCGCGTCGTCGGCCTCCAGGTCGGTCATGGGCCATACCGCCACGCCCAGGGCGACGAGCGCGTCTTCGAGCGGGTGGAACTGCGCGAGCAGGGCGGGGTCGACGCCCTCTCCCGTCTTGTACTCGGGCCAGAGATCGTTGCGAAACGACTCGATGACGTGGTCGGTCGCCACGCCCAAGTGCGTGGCTCCCTGCTCGATCATCTCCAGCATGGAGTGCAGCACGCCGCTCACGGCGCCGAAGGGCGTATCCGTGCCCTGGTTGGCGCGGCGGCGGCCGTAGAACTGGCGGAACAGCTCGTACGTGCCGTCGATGAGATGAACGATCATGGCCCGACGGCCGGCCTAGTGGGCCGGTTCCTGGTACAGGCCGATGATGTTTCCGGCGGGATCGCGGAACCGCGCGGTGATCTCGGGGGCGTCCGCACCGATGGGGGTAGGGGGCATCAGGGCTCTCCTCGCTCGCACCCAGCGGCGCGCGCGCGCAGCAGGTCGCGCTCGCGCGTGTTGCGCGTCAGGGCCGCCGCGCGCTCGAACTCCGCCCGCGCCTCCTCGAAGCGGCCGAGCTTGGCGAGGAAGTCGCCCCGCACCGTGGGCAGCAGGTGATACTTCGCGAGGGCGGGTTCTGACAGGAGCGAGTTGGCGATCTCGAGGCCCGCCGCCGGGCCGAACGCCATCGTGTACGCCACCGCCCGATTTACCTCCACGACGGGAGATTGCGTGAGTTGGGCCAGCGCATCGTACAGCGCGGTGATGCGGGTCCAGTCCGTCTCCTCCGAGGTGCGGGCGCGCGCGTGACAGGCGGCGATCGCGGCCTGGAGCGCGTAGGGACCGAGCGCGCCGGCGAGCCGCTCGGCGCGCTCCAATGCCGCGAGCCCGCGCCGCACGAGCAGCTGGTCCCAGCGCGTGCGATCCTGATCGGCCAGGAGGATGGGCTCACCCCCCGGCCCGACGCGGGCGCGCAGGCGCGACGCCTGGATCTCGAGCAGCGCCACGAGGCCGTAGACCTCGGGCTCCTCGGGAACGAGCTCGGCCAGGATCCGACCGAGCCGGAGCGCGTCCTCGCACAGCTCGGGTCGCACCCAATCGTCGCCCGCGGTCGCCGAGTAGCCCTCGTTGAAGACGAGATAGATGACCTCGAGCACCGACGCCAGGCGCGCGGTCAGCTCGGCCCTGCGCGGGACCTCGAACGGGACGCGCGCCTCGCGCAGGGTCCGCTTGGCCCGGACGATGCGCTGGGCGACGGTCGACTCGGGCACGAGGAACGCCCGCGCGATCTCGTCGGTCGTGAGCCCCCCGAGCAGGCGCAGCGTGAGCGCCACGCGCGCCTCGGTCGAGAGCACCGGATGGCAGGCGATGAACATGAGGCGCAGCAGGTCGTCGCCGATGGGATCGTCGATTGCGGCGTCGAGATCCGACCCCCCGTCCCGACCGACCTCGATCTCGTGCCCGAGCTGCTCGTGCTTACGGTCGAGCATCTTGCTGCGGCGCAGCTGGTCGATCGCGCGATGCTTCGCGGTGGCCATGAGCCAGGCTCCCGGGTTGTCCGGGATACCCGCCTGGGGCCAGCGCTCGAGCGCTACGACGAGCGCGTCCTGTGCCAGGTCCTCGGCCAGGCCGACGTCGCCGGTGATCCGAGTGAGCCCGGCGATCAGCCTGGCGGACTCGATGCGCCACACCGCGTCGATCGCGTCGTGCGTGTCGGATTGGGTCACCGCTTGCGCTCGTTCTGCGCGATACGCGCCTTGACGAGCTTCCGCACCAGCGTCGCGGGGAGCGGCTTGTCGGCGGTAAAGCGGATGGTGCCCTTGGAGGCGACGTACGGCGCGACCGCTGTCTTGAGCGCCCCCGTGAGGTGGGTGCTCATGAAGAGGCTGCAGTGATCCTTGAACGCGGCGTAGCCCACCAGCATGCCGTGGTGCTTGAACATCGGGATCCCGTAGCTGATCCCCTCGGTCGCCTTGGGCGCCGCGGCCTTGATCGTCTTCCGCAGCTGCTGGAGGGCGGCCCGCGGGGCGGGTGGGACGGCGCGGAGGTACGCGGCCACCGAGGCGAATTTCTTCACGGGCTAATCTTCCGGCAGATCCGCGAGCTCGATGACCGGCCGCACCTCGATAGTGCCGCGCCGCGCCATGGGAATGC
>QHUT01000079.1 GCA_003222055.1 Gemmatimonadota bacterium
TTCATTATTTGCGTCCGGCTTTTAGCCTACGACCAGCTGGTAGCCGCGGAGCGGTTGCCTGTTGGCACCGCGCGGGTTCTGGCTGGGTTCGACGATTCATCGAATATGCGCCGGCATGCGCACCGAGCGGCGCTACGCTCGCCGATGGTTGCACGTGCGTTGGCCTCGTTTCCTTCCGCGCGACGCCGGGACGATGTCACATTGCAGAGCTCGGAGGTGACATGAAGGCTCTCGGAGTTTGCACGCGGTTCGTCTTGTTCGTACTCGTCGTCTCGCTGCCAGGGTGCCGAGGCTCAACAGGTCCCGTGCCGCACTCCGTATGGACCACGCTGGCGGCCAGCGAACACTATACGTGCGGTCTCTCCCCCGAAGCCCAAGCATTTTGGCCGCGCTAGTCGAGCCCGAGCGCGAACCGCAGCGCCCCGTCGAGCGCCGCCGCCTTATCCCCGGCAAGAACGCCGGCGTATTCCTTCAGCGTTCGCTTGGGAATCGTGGTCAACGCATCGGCGTTCGCGACCGAGCGGCGCGGCAAGCCCTCGTCGCGGCCCAGCGGGACTTCCACCGGGATTCCGCGCACCCGCGTGGTCACGGGCACGACGATGACCAGCTCGCGCACGGCGTAGGCCTCGTCCCGGGATACCAGCACGACGGGCCGACGGCCCACGGGCGCTGGCAGGTGCGCCCACCAGACTTCACCGCGCCTCATCCCAGGGCTCCGCGGCCAGGGCCTCGAGCGCGGCGGCGAGGGCGGCCTTCACCTCCGCACGACGCTCCGGGTGCGTGCGATACCCGGCGACGTAGCGTCGCGCGCGCGCGCGACGCTGGACGGCGGCCAAGAGACCGTGGAGGGCCCGCTCGAAGACCGCACTACGACTCTCGCCGGTGTGCTTGCGGAGCCGCTCCGCGGCGGCGAGCACATCAGGGGAGACGCTCACGGCAACCTTTCGTCTCACTTTCGTCATACTTTAGTAATACCCTGCGGCGGCGGCGCTGTCAACAACGCACTCACTCAATCGCTCCGACGGTGAAACCCCTTTCCGTCTTCTCCCCAGCTCCCCACTCGGTCTGGCACTGTTGCGCGTCTGCAACTCTTGCCAATCATCGTCATTTGTCTCCCCCCCCCAACGCGGGGGTTGTGACGTTGCCCGGCGTCGAGCGGTAAGAGATCGTTAGGGGGTATCTCATTCCGCCGTTGGAGCCGGGCTGCTTGGCCATGAGATTCGCGATCGCTGGCATCGTCCTGCTCGTCACCGCCGCCTGCGCGGATCCGCCCGCGGCGACCCGGGCGTGTCCTCCCCGGTTTGTTGGCCAGGCCCAAGACGTGCCCGGAGTGGCGATGGACCGTCCACCCGAACCGCGGCCGTGGGACACGAGCACCACCGCCCTCGAAGCGGCCATCGCTCAGGAAGACGGACACGCAACGATCGCCTTCAAGGCTCCTGACTCGGCGCGCGTCATGGACACGGGATGGCGGGCTGCGGTCCCGGCGAGCGCGATCAGGCAGGGATTCGATCTGCTGGCCGCGAACTGTGTCGCGGTGCTCGGCTACTTCGAGTTCATCGGCGCCGCCCACGTGCGCATGCCGCCCGGCGCACCCACCGCACTCCGAGACAACGCCCTCGTCGATTACATCGAGCCGCGGCAGCGGCAGTCCTTGCAGGCCATTGTTGCCGAGAGGTAAGGTGACGAGGCTCGTCCTTGCCCTGCTCCCTCTGGCGGGTGTCGCTTGCACGGACCACGCCACCATGGCTACCAGCGTGCCTGAACTGCGCTATATGCAAGCGCTGTCGCTCTCCGTAGGCCAGCGGGCCGACATCACGCCCGAACGCCGAGCCGAGTACGACAGCCTGGCAGGGATGTCGTCGTCCGCCGTTGCGTTCTTGGGAATGGAGCGGGTGACGTTGTATACCCCGGAAGGCCCGGCAGGGCAGGTGCAGGTGTACCATCTCTTGGCGATGGCCACCGGCCGGACCGTTGTCACGCTCCGCCAGACCGACGGGACGGCCGGAGTTCAAGACACCGTCAACGTCCAAGCTTACGTTCCGCACGACGCCTTCGCACAAGTGAGCACCGGTTTCTTCCTCAACACCTGCGCGGTGACGGCGGATGGCGCGGACTACTGCTGGGGGGGCCACGAGAGAAGCTCCACGGACTCAGGCGGAGATTACGCCACGGTCTTTCATGACACACCCGTGCCTGTCACCGGTGGGCTGATGTTTGCCGCAATCACCCAGGGGTTCACGCACACATGCGGCGTGACTGCCGGCGGCTCCGCCTACTGCTGGGGTGATAACTACAATGGGCAACTCGGCGCTGGGGCGAGAACGACCACGGCGAGCTCGGAACAGGTGACTCGACCTTCAGTGGTGTCCCGGTACCTGTGGCTGGCGGCCTGAGTTTCGTGTCATTGAGCACTGGCTACTTTCATACCTGCGGCCTGACCGAAGCCGGCGCGGCGTACTGTTGGGGCGGCAATTTCGAGGGTGAGCTAGGAAACGGCACGACGCAGGGCAGCGCGACACCGGTTGTCGTCTCCGGCGGGCTGACCTTTGCCACTATTACAGCCGGACAATGGGCCACATGCGCCGTCACGAAGGCCGGCCTCGGCTACTGCTGGGGATACAACGGGTATGGTCAACTTGGCAACGCTGCCGCGCCGCTCACCCTGGCTCCGAACCCGCGCGCCCTGCCGGTCTCCGGAGGGTTGACCTTCGTCAGTGTCAGTACCGGGTATCTCCACACGTGTGGGATAACGACTCAGGGCGCGGCGTACTGTTGGGGCGACAATAGTGAGGGCGAGCTGGGTGACGGTTCGACCATGATTCAACCCACGCCTGTCCCTGTCTTTGAGAGGCCGTAGGCCTCGAGCTACTGCCAGTCGCCACACGACGACAGCCTTACCCACCCCACGCATAGAACCCTTTTCCCGTCTTCTTCCCGAGCTCTCCCTTCGCCACTTTGTCGCGCAGTAGTTGAGGCGGCTCGAACTGTGGCTCTTCCAGCGTGCGGTATAAGTAGTCCGCGATCGCCAGCCGGACGTCCAACCCCACGAGGTCGGTGAGCTTGAGCGGTCCCATCGGATGGTTGTAGCCCAGCTCCATGGCCTTGTCGATGTCTTCGGCCGAGGCTACGCCCTGCTCGAGCATGCGCATGGCCTCGAGGCCCAGCACCAGCCCCAGCCGGCTGGACGCGAACCCGGGGGAGTCGTTGACGATAATGGGCTCCTTGCCGAGAGCCCGCGCGAAGGCGACCGCACGCTCCACGGCCGCCGCCGCGGCGCGCGGGTGTCGCACGATCTCGACCAGCTTCATCGCGTGGACCGGATTGAAGAAATGCAGACCCACCACCCGACTCGGGTCGCGCACGGCGTCCGCGATGGCCGCCACGGAGAGCGACGAGGTGTTGGTCGCGAGCAGCGCCTCCGCCGGGGCGGTGCGCTCGAGCTCGACGAACAACCGCTGCTTGACGCCCAGATCCTCGACCACGGCCTCGATCACGACGTCGGCCTCCCGCACGGCGGCGGAGAGTTCCCGCTCGGGGCGGAGGCGGGCAGCAACGGCGCTCAGATCCGCCTCGTTCACCTTGCCGCGCTTCACGCCACCCTGGAGCAGGTCGCCGATCCGGCGAATCGCCAGGGGAATCGCGTCGGACCGGGTATCGGTGAGTCGGACGTCGAACCCCGCAAGCGCCACCGCGTAGGCGATGCCGTGACCCATCGTGCCCGCACCCACGACCGCGACCGGTCCGGCGCTCATGCCGCGCGCGCGTCCACCGTGCGGCGTCCGACCTCCGACCGATTGGTGCAGATCCCGTCCACCCCGATCTCGACGAGCTGCCGCATCTCGGCCGCGTCATCGACGGTCCAGACAATGAGCCGCATGCCCGCGTCGTGCAGTGCGTCCACCAGCGAGCGATCGACCAGCGTGTGCTCCTGCCACAGGATGGTCGCACCCGCGTCGCGCAGCAGGGCCAGCGGTCTGATCGGGTATGAGCTACTCAGCACGCCACGACGCAGGGCGGGCCACACGGTGCCCAGCCGCAGAACGACCCGGTGGTCGAACGCGTGCACCGCGTAGCCTGGTGGGTTCGGGCCGTCGCGCAGCACGCCCAGCAGGGTCTCGTCGAACTGCGGTGGCAGCGATTTCACTTCCACGAAGACCTGCAGCGCGCGGCCGAGCAGGGCGAGTACGTCCGCGAGGGTGGGAACCGGCTCTCCGTTCGCGAGCCGCAACTCCGTGAGCTGTCGCCGGGTCATTCGGGCGATGGGGTGACCGGCGATCGCCTCGTCGTGATGCACCACGATGACGCCGTCGGCCGTGGCATGCACATCCAGCTCCACGGCGTCGGCCCCCAGCGCCGCCGCGGCGCGGAACGCGGCGAGCGAGTTCTCCAATTCGCGAGCCGACGCGCCGCGGTGCGCGATGACGAGCGCTCTTTCCGCGCAGCTCACTTGAGCAGGCTGTCCGCCTTCTTCGACTCGATCCAGCCGGGCTCCTTTTCGATGTCGTGCACGATCTGATAGTGCTCGGGCTGCGGCAGCACCGTCTTCAGGTACGCCTGGTACTTCGCCACATCGTCGATCGGCTCGCCGTCGACCGTGTACCGCTGGTGGGCGTACACGCCGATGTTGCGGTTGAACTTGGTGTCGGGCACCCGCAGCCAGCGCTCGCGCTCGGGAATGAACATGTTGAGCCGTTCAACCAATTTTGTGATCTCTTGGCGGTACAAGTCTCTGCTGTACTCGTTGAGCTTGGCCTTGTCCGGCTCGCCCTGGTTGTCGCGCTCGTCGTAGCGGCCCTTCAACCCCCACACATAGGCCCAGTGGGCGGACGACGAATTGTCCGTGCCGAACAGGTCGAAGGCCGTGGGGATCCACTTGTAGAAGAACCGCTGCATGACTTCAGGGGGCATCTTCCCGGCTTTGACGATCCGGATCAAGCCGTTGTTGCCGGTGCCCAGGTGGAACGACTCTTCCTTCAGCATCGGATTCATGGAGCGCGACAGCGGATCGAACGCCGAGGTGGAGAGCATCGTGAGCTGGAACTTGCCGTCGCGGTCGATGAACTGCGTGTAGGTGAAGAAGTCGAGCCAGTTGTCCACCAGCTCGTTGAACGATCCCAGCAGTCGCTCGCCTTCGTCGGCGCGCCGCTCCAGCAGCTTGGCCGCCTCGCGCTTCCCCTCGTCGCCGAAGTGGCTGCACAAGAGGTAGGACATCTGCCAGCCGTGCCGCATCTCCTCGGTCATCACGCGCATCAGCGCCAGCAGATCGTAGTCCGACGGGGCGTGGGTCAGCAGATTGCGCTGCTGCTCCACCGAGGCGAACTCCGTGTCGCCCTGATACACGATCAGGTTCAGGAGCGCGTCGCGGATGCGCTGGTCGGGAATGTGCATCACGGTGGGCCACTTGCGCTGGCCCTTATAGTGCCCGAACTCGATGTGGGGCACGTCCTGATCCCCGAACTTCGCCTCGAAGTTGAAGCTGCGCAGGTCGCCCTGCGGCAGACCGATACCATCCTGCCAGTAGCGAAAGTAGTCGATCCACTCGTCGAAGTTGTTCAGCTTGCGTACCATCAGCCGCTCCTCTTCGCGATTGACGCCCCGCCCGCGATGCGCTCCCGCACCTCGGGCGTGGCGAATAGTTCGTTCTGTTGCGTGATCTCGAGGTCGAGCACCGATTCCAGGGCGCCCGCCTCGCTGCGGTACAGAGCCGCCTTGGCCCGGCGCACCGCGCTCGGGGGCTGGGCAGACCAAGATTGGGCCAGCGCGCGGGCGTCGGACGCGAGCCGGGCGTGGGGCACCACCCGGTCGAACAGGCCTAGGTCGAGCGCCTCGGGGGCGGGCACCATGCGCGCGCTCCACACCAGCTCGAGGGCCTTGGACGTGCCCACCAGGCGGGGCAGGAAGAACGTCCCGCCCCAGTCGGGCACCAGCCCAAGCTTGTGGAACACCTGCCCGATGGACGCCTGGTCCGACGCGATGCGGTAGTCGCACGCGAGGGCGAGATTGGCGCCGCCCCCCGCGGCAGCGCCGTTCACGACGGCGAGCACGGGCTGCGGCGCGGCGCGCAGGGCGAGCGCGACGTCCTTGCCGGCCGCGACCAGCGCGGATCCGTCCCGCCCCAGCACGCTCAGATCGGCCCCGGCGCAGAACGCCCGTCCCGCGCCCGTGATCGCGATGACGCGTACGCCGTCGCTGCCGCTCAGGAGACGCAGTGCCTCGAGCAGCTCGTCGCACATGGCGCGGTCGAACGCGTTCAGCTTCTCGGGACGGTTGAGCGTGACGCTCCCGATCCCGGCTGCGATCTCCACCAGCACGCGCTCGTAGGCCGCCATTACGCCCGCTCCACGATCATCGCGATGCCCTGGCCGACGCCGATGCACATCGTGGCCAGACCGTAGCGCCCGTTGGTGCGACCGAGCGCGTGCACCAACGTCGTCAGGATGCGCGCGCCGGTCGCGCCGAGCGGGTGCCCCAGGGCGATGGCGCCACCGTAGATGTTCACCTTCGCCGGGTCGAGCTCGAGCTCGCGGATGCAGGCGATGGCCTGCGCGGCGAAGGCTTCGTTGAGCTCGATCAGGTCGATCTGCTCGATCTTCAAGCCGGCGCGTTTCAAGACCTTCTGGGTCGCCGGGATCGGGCCCAGACCCATGCAGCTCGGGTCGACGCCAGCGACGGCGGTCGCGACGATCCGCGCCACGGGCTGCAGGGGCCGTGACGTGACGAGCAGCGCGGCCGCCCCATCATTGATCCCGCTGGAGCTGGCTGCCGTCACCGTCCCGTCCTTTCGGAACGCCGGCTTGAGCTGCGCGACGCCCTCGAGCGTGGTCCCGGCGCGGGGGTACTCATCCTTCGAGAACGTCGTGCCGTCGGGGAGGGTGACCGGAACCAGCTCGTCGGTGAACACGCACGCCCTCAGGGCCGCCTCGGCACGCCGCTGGCTTTCCACGGCGAACGCGTCCTGTTCAGCGCGCCCGATCTTGTGGCGGTCCGCCACCACCTCGGCCGTCTCGCCCAAGGAGATCGTCCATTCGGGCTTGAGGCGCCGGTTTGTGAAGCGCCACCCCACGGTCGTGTCGGCGAGGTCCGGAGCCCGGCGGCTCCACGCCTCGCCCGGCTTGAGCATCACGTACGGCGCGCGCGTCATGTTTTCGACCCCGCCGGCGATGAACACGTCGCCCTCACCCGCCTTGATCGCCTGCGCCGCGCTCGCCGCCGCCTGCAGCCCCGATCCACACAGCCGGTTCACGGTCTGTCCCGGCACTTCCACGGGCAATCCGGCCAACAGCAGGGCCATCCGCGCCACGTTGCGGTTGTCCTCGCCTGCCTGATTGGTGCAGCCGAGGATCACGTCGTCGATGCTCACGGGGTCGATCCCGGAGCGCCCGACGACGGCCTTGATGGGGACGGCGGCGAGGTCATCGGCGCGTACGGACGCCAGACTTCCCCCGTGCCTGCCCACAGGCGTACGGAGCGCGGCGCAGATGTACGCTTCGGTCACAACCCCACCCATACCGTCTTGAGCTCCGTATAATTGTCCAACGCTTCGCGTCCCAAGTCGCGCCCGAACCCGGAGAACTTGTAGCCACCAAACGGGGCCGCGGGATCGTAGAAGTTGTACGTGTTGACCCAGACGGTGCCGGCCTTGATCGCGCGGGCCACGCGGTGCGCTTTCTGGACATCCCTGGTCCAGATCCCCGCCGCGAGGCCGTACAGCGAGCGGTTGGCGAGCTCGACGCCCTCGGACTCGTTCTCGAACGTCAGTACCGACAGCACGGGACCGAAAATCTCCTCGTCGACGATCTTCATGCCGGGCTTGGCGCCGTCGAACACCGTGGCTTCGACGTAGAACCCCTTGCCGTTCACTTTCGCCGCTTTGCCGCCCGCCACCAGCCGGGCGCCTTCCTTCTGTCCGGTCGCGATGTAGGAGAGCACGGTTTCCTGTTGGCGCTTCGAGACGATGGCGCCCAGCCGGGTGCCCTTGTCGAACGGGTCGCCCGGCGCGAGCTGCTTGGCCCGCTCGGCGAGCTGTGCGACGACCTGATCGTGGACCGAGCGCTCCACCAGCAGCCGGGAGCCCGCGGCGCAGACCTCGCCTTTGCCGTAGAAAATGCCGTTCTGGGCACCGCGCACCGCGGCCGCGAGGTCCGAGTCGGCGAAGATGATGTTGGGGCTCTTGCCGCCCAGCTCGAGCGTCACCCGCTTCACGGTCGCGGCCGCCTCGCGCATGATCCATTGGCCGACCTCGGTCGAGCCCGTAAACGCGATCTTGTCGACGAGGGGGTGGCGTACCAGCGCGGCCCCGGCCGTCGCGCCGGGCCCCGGCACGACGTTGAGCGCGCCCGGCGGCAGACCCGCTTCGAGCGCGATCTCGCCCAAGAGCAGGGCGGTGAGGGGAGTTTCGTGGGCTGGCTTGAGCACCACGGTGCATCCCGCGGCGAGCGCCGGCGCCACTTTCCAAGTCGCGAGATTCAGCGGGAAGTTCCACGGCACGATCGCGCCCACGACACCCACCGGCTCGCGCAGCGTGTAGGTGAAGAAATTGCCGCTCACGGGCAGCGTATCGCCCGTCAGCTTGTCGGCCCAGCCGGCGTAGTAGCGGAACGTCTCGATCGCCATCGCGACGTCGATCTTCGACTCGAACAGTGGCTTGCCGTTGTTCCTGGTCTCGACCTCGGCGATCTCCTTGGAGCGCTGCTCGAGCAGTTCGGCCACACGGTACAACAGCTGGCCCCGTTTGCGGGCCGGCAGCTCGCGCCAGTCCTTGGAGTCGAGGCAGGAGCGCGCTGCCCGTACCGCCGCGTCCACCTCCGCCTCGCCCGCCTCGGCGACCTCCGCGAGCGGCTCCTCGGTGGCGGGGTTGATCAGGCAGTAGCGCTTCGCGGCCG
This sequence comes from Gemmatimonadota bacterium, assembly GCA_003222055.1. Taxonomy (GTDB): domain Bacteria; phylum Gemmatimonadota; class Gemmatimonadetes; order Gemmatimonadales; family GWC2-71-9; genus AG41. The sequence goes on from QHUT01000079.1 coordinate 8,886, forward strand.
CCCGCCACTCGCTCCCGATCAACAGGTCGGTTTTCACCGGCCCTTGAACTCCGCGACGCGCTTCTCCACGTACGCCGCGATGCCTTCTTTCGCGTCATCCGACTGGAACAGCTGCTGTTGCAGCTCGCGCTCGAGCGTCAGGCCCGACTCGAATGGCACTTCGGCACCGGACTGCACCGACCGCTTGATGAGCCCAACCGCCTTGGAGGCCTTGTGCGGCGGGGTGAACTGCTTGGCGTACAGCATCACCTGGTCCCAGTAATCGTCGGCGGGGAAGACCTCGTTCACGAGGCCCAGCTCCTTGGCCTTGTCGAACGAGAAGGTCTCACCCTTCACCATCATTTCGATGGCCGTCGCCTTCCCGACGATGCGCGCCAGCCGCTGCGTGCCGCCCGTCCCGGGGAGGACGCCCAGATTCACCTCGGGGAGCCCGATCTTGCCGGCGTTTTCCTTCGCGAGGCGCATGTCGCACGCCATCGCGATCTCCAGGCCGCCGCCCACCGTATGCCCGTTCAACGCCGCGATGGTGAGCTTGGGCGTGTGCTCGAGACGGTTCAGGGTCTCGTTCGCATGCAGGCAGAAGAAGTACTTGTAGCGGGGTGTGATGCTGTTCAGATAGGCGATGTTGGCGCCCGCCGAAAAGAACTTCTCGCCGTGGCCCCGCAGCACCAGCACGTGCGCGCTGTCGTCGAAGCGGGCCTTGAGGATCGCCTCGTCGAGCTGATGCATCATCTCGTACGTGTAGGTGTTGGCCGGCGGGTCGTCCAGCTCGATGATCGCCACACCGCCCTCGACCATGTAGTGCACGAGCGTCTTTTTCTCGACTTTGGGTTCCGTCATCGTCGCCATGGGACGTCAGCCTCCATGTACCGGGGAGGGGGAGCGCGCGTCGGCGAAGCCGCCGATGAACACGCGCGCGATGAGCCCCGCCAGGCGTTCGGGATCGATCTCGCCCGCCGGGTCGTACCAGTTGTAGATCCAGTTCATCATGCCGAACAGCGCGTACGCGGCGGCACTCCGCTCCACGGCCGGCTCGTCGGGCGCCACATCGCGCAGCAGGCTCTCGAGCAGATCCACGTAGCGGCGCTTGATCGCGTTCACCTTGCGGTGGCGCTCGCCCGTCAGCGAATTCGCCTCGTGCGACAGCACTTTCGTCTCGGCCAGATTAGCCGCGAAAAACGTGACGTGGTGCCGGATGAACGCCTGCAGCCGGTCCACCGGATCGGCGTGCCCGCTCCCCAGGGCCGCGAGCGTGGCCTCGGCGCCCGCCAGCACGCGCGTAAAGCAGCGCTCCTGGATACGGTGCAGCAGCTCCTCCTTGCCGCGGACGTAGTAGTACATCCCGGCGAGAGACATCCCGGTCGCCGCTGCGAGGTCGCGCATGGTGGTGGAGTGGTAGCCCTGGTCGGCGAACACCTTCGCCGCCCGGGAGAGGAAGTGGTCCAGCCGCTCGTCGTAGGGGCGCATAGTTCGAACGATCGTTCGAATATGGAAGCTAGAGGCGGGCGTCGGGGAATTCAAGGGCGCCTTAATTTCACCGCATCTCCCACGTCCACCGTACCGGCATGCCTCCCGCGGAGCCCGTCGCCGCCGTCCCGAGCCCGACTGACGCGGCGCTGATCGCCGCCTGGCAGGGCGGTGACGAGCAGGCGGCGGCCGAGCTGGTCCGGCGCCACGCGCGCGCGTTGGCGCGATTTCTCGCGGGCGCCGGGGCGCCGGAGGAAGACCTTGATGATCTGGTGCAGGAGACGTTCATCCGGGCGTTCCGAGCCGTGGGCTCGTTCCGCGGGCAGTGTCGCTTTCGCACCTGGCTGCTCACGATCGGCGGCAACGTGCTGAAGGACGCGCACCGGCGTGCCAAGCGCAGCCGCGTCGTGCCGCTCGGCGACGACGTGCGATCGACGGACGGCGACCCGCACGAGCGGGCCGTCGCCGCCGAGGCCGAGAAGCGACTGGGCGACGGGCTGCGCCGGCTGCCGCGCCTGCAGCGGGAAGTGTTCCTGCTGCGGGCGCAGCAGGGGCTCGAGTACGACGAGATCGCCGCGGCCCTGGGAACGACCCCCGGTGCCGCGCGGGTGCACTACCACCACGCCGTCAAGAGACTAAAGGAGTATGTGAAATGAACGACGACGGCACGGCGCACGACGCCACGTTAGAAGACGCGGCGCGCCGGCTGGGCGCCGGCGCGGCCGACCGACTGGACGTGGAGCGCACCGTCCAGGCCGTCTTGACGCGCCTGCGCGAGGAGCCGCGCGTGCCGCTGCGCGCGGCATGGGCGTGGAGCCGCCCGGCGTGGCTCAAGATCGCAGCGGCACTCGTCATCGTCGCCGGCGCGGGCGTCGTGACGCGGGGGGTACGGCAAACCCCCTCGGGCGCCGCCGCGCCGGTCGAGACGGTGGACCTGAGCGACATGTCGGCGCCGCAGCTGCGCGAGCTGCTGCGCACGGTCGAGCAACCGGGTACGCAGGAACCCGTGTCGTCGCAGGACGTGGGACTCGAGGACTTGAGCCCGGCGCAGCTGCGGACCCTGCTCGCGTCCCTGGAAATGGAAACGTGATGAAACACGTCGCGTGCGTTCTCATGCTCGTCCTGACGCCCGCGCTCACGGCACAGGTGCCGGGCGACTCGGGCGCTGCGCCGCCCGCAGACGGGGAAGCGCAGCGGCTCCGCGCACAGGTGCGCCAGCGTTGGGCGGAGCACGTGCGCACGACGCTGGAGTTGAGCGACGCTCAAGCCGGCAAGCTGGACGCGACGGAGCGGCGCTTCGAGGAGCAGCGCCAGCCGATTCGCGCACGTCAGCGCCAGATCAACCAGGCGCTCCACACCGAGCTCGCCGCGCAAACGCCGAACGAGGATCGGGTGAAGCAGCTGATGAGTGAGCGCGAGCAGAACCAGCTCAAGCTGCAGCACGTCAATCGGGACGAGGATCGCGAAATGCAGGGCTACCTGACGCCGGTGCAGCGGGCCCGCTACCAGGAGGAGCGGCGCCGGTTCCAGGGGCGTATCGTCGATGCGCTGCGCCAGCAACGCGAGCGGCGGCAGAACATGCCGGCTCCGCGGGCCAGACCGCGGCGTCGCCCGCCGCGGTAACGAACCCACCTAGGCCTGCAAACCGAACGCCGCAGCGAGCGCTTTCAACGCTCGGGCGCGGGCCTTCGCCAGCGTACCCGGCGCGGGCCGGCCGGTGCGCACCTCGAAGGCGCGCCAGTCCGCGTCCGACCACGCGACGGCGGCCAGCGTGCCGCAGCGTGGGCAGCGCATCGCGGGGGCGGGCCCATCCAGGCGCGCCCGCGCGCAGCAGCTGGGGCACACGCCGTACTTGCGGCCGGCGCCGGCGGCGGCGCCCTCCGGTCCCGGGACGACCGTCCAGGCCGGGGGCCGGAGCGGCAGCACTTGCACGAAGGCCCGAGGAATGTGAAGCAGGCGGTGGTTGACGTCGACGATGGCTTCGACGGGAGTGAGTTCCACGACGCGGTACCAGGCACCGCGGCGCAGGGGGCAGTCCTGATCGGCCCGTACCCGGGCCCAGTACTGTACGTGCGGCATGCGCGCTCTCCGAGCGACGGTCGAGAGGTGAGTTCCAGGGCGTCCGCGCACCCGGTGGTCGCGCGTGCTTCCCGTAAGATGGCGACGGCCGCCCGTTCAGACTGTGACATCCGACACAAGGCGTCCGCTCACGCGCGGGCCGGCGGCTAGGGAAAGACGGAAGCGGATGCGCGGTCGCCCACGCATCCGCTTCCGGTACCGGGCCGCGTCAGCCCTGGTTTAGTTGGACGCAGCGGCCCAGCAGGTATTCATTCGTGACGGGCGCCCCGGCTCCGCTCAAGAACTGGAACGAGATCCAGGGATTGCCACCCACGCCTCCCAGCACGGGTTGCTTGGGGAACTGGATATCCTGGCCCGGCGGCACCAGCGTCACCCGCACGACGGCGCCGGCCGTGGCCTGGTGCGGGCCGCCCACTGGGTTGTCGTTGTTGCGGAAAATGAAACGCGCATTGACGCCGGGGTGCACGCTCAGATTGCCGCTCAGCGTGATGGTCGGGCCGGGGTTGTTGTAACACCCGGACGCGTCGAAGTCCGCGATCGCCGTCGACAGCGCCGCGAAATCCACGCCGGCGTTGACCGTCAGCCCCTGCACGCAGCGCCCGAGATAGATCTCGGCGCTGATGGGCGTGTCGTGATCGTCGGTGAACTGAATCCAGATGAAGGGGTTGCCGCCGACGCCGCCGAGCACGGGTTGCTTGGGAATCGTGATCGCGTCGCCGGTCGGGACCACGGTCACGTCGCTGTGCGACTCGGCGGTGTAGGTGTGCGTGCCCTTGGCGTTGTTGCGGAAGATGAGACGCGAGCCGAGACCCCCGAGTGCGACCGCACCACTGACGGTGATATAGGGGCCGGGCGAGTTGTCGCAACTCGACATCGTCGCGGACGTGCGCACCGAGGCCGGCATGGCGAGGTCAGCGGAGACGTGTGGCGGCGTACTCGAGAGATCGGCGACAAGGGCGGTGGAGCTGGGCGCAGTTCGCTCGCACGCCGCGACCGCCAGCGCTCCCGCGATCAACGCAACGCTGCTCAGATGCTTCGGCATTCGTCCCCCATGGGGTTGGGTTCGCGCAACAGTCAGAGCAACAGGTGTGCCTCTGACGCCCACGGTACATTCGTGCGCAGAATGCGCACATTCGTTTGGGGAGACACTTCTCTTGTGGAGCACGGCAGCAACAGACCGTAGAGAGGCCGCACAGCGAGATTTTGATCGCGTTCGCGCGATGTTACCTCGCGCACGTCGGCAGCATCCTTAGTGGTTTGTGACTCCTTCTGCGCCGCGAGCCTCGGCGCTAAGTTGACCCGGCCAGCGCGGCCCGAGTGGCGGAATGGCAGTCGCAGAGGACTCAAAATCGCCTGAGGAATCCCGCCGTGACTGGACTATCTGGCGAAAACATGCAGCAAACATGAAGTGACTGAGTCGTTGCCCGGGTGGCGGAACTGGCAGACGCGCCGGACTCAAAATCCGGTGGGGGCAACCCCATCCGAGTTCGATTCTCGGCCCGGGCACTCTTCAGGGATAAAGTCTGTGGTTGACATAACCCTGAACCGTTGGCGGAAGCTCCACTACCACGACCCCGCCCGCGTCATCCCCGTCATTGTGAACACCGCCATGCGTCACGCCTCGGTCGCACTTGCCTCGTGTCTCCTAGCGTACGCGTCAGCGCCACTCAGGCTCGCCGCGCAGACCACCCTGGCGAGACGCTTTGAGCAGTTGCTGCGGACGCAGTACCAGGCATTGGCCCACGCCGACACGAGTACCCTGGGCCGCGGTCTGGCAACCGGTCTCGTCTGGGTCGTTGCGACCGACGGGACCGAGTTGACCAAGTCCGACCTCCTCGCCGCCGCGAGCCACCGCCAAGTACCAGCCCCGCGCTTCGACATCGACAACGTGCGCGTACGGCTGCTGGGCGATGTTGCCCTTGTCGACTATCGTCGCGGGGATCATCGCCAGGTCGGCGAGTACGAGCGCACAACCTGGACCCGCGCGCTTGACGTCTTCGCGCATCACGGCGGGCGCTGGCTTCTCGAACGCCATACCCAAACGTGGCTGGTGGTCCCCGTGACTCCCGTTGACAGGGATTCGGCGGCGCTCGCTGCGTTCGTCGGGCGCTATCGGATCGGGCCGGGCTACGTTGACGACGTTCATTGGGAAGGACGGCACCTGGTGGCGACGGCATCGGGTCAGACGGCGGGAGCCACTCTCGTCCCGGTGTCGGTGACCGCGTTCAGTCCCGATGGAGTAGGCGCCTTGATATTGTTCGAGCGTGACACAACCGGACGGGTCGTGGGGTACGTGCAGGCACTCCCCGATGGGCAAGTAGTGCGCGCGTCTCGGCTTCCGTAGCGAGCCACCGGCCGTGCCTGACCAAGCAGCACATCCTCCTCCCCTCAAGCGCTGGCGGAGGTCGAGCGCTTTGGAACGGGACCACGGTGACGGGGCGGCGCCAGCGCTCAGCTACATGTCATGCGTCACGAAGAGGATGCGTGCGTCTCGCTGGGCGATCTTCGCAACTACCACTCCGTCGCGCGCGGCCAAGTCGAAAGAGGCGCCGTCAAGAACGATTACCGGGCACGGCCCCAGCGCCTGAGTGCTGTGGCGTACAATTACCAGGCGGCTGGGCGCCGACGGTTGGGGCGTGGTGAATGCGATGCAGCTCGGAGCGCTCCCGGTGACCGTCCACACGCTGTCCTTCAGCGTCGCAGCAAACGGTTTCTCGACCGTGATCATGTTCTCGCCGTAAATCGGAATCCACGCGGCGATAGCAATGCGGACTGCCGTGGCTGAATCCGGCACGAAGCCGCGGGGAGGTACGTAGCCCTGGGGACCAGGCTGCTGCGCACCAGCGAGATACGGCGCGAGAAGCAAGGCTAGGGAAATGGTACCAAAGCGCATGGGTTCCTCCGTGTTCAGGAAGCCGCGGACTGGGCGGCGTCACGAGTGGCCCCCGCGTGCAGGTGCTTTCATGTCTCCTCCCACTCCGTGCGTTCACTTCTCCGGCAAGCGGTTGACAATGAACTGGGAGATGCGGCCGGCTGCAGGCGGGTCGAGGTTCGCCAGCACCGCCACGACGTAGCCGGCCGTGGGACAGATCTCCAGTTCGCCATTCATCCCGGGAGCGCCCCCGCCATGACCAAAACAGCGGATGCCGTTGACCGTCCGATCCTCGAAACCGAATGCATAACGGCCGCCGCCGGGCGTATCCACCTTGCCCGTGGTCAGCATTTCCGCATACCGCGCGTCCAGCAGTTGTTGTGCTGCCAGCGCATTCGCAAACTTCACGAGATCTTCCACCGTGGAGTACCCGCCGCCCGCGGACGTGCCCCGGTATGGCAGCGTCTCCGTGTTGGGATGCTCTGAGGCTCCACCCATTCTCGTGTATCCCACACTGCGGTCGCCGACCGCCTGATCTTCCGGTTCCGAGCCGCTCGAGGTCATGCCTGCGGGTTTGTAGACGTGGTCTCGCACGTAATCGTAGTAGCTCTGGCCGCTCACTTTTTCGATCACTGCGCCGAGCAGAATGAAGCCGTAATTGCTGTACTCCCACTGGCTGCCGGGCTCGAACTTGAGCGGGCGGCTGCCGTACAGCTTCACATAATCGTCGAGTGTACGCAGCTCCAGGCGGTGTGCCTGAAACTCCGGTCCAAAAATATCGCCCGTGCCGCCGGTATGCGTGAGAAGGTGATAGATCGTCACCTTCGCGGCGAGGTCTTTGTTGGGGTAATCGGTCAGGTATCGTCCCACCGGATCGTTGAGCCCGAGCTTGCCTGCCTGCGCGAGCTGTAGCGTCGCGGTGGCGGTAAACATCTTGTTCATGGAGCCGATGCGAAAGCGCGTCCGTAGCGTGTTCGGCGTCTTGTGGTCGCGATCGCTCAGACCGTATGCCTCGGCCAGGACCGGCTCGCCATGCTTGGCGATCAGTACGGTGCCGGCAAAGCGGCCCGCGACGGCATCCTCATCCAGCTTCTTTCGCGCGGTCGCGATCAGTTCGCTCCCGCTCAAGTGCGGGAGCGGGAACTCGGGTGGACGTGGAATCGCCATGAGGCCGAGACTGACGATCTTGTGCGGCTCGGCATTTTCCACCTCCAGCGTGAGTCGAGCGAATTGATCGGAATTCCGTTCCTGCAGCAGAGCGACCTGCTTTTCCGACGTGGATGCCTCCACTTTCTTGAGGTCGAAGCCGCCCGTCATTTCTCGAAAACCCATCGCCTGGTCCGCGCGCTGAGCTTCTGCGGGATAGTTCTTTTCGAGGAACTCCTTGTACGCTGCGCGGTCACCGCGATTGAAAACCTCGAGCCACGCGGCGAACTTCCGTCCGGCAGGCGTATCCGGTACCGTCCCTTGGCCTAGGCACGGCGCGGAGAGACACAGCAGCAACAGAAGAAGCCCGCCTTTGACCCGCATAGCCGTTAATCTAGATTGGAGTCTCGATCCCCGTGAGAGTTCGACCCTCTTCCTCCCGTTGGTCCGCTCGCAGCTTCGGCGCCGGCCTGCTCGTCGCGGTCGGGACGGCCTGCGGCTCCCGCGGCGCGGAGCGCACCCTCCTCGCCACGCGCGTCCCCGTGGCCCGGCTCGATTCCGTCCTCCACGCCGCCGACAGCGTGCGCCTGCCGCTCGGCGAAGCGCGGATTCTCTCGGCTGTCGCCGCGGAGAGCGGGCTCGCCGCGCGCACCCAGCACGATACGATGACCGTTGGCGAACTTCTGACCTGGGCCCGGGCCGAACAGGCCCGCAAAAAGCAGGTCGACGCCGCCGCGTCGGCGGCCGAACGGGCGCGCCAGGACAGCGTCAGAAAGCTGCTCGAGCCCCTGCTCGCCGTCACGATCGTGAAGAAGATGTACCTCCCCAAGGACCCCGCGTCCGAGCAGTACGAGGACTACATCTCGCTCGCCTTCGCGTACCAGAACAAGGGCACGAAGCCAATGCGCGCATTCCAGGGCGACGCCACGTTCCTCGACACCTTCGGCGACTCGATCTACAGCGCGCACTTGAAAGTCGACCTGGCGCTCTCCCCGGGGCAGACGCGGCGCGAGCCCGCCCGCATCGTGCGGTTCAACCCGTTCCGCGTCGCCCATCAGCGGCTGCGCGACACCCCGCTCGAGAAGATGAAGCTGGTTTGGCAAACCACCGACGTGGTGTTTGCCGACGGCACCCGGCTCAGTCTCGCCACGGATCACGAAGTCCCCTAGACAAGAGTGTGGCGACGACGCCACAGCGCGTGTTACCTCGACGCGCTATTGCAACTCTTCCAAAAGTGTGCAGTTTGTGCAGCCAATAGTGCTCCTGAACCGGAACCTTCTTCCGAGGCTTGCCTCATGACCGACGTGCCCCTGTCGGACGCGCGGCTGGTCGAACTCATGGTCGCGGGCGACCGCCGCGCCCACGAGCAGCTCGGCGACCGCCACCGGCTCTCTTTGTACGCCCGCGTGTACGCACTGCTCGCCGACCCCGCGGCGACCGAGGAGGTGCTGTCCGAGACGTTCGAGCGCGCCTGGCGGGCGGCCCGAGAGTTCAATCCCGGCGCCGGGAGTGCGGCTGCGTGGCTGTCCGAGATCGCGCACGACCTGGCACAGCGGCGCCAACGTCCGGCCATCTCCTGATCCCAGGCTGTCAGATTGGCTGGGCACGGGGTATCTTGAGGATGCGTCCCGATGACCGCGTCCTGGCCGTACACGTTCCCGTCGCGCGCCGCCGAGCAGCTGCTCGGCGCGCCACGCGAAGTCCGGATTCCCCGCAACGGGGATCGGGACCTGTGGTTCAAGGGATGGTGCCTGGGTCACGCCGAAGGGCGTAAGGGCCCGGCAGCAGCCACCAGTGGCGTGGACGTCGACATCTATCTCACGGTAGGTAAGCGGCTGGTCGCGCACGTGTGTCAGTGGTCCCTGCGCGACGGCGCGGGGCTCGCCGAAGATCACAGGGTCGCAGCACTCGAGTCCCCTTCCCAGACAATCTCTTGGCTCAAGCAGGACAATGCCGGCCGGCTCGGCTACCTCGCCAAGCGCGCCTGGGTCCAGGCCTGCGCCACGTGGCCGGGCCTGCGGAGCGAGGCCGTCGAACGGGTGGAGTGACGTGTCGGGCTTTCACGCCCGCGAGTGTCGCGTCCACGCTTCTCCTCACGCACTAGAAGTCTTAGTTCGTGTTGGATTCTCGCAGCACTCGCGCCACGCCACCTCGCGGCAACATCCCGACAGATAAGCAGTTACACAATGAACCGCAGCCGCACGACTCGTGCGAAGGCAAGGCTCGACCCGAGCCCGGCCCGAGGCCTTGCCCATGCTTGCCTGCCGTACACTCGCGCGTGCCGCCCTGATCGGCGGCACGAGCGCACTGCTCCTCGCCACCTGCCGTGACGACAATCGTCTGACGGAACCGCTCGCGCCCCGCACGCCCGGCGCTCCCAGCTTCGCCACGATCACCAACGGGCAGGTGCTCGTGGGAGCGGGCAATATCGCCCGCTGCACGAGCAGCGCCGACGAAGCGACGGCGAAGCTGCTCGACGCGATTCCCGGAACGGTGTTCGCGGACGGGGACCTGGCCTACGACAACGGCGCGAGCGATAAGTTCAACAACTGCTACAACCCAACCTGGGGTCGTCATAAGGCGCGCACCCGCCCGACGCCGGGTGAGATCGAGTACAAGACGAGCGGCGCGTCCGCCTATTTCAATTATTTCGGGGCCGCAGCGGGGACGTCGGGGCAGGGCTACTACAGTTACGACCTGGGCGACTGGCACGTCGTGGTGCTGAACAGCGAGAGGGCGACGACCGCCGGTTCAGCCCAGGAGCAGTGGCTCCGTGCCGATCTCGCAGCCAGTTCCCGGCGCTGCACCCTGGCCTACTGGCACAGCCCGCGCTTTCACTCGGGCGGCAGCGCAAACGCCGTCGTCCAGCCGCTGTGGGACGACCTCTACGCAGCCGGCGCGGAGATCGTGATCAATGCGCACTTCCAGAACTACGAGCGGTTCGCGCCCCAGACTCCGGACGGCACGGCGGACCCGGCGTTCGGGATCCGGGAATTCGTGGTGGGCACGGGCGGTGCGGGCCACAACTCGTTCGCATCGGTCGCCGCCAACAGCGAGGTGCGGAACAGCTCGACGTACGGCGTGCTCAAGCTCACGCTCAGCGCCGACGGCTCCAATGCATACACGTGGGAATTCATCCCCATCGCGGGCTCGAGCTTCACCGATACGGGGTCGGGCGGCTGCCACGATCCGGCTCCACCGCCTCCCCCGCCGCCCCCGCCACCGCCCGGCGGAGTGGTCCTCGTGGGCGCCGGGGATATCGCCAACTGCAGCTCGAGCGGCGACGAGGCCACAGCCGCGCTGCTGGACTCGATCCAGGGCGCCGTCTTCACGGCGGGCGACAACGTGTATCCCGATGGCACCGCGAGCGACTTCACGAACTGCTACAACCCGACCTGGGGTCGCCACAAGGCGCGCACCCGTCCCACGCCGGGGATTCACGACTACAACACCTCCGGTGCCTCCGGCTACTTCAACTACTTCGGCAGCGCCGCCGGTACGGCTGGGAAGGGGTACTACAGCTACGACTTCGGTGCCTGGCATGTGGTGGCGCTCAATTCGCAGATCGATATCAGCGCCACATCGACGCAGCTCCAGTGGCTGAAGAACGACCTCGCCGCGGCGTCGGGACGCTGCATGCTCGCCTACTTCTATCTGCCGCGCTTCAGCTCGGGTACGACGCACGGCGGCACGAGCGCCGTGCAGGCCGCGTGGCAAGTGTTGTACGACGCCCATGCGGAGCTGGTGCTGAACGGGCACGAGCATAATTACGAACGCTTCGCCCCCCAGACGCCTACGGGCGTCGCGGACCCGCAGCTCGGCATTCGCGAGTTCGTGGTGGGCACCGGCGGGAGCGAATCCGGCTATCCGTTCGGGACACCGGTGGCGAACAGCGAAGTCCGGAACAACACGACGTTCGGCGTGCTGCGGCTCACGCTCGATTCCGCGTCGTACTCGTGGAAGTTCGTGCCCGTCGCCGGCAAGACGTTCACCGATGCCGGCACGGCTCCGTGCCACGCCGGCCACGGCGCGCCCACCCAGCCGCCCCCGAACCAGGCGCCGACGGCGCGCCCAGGCGGCCCATACGCCGGAGCCGTGGGCGACACCATCCATTTCAACGGGAGCGCGTCGTCGGACCCCGACGGCGACACGCCGCTCACCTACGCCTGGACCTTCGGCGATGGCGCGAGCGGCAGCGGCGCGACGCCGACGCACGTGTACACGGCCACGGGCACCTACACGGTGACCCTCGTCGTGACCGACAGCCGCGGCGCGGCGAGCAGCCCGGCGACGACCACGGCCACCATCGGCTCGACGCCCAACCAACCGCCGGTCGCCCGGCCCGGCGGGCCGTACACCGGCGTGGCGGGCGGCACGGTGCAGTTCGATGGCAGCGCGTCGTCCGATCCGGACGGCAACACGCCGCTCACCTACGCCTGGACCTTCGGCGATGGCGCGAGCGGCAGCGGCGCGACGCCGACGCACGTGTACACGGCCACGGGCACCTACACAGTGACCCTCGTCGTGACCGACAGCCGCGGCGCGGCGAGCAGCCCGGCGACGACCACGGCCACCATCGGCTCGACGCCCAACCAGCCGCCGGTCGCCCGGCCCGGCGGCCCGTACGCCGGCGTGGCGGGGAGCACAGTGCAGTTCGATGGCAGCGCCTCGTCCGATCCCGACGGCAACACGCCGCTCACCTACGCCTGGACGTTCGGCGACGGCGCGACCGGCACCGGCGCGACGCCGGCCCACGGCTACGCGGCGGCGGGGACGTACTCTGTGACCCTGGTGGTGACCGACAGTCGCGGCGCGTCGAGTGCCCCGGGCACCACGTCGGCCACGATCGCGACGGCTCCGCCTCCGCCGCCGACCGATTCGGCGGTCACCCTGATCGTCGCGAGCAACATCGCGAGCTGCGGCAGCCCTCGCGACGAGCTCACCGCGCAACTGCTGGACTCGCTCCCGGGGACCGTATTGACGTTGGGTGACGCCGTGTTTCCGGACGCGAGCGCCTACACGACCTGCTACGACCCGTCGTGGGGCAGGCACAAGGCACGCACGTACAACACGCTGGGCAATCACGATTACTACAACGGCCACGTAAGTGGCGTGTGGGATTACTGGGGCGACCGCGCCGGCCCGCGTAACCTCGGCTATTACAGTTTCGACGTCGGCGCGTGGCACATCATCGTGCTCAACTCGAACGGGAGCTTCGTGCCCGACGGCGCCGGCTCGGCGCAGGACGTGTGGCTCCAGAACGACCTCGCGGCTAACAGCAAAAAGTGCACGCTCGCCACGTTCCACCAGCCGCGGTTCTTCTCGTCGGATACGCCCGGCTGGACCAGCGATGACGGGGTGAAGAACTTCTGGACCCGCCTGTACGCGGCGGGCGTCGATCTCGTGCTGAACGGTCAGCAACACCAGTACGAGCGCCTCAAGCCGATGACGCCCGACGGCGCCGTGGACGACGTTCGGGGGATCCGCTCCATCGACGTGGGAACCGGCGGCGAGAGCACGGCGATGCCCGTGGCGATCAATCCGAATAGCGAGGTGATCTCGGACGCCTTCGGGGTCTTGAAGGTCACCCTGTTCGCCGATCATTACACGTGGCAGTTCGTCCCCATGCAGGGCGAGAGCTTCAGCGATCAGGGCTCGGGGACATGTCACTGAGGCTCACCCGAGCCGCCGTAGTGCTTTGCATCTCGGTCGCCTGCGTCGAAGACGACCATCGTGCCCCTACCTCGCCGCTCGGGCCGGCGGCGCAGAGCGCCGCGACGCCCGCGGCGACGGTGACGCTCGTGGGCGCCGGGAACATCGCGCGCTGCGACCGCACCGACGACGAGGCGACGGCCGCGCTGCTCGACTCCATCCCGGGGACGGTCTTCGCGCTGGGTGACAATGCCATGCCGGGCGGCACGCTCGCGAGCTACCAGAATTGCTACGGGCCGAGCTGGGGACGTCACCTGTCCCGCACGCATCCAGTCCCCGGGAACCACGAGTACGACTCGAGCACCGCCGCCGCGGGGTACTTCGGCTATTTCGGCGCGGCCGCGGGCGACCCTGCGAAGGGCTACTACAGCTACGATCTGGGCGCCTGGCACATCGTCGTCTTGAACAGCGTGAGTGCGTACGTCGCGACGAGCGCCGGCTCACCCCAGGAGCAATGGCTCAAAGCCGATCTGGCCGCGACGGCGCAGCCCTGCGTGCTCGCCATGTGGCACCGGCCGCGGTTCTACTCCAACACCGACACCGTCTTCTACGCGACCGACGCGGTCAAGCCGTTCTGGAACGACCTCTACGCCGCCGGCGCGGACCTGATTCTCAACGCCCACACCCGCGACTACGAGCGCTTCGCCCCGCAGACGCCGGACGGCGCTGCGGACTCGGTGAAGGGGATCCGCGAGATCATCATCGGTACCGGTGGGGAGGGGCTCGACCAGCCGAACACCAATCGCATTGCGAACAGCGAAGTGAACATCAGCCAGGTGTACGGCGTGCTGCGGCTCACCCTCGCCGACGGATCGTATGCGTGGCGGTTCATGCCCGTCGCGGGTCAAACAGCCACGGATTCGGGCAGCGCCGTCTGCCACCACGCCGCCCCGCCGCCGGGGAACCAGACCCCGGTGGCGGTGCCCGGTGGTCCCTACTCCGGAGCGGACACGATCCGCTTCGATGGCAGCGGGTCCTACGATCCCGACAGCGCCACCCCCCTCTCGTACGCCTGGAGCTTCGGCGACTCGAGCGCCGGGAACGGCCCCGCGCCGGTCCACGTCTATCGCGCCCCCGGCAGCTACACGGTCACGCTCACCGTCACCGACACGCTGGGGGCGAGCAGCGCTCCGGCGAGCACGTCCGTCACCGTGAGCGGTCCGGCCAACCAGGCCCCGGTGGCCGTCCCGGGCGGTCCCTATGCCGGAGTCGACACGATCCGGTTCGACGGCAGCCGCTCCTCCGATCCGGACGACAACCTGCCGCTCTCCTACTCCTGGACGTTCGGCGATGGCGACACAGCCACCGGTGCGAGGCCTACGCACGTGTACCTTGCATCCGGTACCTATTCGGTCACGCTGAGTGTGACGGATGCGAAGGGCGCCGCGAGCCAGCCTGCGACCACCACCGCGAACGTGAGCGGCCGGGCGGACACCGCCGTCGTCGTCATCGTGGCCGGAAACATCGCGAGCTGCGGAGGGGCACAGCGCGATTCGGTGATGGCGAACCTGGTGGCCGGGATCCCGGGAACCGTGGTGACGCTGGGCGACGACGTCTTCCCCGACGCGGGCTACTATCTGCAATGCTACGACCCCACGTGGGGCCAGCTCAAGTCGCGCAGCTACTCGACGCTCGGGAACCACGACTATTACAACGGCAACGTGAATGGCGTGTGGGACTACTGGGGTGACCGGGCCGGGCCGCGTGGCTTGGGATACTACAGCTTCGACGTCGGCGCCTGGCACATCATTGTGCTGAATTCGAACGTCGATCACGTTCCGAACGGCGTCGGCTCCGCGCAGGACACCTGGCTCCAGAACGACCTGGCCGCCGACACCAAGAAGTGCACGCTGGCCACGTTCCACCAGCCCCGGTTCTTCTCGTCGGACACGCCGGGCTGGACCCGCGATGGCTCGGTCGAGCCGTTCTGGAACCGCCTCTACGCGGCGAACGCGGATCTCGTCCTGAACGGGCAGCAGCATCAATACGAACGGCTCGCGCTCATGACGCCGGACGGTGTGCTCGACACCCTGCGCGGGCTCCGCTCGATCGACGTGGGCACCGGCGGCGAGAGCACCGCGATGCCGGTGGCCATACATCCCTACAGCGAGGTGATCTCGGACGCCTTCGGTGTCCTCAAGCTCACGCTGTACGCCGACCACTACACCTGGGAGTTCGTGCCCATGCCCGGCGAGACGTTCACGGATCGGGGCTCCGGCACGTGCCACTGAGTGGTTGACGAGGGATGCCGACGGCATTCCAGTGGGCCCGCCTCAAGGCGGACGTGAAGTCTCCGCTGCGCCGGGGCGCCTGGTACCGCATCCTCAAGCTCACCCCCGCCGACGCGATCCTGGACGTGCGAGGCAAGCCGGTCAGCGTGCGCCGCGGCGATCTGCAGTTGTCACCGACGCCGGCGCTGCGCTGGTCGGTCGTGGCGAGCCCCAAGAACTCGCCGCGATTCCCCACGTCGTGGGGACCGCGCTACGCCGTGTGCCCCAATTGTCGCGAGCGGGCCCGTCTCGAGGGCCAACCCGCAGGCATGCGCTGCCGCCGCTGCAACGGGTTTTTCGAGATCGCCTGGAACGAGCGGGGTCGGTCCGCGGGATAGCGCAGCGCGACGCGGGGACCGTGGTTACGGGGCGAGAATGGTGATCGCCGCGGTCGACGTCGCAATCGCGTTCGGGGCAGTCGCCCTGAGGAAGTAGCCTGAGCTGGCCTTATCGATGACCAGATCGCCGAACGACGCGACGCCGCGCACGGCGGCGACCGACAGCGTGCCCGAAAGCGTGCCACCCACGGGATTGGTGCCGATCGCCATGGTGACGGTGGCGTTGAAGCTGGTATCCGCGCGGCCGAGCGTATCCGCCGCCCCCACCAGGATGGCCGGCGTAAGGATGTCCCCCGCGGTTCCGGTCAGGGGCTGCTGGAGAATCACCAGGACATTCGACCCGCTACCGCCTCCGCCGCCCCCCGAGATGGCAATCCCCGCGGAGGTGGTGATCCGGTCATACGGGCAGGCCGCCGTCACGAACGCCACCAGGGCGACAGTCGCTGCCGAGAGTCTCACTCCCATAGTAGTCCCCCGCCTCAGGCCCTCACATGATTGTAAAAGGCTCCGTACGCCGCAAGAGCCCGGGCTACCCCTTTGTCCACTTCTCCCGCGACATACACCGCGAGCTTCCCGGTGTGCTCCGCGAGGGCGGCGGCGCCCGCAGGCACATCGCCCGGTTTGAGCCCCCGGTAGCGCTCGACCAGGCCGGCGCCCACGGCTTCGAGCACCCACGCCTTCATCTCAACGGTGGCCTTCGTGACGACGACGCCGCGCACCGCTCCCTGCGGCGTGAAGCCGACCGCCACCTCGATCGGGCCATGGGGCGTATCGACCCGGGCGAACGTCAGGGCACCCACGCCGGTCCCCCCCGCCTTGCCGCTGTAAAAGGTGAGCACACCGTCGTCCGGACTCCAGTCGACCAGCTGGTGCAGCCGGTGCGCGTCCGGATCGCTCAAGTGCACCTCGCGCGCGAGGTAGGAGTCGGCGCCGGGGAGGAGCGTCTGCACGGCGTCAGGCCGCTTCACGAGGACCACGGCGGGAGTGACATGGAGGACGGCGGCGATCGCAGCACCGCGCAGCAGCAGATTCATCGGTCTACTCCTCTCGTACGAAACCACATCTGTTGGATGGCCAGTGCGGCGACGGCGACATAGCCCAGGCCCATGGCCCATCCTCCGATCAACGTAAAGGCCGCAAAGCGGCCCGACACGAACTTGGTGAGCCACATCCCCGCGAAGTCGAGCCACGGAGCCGAGAACAGCAGCGTGATGAGAGCCAGCGCCCAGCCCTGGGAGAGCGACAGCCCCGCCACCACGAGCGACAGCGCCGCGGCGATCACGCCGTACATCGGGACATGCACGTGGGTATCCTGTATCAGCAGATTGGTGTCAACCTCGTGCACCTCGGGCTTCGCGAACTCCGTCATGGACATGGGGTGCTCCATCACCATGGTCGTCTCGGGCGGCATCGGCATCGGCATGGCGCGTCCGCCGTAGGTCGCCGCCACGCGCTCGGGTGTGAACCCCGCATAGAGCGAGACCATCAGTGCCCCGAACACGTACGATATGCCGAGCGTGGCGAGCAGACACGTGACCAGCCACTTGATGGGAAGGTCGGCGCGTCTCAGGTCGTAGAGCATGACGCTTCCTCCACTAGAAGACGTACACCAGCTCCACCACGCCCTTCGTATCCGAGCCCTGCAGCGCCCCGGTGGCATCGGGAAAGAACGGCTGCGACGACCAATCGAACCGTAACCCGGCGCGCACTTGGATTTGGGGCAGGTGGAACCGGGTGTGCTCGATGTCGCTGAAAATCCCTTCCCGGGCGCTGCTGGAATACCACATCGGCCCCAGCGTGACCGAGCGCAGGATCTGCGGCGTGCCCGTGAGCAGACCGTCCGGGTCTTCCAGCTGATCGTAGCGCGCGCTGAGCCCGAGATCGCGCGTCACGCGCAGGAACCCGGTGACCGCGCCGCCGCGCCAGGTCGGATTCCCGCTCGGACCCTGTTCCTTGCCGACATTGACCTCGGCGCCCAGGATCACGCGGCCGCGGTCGACGGTGAGATCGCCGGACACGAGCGAGCGCTGATGCGCGTCGGTCGAATCCCGCTCCGGTCCGTACACACCCGTCACGCCCAGGGTGACCCAGGGAATGGCGATCCACTGGGCGCGCGCGAGGGCCGTCTTGCCGCGGTTATTGTCCTGGGCGACGTCCCAGCCGTTCACTCCGGCGGCCCATACCTCGAATCGTGGGGAGGCGGTGTAGTGCACCTGCACGCCCGTGAGCTTGCTCGGACGGGCGTACGTGAAGTTGAACGAATGGCTGGCGATCAGGTTGAGCGGCTCGTCGTCGCGCTCGAACCCGATCGGCGCGTCGAAGCGCCCGAAGGCCACGGTCCAACGGTTGGCGCGCTGCGGCGTCCAGCTCACGAGCAGGTTGTCGATCTCGGTGGACGCCTCACCGCCGTCGAGCGCAGTCGTCAGCTGGGCGAACAGGTAGACGTCCCCGACCGGCTTGAACAGACTCACGCCGACCTTCCCGGCGGTGAGGGTGTTGCTGCGGGCGAGGCGGGCGTAGTCCGCGCCGCCCACCGCGAAGCCCGTGACTGTCACGGGCTGAGGCTCCTCGAACGTCACCGCGCGCTCCTGCGCCACGACAGGCGCCGCGACGCAGCACAGCAGGGCGCACCACGGCGCTCTGCGCATACGTGTTTCCTCCGGATTGTAGGCGGCTAACGGATCAGGTCAGCCGAGTGCGATCGGAGGCGGAGGAGTCGGGGTGAAAGCGGGGGAGGAGGGAAGCGGGAAGAGGGACGGGTGCGCCGGCTCGACGACGAGCGGCAGGGGAGCGACTTGGGGCACGAGCGGCGTGGGAACCGCCGTGGAAACCGCGAGATCGAGCGCGCCGGTCATCTGGTCGCAGAAGCAGGGGCCGTCGGCCGGGGTCGGCGGATGCCGACCCGCCATGTGATGCGCGGCATGATGGCGGCAGGCGAGCCATTCCCGGACGGTCCCGCCGCCCGGCCCCGCGGCGAGCCAGCACGCCGCCGCCAGCGTGAACAGCACGAGTCTCGGAGTGCCGCGCATCGGGTGAAGTGTACGGCGGCCGTTTCCGCTGGCGCAACCCCCGCCGGGCCGTGTAGACTGCACGCTTCGCGTGCAGCGTGGGGAGATGGGCGAGCGGATCGACTTCCGGGATGGGCGCTGGGTGGTGCCGGACCACCCCATCATTCCGTTCATCGAGGGAGACGGCACGGGACCCGACATCTGGCGCGCGGCGCGCCGGGTGTTCGACGCGGCGCTGGCCAAGACCGCCCGCGGCAAGCGGCGCGTCGAGTGGCTCGAGGTGCTGGCCGGCGAGAAGGCCTTCAAGGAAACGGGCAACTGGCTGCCCGACGCCACGCTCGACAGCATCCGGGCGCATCGGGTCGCCATCAAGGGCCCGCTCACGACCCCGGTGGGCGGCGGGATCCGGTCCCTCAACGTCACCCTCCGCCAGCTGCTCGACCTGTATGCCTGCATCCGTCCGGTGCGCTATTTCGAGGGCGTGCCGAGCCCGATGCGCGAGCCCCAGCGCCTCGATGTCGTGATCTTCCGAGAGAACATCGAGGACGTGTATTCCGGCGTGGAGTACCGCGCGGGCAGCGGGGAGGCCGATGCGGTGATCGCCTTCCTGATGGAGCGGTTCGGCGCCAAGATCCGACCCGGCAGCGCGATCGGCATCAAGCCGATGTCGAAGTTCGGCTCGCAACGCCTCGTGGTGAAGGCGATTCAGTACGCGCTGCGCGCCGGCCGCCGCTCGGTGACGCTGGTGCACAAGGGGAACATCATGAAGTTCACCGAAGGCGGGTTCCGCGAGTGGGGATACGAGATCGCCAAAGAGAAGTTCGGTGACCGCACGGTCCCCGAATCGGAAGCGGGAAGCGGGAAGGGAGACGGGGGAAGGGTGATCATGAAGGACCGCATTACCGACGCGATGTTCGCGCAACTCGTGCTGCGGCCCGACGAGTACTCGGTGATCGCGGCCCCCAACCTGAACGGCGATCTCCTGTCGGACGCGGCGGCCGCGCAGGTGGGCGGCCTGGGTCTCGCGCCCGGCGGCAACGTCGGCGACGGCTACGCGGTGTTCGAGGCCACCCACGGCACCGCGCCGAAATACGCCGGGCTCGACAAGGTGAACCCCGGGAGCCTGATCCTGTCGGGGGCCATGATGTTCGAGGAGCTCGGCTGGGCCGACGTGTCGGAGGCGATCGTGCGGGGGCTGGGCGGCGCGATCCGGTCGCGCCGCGTCACGTACGACCTCGCGCGGCAGATGCCCGGCGCGACGGAGGTCTCGACCTCGCAATTCGCCGAAGGCATAATCGAGCATGTCTAAGATGACCGGCACGACCCTCACGGCGCCGCTCGCCCAGGTCGAGACGCCGCTGCTCGCCGTCGCCCTGGCACAGGGCGGCGCCGTCCCCCCGTCGCTCGCGGAGTTCGACCGCGCGGCGGGCGGCATCGTGGCGCGCGCGATGATCAGCGGCGACTTCAAGGGAAAGCGCGACGAAACTGCGCTGCTCTACCCGGGCGGCGCCAAGCCGCAGCGCCTGTTGCTGGTGGGATTGGGAAAGGCGGGGGATGTGACGCGCAACAGCATTCGACGGGCGGCCGCCGTCGCGGCGAAGCGCGCGCGGGCCCTGGGCGCGACGCACTTCGCGTTCGCGATCGCGGCCGACGCGCGCAACGGCATCGCCGCCGGCGACGTGGGGCAGGTCGTGGTCGAAGGGACGGCGCAGGGCGCCTGGGCCTTCACCGAGCTCAAGGCCGCCCCCGACGACCCGAAGGCGGAGGTCGAAGCGGTCGCGATCGCGTGTGACGCGAAAGAGGTGAAGGCCGTCGGCGCCGGCGAGCGGCTGGGCGAAGCAATCGCCGCCGGGCATTTCCTGACGCGCTACTTGCAGATGCTCCCCGGGAACGTGTGCACGCCGGCCTACCTCGCCGACCGGGCCAAGCAGCTGGCCGACCAGCATGGGTTCACCTGCACCGTGCTCGACCGCGACCAGATGCGGCAGGAGAACATGGGCGCACTGCTGGCGGTGGCGCAGGGCAGCGAGCAGGAGCCACGGTTCATCGTGCTCGAGTACCGCGGCGGGGGAGCGGCGGACGCGCCCGTGGCGCTGGTGGGGAAGGGCGTCACCTTCGACTCGGGCGGCATCTCGATCAAGCCGGCGCAGAACATGGAGGACATGAAGTTCGACATGTCGGGCGCGGCGGCGGTGCTCGGCACGTTCGAAGCTATCGGCCGGCTCGAGCCGCGGCTCAACGTCGTCGGCATCATCCCGTCGACGGAGAA
>QHUT01000007.1 GCA_003222055.1 Gemmatimonadota bacterium
GGGCCAATCGTGCACGATCGCGCCCACTATTTCCTGAGCGTCGACGCACAGCACCGCGTGGTTCCGGATCCCGGCCCGCTGATCGCGGATACCGCAGGCGGCGCGGACCTTGCGAACATCGGGATCCGTTACGACAGCGCGACGCGCTTTCAGGACATCCTCAGAAACACCTACGGACTCGATCCCGGAACGCTCAGCTCATCGAACGGGCGCGTCCCCGCAACGGACGTGTTCGGCAAGATTACGGTCCAGCTGGGGACGAACAGTCAACTCGAATTGTCGCATCACTACAGCGACGGCGACCGCTCGGGGTTCATCGATCGCGCCTACCGGTTCTACTGGCTTTCTTCGACGGGTAAGCGTGATGTTGCCACCGCCAACGCGTCCCGGCTGATCTGGACGAGCTTGCTCGCGGGCCGGTGGTCGAGCGAGCTGATCGCGAGCCATCTGCGGCTGCGCGATGCGTGCCGGCCCAACGTTTCCTACCCGCAGATCAACGTCAACGCCGATCAGGGTGTGCTGATTGCCGGGACAGGAATGACCTGTCCAACCTCCTTCGGGCAGGACGCATTCGAGGTCCAAGAGAATCTCAGCGCCGCCTTCGGGGTGCACGTCCTCACACTGGGCACGCACGTTGAAATGCTCCGCTTCGAGGATGGCCAGCTGCTCGGGGGCGCCGGACTATGGAGATTCCGCCACCTCGACTCGCTCGAAGCGGGGCGCGCGTTCCACTACGAGCGCACGCTCCCAGGTCCGTCGCGTACCGGGGTGATCGTATTTCACGCGCGCCAGCTCGGCCTGTATGTGCAGGACCGGTGGCAGCCCGCACGCGGCCTCACGCTCACCGCCGGATTGCGAATGGAGCTTCCGGTGCTGCCGGACGGCAGCGCCACGTATGTTCCGCTCAAAGACTCGCTCGGGGCCGACACCGGACACTTGCCAGGGGGGAAGCCGCTGTGGTCGCCGCGGTTGGCCCTCAATTACGATTTGCGGGGGGCTGGGCGCACGTTTCTGCGCGGGGGCATTGGCCTGTTCAGTGGTCGTCCGCCGTACACGTGGCTCGGGAGCGCGTACCGCGACGAGGGGACGCAGCAGCTGTTTCTGCTCTGCGTCGGAGCCGCCGCACCATTGGCGTTCGACCCCGTGAACCAGCCGACCGTCTGCGCAAATGGGGCAGCACCCACGCCGCAGCTCAGTTACTTCGATCCGAATGTGCCGTTTCCCCAGAGCCTGAAGCTGTCCCTCGGCCTGGATCACCGGCTGCCCGGGGACGCGGTGGCGACCGTGGACCTCCTGTACACCCGCGCGGCTCATCAGTGGTACTACGGCGCCGCCAATCTACCCGCGCCCGTCGGCGTGGCGCAGGGGGAGGGCAATCGCCCGCTGTATGGGACGATCGGCGCAGCGACTGGGGTCGCGACGCCCCGCTGGCTGAAACCGGCGTTGGGCCAAGTCGTCCGCGTGTCGGACCGGAGCGGCGACCGTTCGCTTACGCTGTCCGTGCAAATGCGCAAGCGCCTCGGCGATCGTGTGGAGCTGAACGCGCTGTACGCGCACACCCGGGCCCAGGACCGCATGTCCCTCGCCAACTTCCAGGCGCGGCCCAACCTGCAGAACACGCCCCTCGACGGTACCCTGGAAGGTCGACGCTTGCGGACGTCGTACTTCGAGATCCCGCACCGCCTCGAACTGAGCGCAGCCGTGCGGCTGCCGTACCAGGTCCGACTCTCCCTCTTGTACGCCGGCTCGTCGGGAATGCCGTTCACGTATACCGTGACGGGCGATGCCAACGCCGACGGTATCGGTACCGCGCAGCCGTTCTTCAACGACATCGTCTATGTGCCCCGCGACCGTACCGACATCGAGCTTGACGGCAACGGCGCCGCACCGGGCCTGGGGACCGCGGCCCAGCAGGACTCGGTCTATGCCCTGCTCGACGGCTTCATCCGGGCCGAGCCTTGCCTGCGGGATCAGCGCGGCAGGATCCTCGCGCGCAACAGCTGCCACAATCCGTGGTCCGGCCTGCTCAACGCGCGTCTGACTAAGGCGTTTGCGACCCTCTCGAGCCACTCCGTTGAGCTGACGGCCGACGTCTACAACGTGCTCAACCTGCTCAATCGACGGTGGGGACAGTCTCGCTTCACTGCCGGTAACCCGCCCACGCTGTCTATCCTGCAGTTGGCGGGTTACGATGCTGGTGCAGGGCGCGGAGTCTACCAGGTGCCGCCACTCCCAAAGCTTCGCCAGGCGGCGGATCTGGCATCGCGGTGGCAGATGGAGCTGAGCGTCAGATACGTCTTCTAGGCGCGGATGCCGATGACGGTTTGGTGACGGTTTCGGGGTCGGTTTTCCGCTCGGCGTGCGTCTGTTCGGCGTCCCAGGCATCGCTTAACTTCTTATCTCGCTTGGTGCGATGCGGAGCGCCTGGGCCGCGCGACTTTGGAAGTTGGAGGTTCGAGTCCTCCCGCCCCAGGTCACGATTCAAGCTCGTTCACCACAGATCCGCGAGCGGGCAGCGGAAGCCGGGCAACACGTCCTCGCCGTCCAACGTCTCGTTCGTGCCGAGCAGCGCTTCGCTCCCGTCGGCGCGATAGACTCGGGCGGTCCGCTTCTCCGAGTCGACCACCCATACCAGCCGCACCCCGGCCTTCAACCACTGAGCTATCTTCTCGAGCGTGTCCGCCGGATGATCGTCGTGGGCCAGGACCTCCACCGCGAGGTCCGGCGCCCAACCGGGATACCCTCGGGGCTCGACCTCCGGCACGCGGTGCTTCGCGATGAACGCGACGTCCGGCGCCCGCACGGTATCGGGATCCGACTCGAGTTTGAAGCCCGTCTCGGCGGCGTAGACCCGGCCCAGGTCGTGCGCCTCCGCGTGCGCCATGATTCGGTACCCGAGCTGCATCGCGACCGCTCCATGCCGTGCGCCACCGGGATCTCGGACCACGAGCCGGCCGCGGATCAGCTCAGTGCGTTTGTCGGCCAGGTTCAGCCGCAGCAGTTCTTCTGCGGTCATGAGCACCGTGTCGCCCATCCCGGGAACATAGCCTCGGCGTGCTTGCATGGCGACCGCATGATGCGCGCCGAGCGTCAACGCCGCGTCAACGATTGTGGCGGCGCGCCCTCACGCGACGACGGCAACCAGCTTCGCTTCAGTCGGCTCGGCAGGTCCGCCTGCCACGGTGCCGTGTCGGGCGAGTACCCGGCCATCGCGGAGGCGTCAGCCGCCCTTGACCAATTTGGTCAAATCGGGTAGACTCGCCCGATGACCCATGGCAAGAAGCACCGCGTGGTGCGCGAGCCCGTGAGCCTGTACGAGGCGAAGACGCATCTGTCCGAGCTGGTCGAACAGGCCGCGCAGGGCCGGGAGATCGTCATCGCAAAGTCCGGCAAGCCCAAGGCTCGGCTGGTGCCGCTCGAGCCCAAGGACACGCGCCGTCTGCGCAAGTACGGACTGGGGAAGGGCAGGGGCTGGATCGCCGCCGACTTCGACGCGCCGCTGCCGCCCGCAGTCCTGCGATTGTTTACCGGCGAACCCGAGTGAGGCTGCTGCTCGACACCAACACCCTGGTTCGCTGGCACCTCAAGAAACTTCGGCCCGCCGCCGTTCGCACGGTGGAGCGGGCCGAACTTGTTGTGGTGAGCGCCATCAGCGCGTGGGAGATCGCCATCAAGGGAGCCATAGGCAAGCTGAACCTCAAGGACACGGTCGAAGACATCGTGGCCCGCAATCGGTTTCTCCCGCTTCCCGTGACCATACGTCACGGGGACCTGCTGCGTGACCTGCCACGCCACCACAGCGACCCGTTCGACCGCCTTCTCATCGTCCAGGCGCTGGACGAAGGGCTCACCATCGTCACGGCGGACCGGGCGTTCGAGCCGTATCGCGTGCCGGTGGCGTGGGTGTGAGGGTCACCCCCCGGTGACCGGCGTGACGCGCACCATCACCACCCCGTGCGCCGGCACGGTGGCCATGAAGCGCGCCGGGAACGTGCCGAGGTCGCCGTGTGCCCACAGGTCGCGCACGCGAGCGGGGCCGCGGATGCCGAGCGCTCGCCATGAGGCGGTGATCACCGTCTGCAGCGTCGAGCGGTTGAAGAGCACGACCGCCCGCGAGCCGTCGCTCAAGGGCTTCGCCCACACCTGAAGGTCGGGTACGGGCTCCTGGACCAGCATCCCCTGCACGCCCAGTGAGTCCTGATCCACCGCGAGGACTTCCTTATTGAGGAGAATGTCGCGCGTCGCTGCGGGCATGGTGCGGACGTCGTTTCCCGCCATCAGCGGCGCGGCCATGATGGCCCACAGGCTGAAGTGGGCACGGTATTCGTCGTCGGTCATGCCGCCGTTCCCCACCTCCAGCATGTCGGGGTCGTTCCAGGCCCCTGGGGCCGCCGCCAGCGCGTACTGGGCGTTCAAATCGAGCAGGGCGATCATGCTCGCCCAGCGGTCGCCGATGTCGCCCGTGGTGCGCCACAGGTTGCCGGTGCGCGGGCCCCACTCCCACGGCCGGTTCGAGCCCCACTCGCAGATACTGAACACGATAGGCCGGCCCGCCTTGGCGAGCGCGTCGCGAAACTTGGCGTACTGAGTCGGCGCGTCGAGCCCCTCGGAATTGCACCAATCCTCCTTGACGTAGTCTACGCCCCACTCGGCGAACGTCCGAGCATCGATCTCCTCGGAGCCGTAGGTGCCGGGGCGGCGCTGGCAGGTCTGGCGTCCCGCGTCGGTGTAGAGGCCGAACTTGAGCCCCTTGGAATGCACGTAGTCCGCGAGCGGCTTCATACCGCCCGGGAAGCGGACCGAATCGGCCACGAGCCGACCCGCGGCGTCCCGCGCGACCTGCCAACAGTCGTCGATCACGAGATACTGATAGCCCGCGTCGCGCATGCCGCCCTTCACCATTGCGTCCGCCGTCTCCCGGATGAGCTGCGCGCTGACGTCGCACCCAAAGTGGTTCCAGCTGTTCCAGCCCATCGGCGGGGTGCGGGCGAGACGGTTATCGAGCGAGCGGGCGGGTTGGTGTGCCACGGCGAGCCCGACGCCAAGACAGATCAACAGGGAAGCTCGAACTAACACGGCACCGCTCCTTTCAAGGGCTATCCTGCCGTCCCCCCTCTCCGGAACGGAGAGGGGGACCAGGGGGTGAGGACCGGCGGGCCAGCCCGAGCATCGCGACCCCGAAGACGAGCAGCGCCGCGCCCCACACCAGGTCGATCGGGACGCCGGTGGGGGTCGTGCCGGGCGTGCCGCGGGTCGCCCATCCGTAGCCGGTGAGCAGCACGCCCAGCAGGGTGAAGAACCCGCCAATCGGCAGCCGGACGTCCAGGCTCACGAGGAAGGCGCGAGTGAACTCGCGGCTCGGCAAGGCACGGATTCCTGCCCCCCGACGAGTCGCGAGTAAACTCGCGGCTCGGCCCTGTCAGTAAACTGACCACGCGGGGCCGCTTCAGCGGCAGGGCCGAGCCGCGGCTTCAGCCGCGACTCCTGAGTGGACGACATCAGAAGAACACCACGTTGAGGGCCAACGTGACCGCCAGCACGACCACGGCGAGTGCCACCGGACGCTCATACCACGGGACGGCAGTATCGACGAGGCGCGGCGTGAGGCCGTATACCAGGCCCCGCAGCTCGTCGGGCGCGCGCGCCTTCGTGGCGAGGGACACGAGGATGGTCACGACGAAGCACGTGACCCACGCCACGATCGCGGTCCAGAACGTCTGCGCCAGCTCGCTCGGGAACGTCGCCACGACGCCGAGATAGCCGCCCTTCACACCGACGGCTGCGCCGGCTGGGAGGGACAGGCCGTGGTGTACCGCCGCCGCGAGCGTGCCGGCGACGAGCCCGGCGAAGGCCCCGTGTCCCGTGGTGCGCTTCCAAAACATCCCCAGCGCGAACGTGGCGAACAGCGGCGCGTTCACGAACGCGAACACGAGTTGCAGGAAGTCCATGATGTTGTTGAACGACGCCGCGACGTAGGCCGCCGCGATCGAGATCGCGACGCCCGCCACGGTGGCGAAGCGCCCCATCGCCAGGTAGTGCGCGTCGGGCGCGCCCGGGCGCACGTAGCTCTGGTACAGGTCGTAGGTCCAGACGGTGTTGAACGCTGTGACGTTGCCGGCCATCCCCGACATGAACGACGCGAGCAGCGCCGTGAGGCCGAGGCCCAAGAGGCCCGCGGGAAAAAAGTGCAGCAGCAGCATCGGCGTCGCGAGGTCGTAATCGAGCACTACGCGGCCAGACGCGTCGTGGAGCGGCGCGCCGGTGCGCGGGTCGAGCTTGGGGGGCACAATTCCGACGGTAGAGGTTGTAGAGGTCGTAGAGGTCGTAGAGGTCGTGACGGCGGCCTGATCCACGTGTCGCACACCGCTCGCGGGGCTCACGACCAGCGCCAGCATGCCCGGCAGGATGACGAGAAATGGGAACAGCATCTTCGGGAACGCGGCAATGAGGGGCGTGCGGCGGGCGGCGGTCATCGAGTTCGCGGCCATGGCGCGCTGAACCACCAGAAAGTCCGTGCACCAGTATCCGAACGACAGCACGAACCCCAAACCCATCACCAGGCCGAACCACTCGACGCCCACCGGATTGGTGGACGCGTGTCCCATGAACGCCCAGCTGTGTGTGTAAGCGCCGGGCGCGAAGCCGCCGGCCGTGGCGTGGTCGGCGAGCCGCGCCACCAGTCCCGACCAGCCGCCCACCGCGCGCAGGCCCAGGAACACGAGCGGTGCGAACCCGAGCACGATCAGGAAGAACTGCAGCACCTCGTTGTAGATCGCGCTCGTGAGCCCGCCCAGAAAGATGTAGGCGAGCACCACGCCCGCCGCGATCAGGATGCTCACGTCGAAGCTCCAGCCGAGCAGCAGGTGCAGGAGCTTCCCCATGGCGTAGAGCGAGATCCCCGAGGAGAACACCGTCATGACGGCGAACGAGACGGCGTTCAAGGCGCGCGTCTTCTCGTCGAAGCGCAGCTTCAGGTACTCGGGGACTGAGCGGGCGCGCGAGCCGTAGTAGAACGGCATCATGAACAGGCCAATAAACACCATCGCCGGGATCGCGCCGATCCAATAGAAGTGGCTCGTCGCGATGCCGTACTTGGCGCCTGACGCGCCCATCCCGATGACTTCCTGGGCGCCCAGGTTCGCGGAGATGAATGCGAGCCCGGTGACCCAGGCGGGAATGGAGCGTCCCGACAGGAAGAAGTCTTCGCTGGTGCGCACGTAGCGCCGCAACGCCGCGCCGATGCCGAGCACGAACGCGAAGTACAGGAGCATCACCGCGTAGTCCACCCAGCCCAGCGTGGTCATCGTAAGGACTCAACCCGCACCGCCAGCGCGCGGTTGACGCCCGCTGGTGCGACCATGCCACACGCCCAATCGGGTCGGTATTGCTCGGACGCAACGGGCGGCCCCCGGACACGCCGCCGAGGCCCACGCGCGGCGCTGCCGCGCCGGGTGATGCGGCACGGCGTCAAACTTGAAGAGCGACGGTCTTGACCCGTTGTGCCCTTTGGGCCGTCCAGGGGAGCGACGTGACTCAGGTCAGGGTGCCGTCCTTTGACCACCCCGCCTCACCCGAGGCCGGGGACCGCGAGCGCCGCGAGGCTGCGGAGTTCGCGGTACCAGCCGTTTCCGCCTTCCGTCATACCGTCACTTGCCACGCGGGCCGTCTTGCGGCGGCTCCGGAGAACCGTCCTATGCAGCGAATCCTGTCCTTGCTCTCGCTCCTGGCGCTCGCCGCC
The DNA here is from genome assembly GCA_003222055.1 of Gemmatimonadota bacterium. Taxonomy (GTDB): domain Bacteria; phylum Gemmatimonadota; class Gemmatimonadetes; order Gemmatimonadales; family GWC2-71-9; genus AG41. Next base: position 7,739 of record QHUT01000007.1, read on the forward strand.
GCCCCGAGGCTGCTCGAAGCCCAGGGTGCGATCTCCGGGACTATCACCGACCTGTACACGGCCGCCCCGCTGGCCGGCGTCACGCTTACCGTCGTCGGGACGACACTCGGTAGCGCGACCGACACGGCTGGCCGATACACCGTGTCGAACGTAGCCCCGGGCACGCACCGGCTGCGAGCGCGCCGGCTGGGCTATGCGCCCGCCGACACGACCGTCGTCGTGCAACAGGGCGGGCCGACGCTCGTCAATCTGCGACTGCAGCCGAGCCCCTTCGAGCTGAATCCCGTGGTAGCGATCGGGTACGGCGAGCAGGCCAAGGGGACTCTGACGGGCGCCGTGAGCGCCGTGTCGGGCAAAGAGGTGCAGAGCGTCCCCGCGGTCAACCTGTCGAACACACTGGGGGGCCGGCTGCCCGGGCTGGTGACGGTCAACCCCAGCGGCGAGCCGGGCTACGACGGGGCGATCATCCGCATCCGCGGCGGCCATACACTGAACGACAACAGCGCGCTCATCGTGATCGACGGTGTGGCGGATCGGGATGGGGGCCTGGAGCGGCTCGACGCCCGGGACATCGAAAGCATCAGCGTTCTGAAAGACGCGACGGCGGCGATTTACGGGTCCCGCGCGGCCAACGGCGTCATCCTGGTCACGACCAAGCGTGGGCGCAGCGGTGCCGTACAGCCACCGGAGCTCACGCTGAACATCAACCAGGGTTTCAACCACCCCACCCGGATTCCCCAGATGGCGGATGGCCCGACGTACATGACGATGATGAACGAGATCAACATGTACCGGAACCTGCCACCTGCGTACACGGCCGACGAGATCCAGAAGACGCGTGCGAGTACCGATCCCTGGCTCTATCCGAACACCGACTGGTTCGGCGCGGTCATCAAGCCGATGTCGTTCCAGACCAAAGGGAACGTCGCGCTGCGCGGCAGCAGCGAGCACCTCGGCTATTATCTGTCCCTGAGCGGTCAGACCGAAGATGGCTATTACCGGAACAGCGCGACCCGGTTCAATCAGTACGGCTTCCGCAGCAACATCGACGGCCGGGTCACGGACCATTTGAGCCTGCGGTTCGACGTGGCGGGACGGCTCGAAGACCGCAACTTCCCGGTGCGCAGCGCCGGCTCCATTTTCCGCTCGCTGATGCGCGGCAAGCCGAATCTTCCCGCGTACTGGCCCAACGGGAAGCCGGGTCCCGACATCGAATACGGCGACAACCCGGTCGTGATCGGGACGCCGGCCACGGGATACGACGATGACGGGCGTGACTACGTACAGGGCACCCTGGGCATGGACTTCAAGGTGCCTGGGATCCGCGGCCTCACGCTCCGGGGTAACGCGTCCTACGACGTGCGGTTTCGGGACGAGAAGGCGTGGCGGACTCCGTGGACGCTGTACACCTGGGACCGCAAGACACGCGACGCCGACAGCCAACCCGTGCTGCAGGCGGCCAAGCGGGGATTCAGCACGCCGCAGCTGAGCCAGTACGATGGGCGGGGTGTGGGCATCCTGTTGAACTTGATCGGCGAGTACCGTCGCCAGGTCGGCCCGCACACCGTCGGCGTGCTGGGCGGCGTCGAGCGGCAGACGGCGGACAGCTCTTACGACAGCGCCTTCCGCGATTATTACGTCTCCGATCAGGTGGACCAGCTGTTTGCGGGAGGCGATCTCGGGAAGACGAACAACGGCACGGCGTGGGTGGCGGCGCGGCAGAACTACTTCACCCGCATCAACTACGCCTTCCGGGACAAGTATCTCTTCGAGTTCGTGGGGCGCTACGACGGCTCCTACATCTTTCCGGTGGGGAAGCGCCTCTCGTTCTTCCCGGCTGTTTCGGCGGGGTGGCGCATTTCGGACGAGCCATTTTTCCGCGACCACGTACCTGTGTTCGACGACCTGAAGCTGCGCGTCTCGTGGGGTAAGACCGGGAACGACCGGATCGAGCCGTGGCAGTACCTCGCGACGTACGGCTTCGGGAGCGGGTACGTCTTCGGCGTCAATCAGGTCGTGCCGAGCGTCTTCCAGACGCGCATCCCCAATCCGAACGTGACGTGGGAAGTCGCGAAGCAGTTCGACGTCGGTCTCGAAGGCCGCCTCCTGAGCAATCGGCTCTCCTTCGAGTTCGATCGCTTCACCGAGCGGCGCAGTAACATCCTGGCGTTTCGAAACGCCTCGGTGCCCCAGACAGCTGCCATCCCTCTGCCACGCGAGAACATCGGGGTGGTCGCCAACCGGGGCTACGACGGCTCGATCACCTGGCAGCAGCAAATAGCGAGCGACGTCTCGTTCCAGGTCACGTTCAACGGCGGCTATGCCCACAACAAGATTCTCTTCTGGGACGAGCCCCCGGGCGCGCCTCCATGGCAAACCGCGACCGGGCATCCCATGAATTGCCCGAACCAGAACCTTCGCTGCGACCCGCGCGCCGCCGGCATGTACTACGTGGCGATTGGGATCTTCAAGGACTCGGCCGCCGTCGCCAATTACCCGCACTGGGCCGGCGCCCGACCGGGGGACATCATTTTCCGAGACGTCAACGGCGACGGTAAGATCGACGCCAACGACATGGTCCGGATCGACAAGACCGGCGATCCCACCTTCACCGGCGGCCTCAGGCTCGCCGCGCAGGTGAAGAACTTCGACGTGAGCGTCTTCTTCCACGCCGCCTTCGATGCGGTGCAGTACTTCCGGACCGAATCCGGCGACATCGGCAACTTCACCCAGGAGTACGCCCAGAATCGCTGGACGCCGGAGAATCCCGACGCGCCGGGCCCCCGGACCTACAACCGGACCGACGAGTACTGGGTCGCGAACGCGAACACGTATTTCCTGCGCGATGCGTCGTTCATCAGGTTGAAGTCGGTCGACGTGGGATACCATCTCCCGACGCACGTGGCAGCGGCGCTGGGCGTACATGATGTCCGAGTGTACGCCAGCGGATACAATCTTCTGTTGTGGGACAAGTTCCAGATCCTGGACCCCGAGACGCGGGACAATCAGGGTCAGTACTACCCGCAGCAGCGCGTATTCAATGCCGGCGCGTCCCTAACGTTTTGACAGAGACGATACCATGAGATCACAAGTTCGTATCACCACGGCCGCGGTGCTCGTGCTCCTCGGGCTCTCGAGTTGTAACGGGGTCATGGACCTCACGCCCAAGGATCAGTTTGCGGACGACGCGGTCTTTGCCGACCCGAACCTCGCCCAGGCCTTCGTGAACGATATGTATCGCGGGCTGGGGCACGGTCTCTACGAGATTATGCTGGCGTCGATCAGCGACGAGACGCACTTCATCCACAATTACAACACGGAGCCGGTCGTCAAGTCGATCATCACCTCGAGCGACCGCGGCGCGATCGACGACGGCCGATTCGCGCACTTCAACTGGGGGCCGACCTACTCCCGCATCCGGCAGACGAACATCTTCCTCAGCAAGATCGACGGGACCACGTTCGACGCCGCCTTGAAGCAGCGGATGAAAGGCGAAGTGTTTTTTCTGCGGGCGTACTTCTACCACAACCTGATGCGGATGTACGGCGGCGTGCCGCTCATCACCAAGGTCTACGGCCTGAACGAGGACTACCAGGCCGCGCGGAACACCTTCCAGGAGACGGTCGCCTTCATCGTGGCCAACGCCGACTCGGCGGCTGCCCGGCTGCCGTTGTCGTACAGCGGCATCGACGTCGGCCGGGCGACCAAGGGGGCCGCCCTCGCGCTCAAGGCGCGCGTGCTGCTGTACGCGGCGAGCGATCTCTACAACGTGAACCCGAGCGGCCAGCCGGAAAACGGTTACACCACCCCGCAGGACCGCAGCGCGCTCTGGAGGGCCGCCAAGGACGCTGCCAAGGCGGTGATGGATCTCGGGATCTATGGTCTGTTCCGCCCCACTCCGGCGAACGCGCAGGAGGCGACGCAGAACTACGGCGACCTGTTCCTGCAGTCCATGAGCCAGGAAGTGATCCTGAGTCGCTTTTTCCTGAGCACGCGGGACGACGGCTACAACCCCGGCTTGCACAACGGCCCGAACGGCTTCCACACGTGGGGCGGCAACACGCCGATCCAGAACCTGGTGGATGATTATCGGATGGCCGACGGCTCAAAGTTCGACTGGAGCAACGCCGCGGAGGCCTCGGCGCCGTACGCCAACCGCGACCCGCGCTTTTACGCGTCGATCGCCTACGACGGCGCGCGCTGGCGGCCGCGTCCCGACGACGTGAAGGGCCTCGACTCCGTCGGCATCATCCAGACGTTCCGGCAGCTCGCCGTCCGCAACGACTCAGGCAGGGTGACGGGCGTGGTGCCCGGCCTTGACACCCGTGACAGCCCGGTCGAGAACTGGAACGGTGCCTACTCCGGCTACTACGTCCGGAAGTTCATCGACCCGTCCATCAACGCGCAATTCATCAAGGAGCAAGTACCCTGGATCTTCTTCCGTTACGCGGAAGTCCTGCTGAACTACGCCGAGGCCTCGATCGAGCTCAATGAACTGACGGATGCGCTTAACGTCCTGAACCAGATCCGGGTGCGCGCCGGCATGCCGCCGTTCTCGGCGGGGTTGGGCCAGGCCGCGCTGCGCGACGAGTACCGCAACGAGCGCCGCGTCGAGATGGCCTTCGAGGAGCAGCGCTTCTTCGACGTGCGCCGCTGGATGACCGCGCCCCAAGTCTTAAACAAGGTCGCGGGTGGCATCAACATCTTCCTCGACGGGACCAGCCGGACCGACCGGACGACCTGGCATAACTACCGC
>QHUT01000008.1 GCA_003222055.1 Gemmatimonadota bacterium
CTCATGGACGCTGAGCCCCACTGCAGGGTCGAACACCCTGACGGCCTCCTCAGGGACATTGTCGGGGAGCCCGGTGACGTTCACGGCGACGGGGACGACGGGGGCGGCAGCGACGATCGCAGCGAATAGTCCCACGAGCCAGTCGGCCACGGCGGGCACGGCGGTCAGTGCGCCACCGTCGGTGATCGTGAAGGATGCGAACGGGAACCCGGTGGCGGCGGTGACGGTGACGTTCGGTGTAGCCCCGGGCAATGGGACCATCACGGGCGGGAGCCAGACGACCACCGGCGACGGCATCGCCACGGTCGGGAGCTGGACGCTGAGCGGGACGGCGGGCAGCAACACGCTGACCGCGACGTCGGGGTCGCTCTCCGGGAGCCCGGTGACGTTCACCGCGACGGGGACGGCGGGGGCGCCGACCCAGCTCAGCATCACCACCCAGCCCTCGAGCACGGCGCAGAGCGGGGAGGCGTTCACTCAACAACCGGTGGTCCAGCTCGAGGACGCGAATGGCAACGCGGCGAGCGAGAGTGGCCCGGTGGTGACGGCGGTGATCGCCACGGGGCCGGCCGGGGCCACGCTGGCCAATGCCACGGCGACGACGGGGGGAACCGGGGCGGCGTCATTCAGCGGGTTGGCGATCAGCGGGCCGGTAGGGAGTTACACGCTGCGCTTCGAGAGCGGCACCCTCACAGCGGCGACCTCGGAGACGATCGCGCTGAGCGCGGCGAGCACGACCACGACGATCACCGCCCACACTCCGGACCCCTCGACTGTGGGCCAAGCGATCAGCGTGAACTTCAGCGTGACTTCGAATGCCGGCACGCCCACGGGTAACGTCACCGTGACCGACGGAACGGACAGCTGCGTCGGCACCGTGGCGGCGGGGACCTGCGACTTGACACTCTCCACGGCGGGGGCGCGGACGCTCACCGCGACGTACGCAGGCGACGCCAACTTCGCGGTCAGCACCTCGGCGGGCGTCGGGCACACCGTGAACCAGGCTGCCACCACCACGACCATTACAAGCGTCACCCCCGAGCCCTCGACGGTCGGCCAGGCGATTACGGTGGCGTTCAGCGTGACTTCGCTAGGCGGCGTGCCCACGGGGAGTGTGTCGGTCACGGATGGAGCGGTGGGCTGCACAGCCGCAGTGACGGACGGGAGTTGCAGCTTTATCCCGCTCGCGGCGGGGGACGAGGTGCTGGTTGCGACTTATAGCGGAGACGCCAACTTCCTTACGAGCGACTCGGCCCCTGTTCATCATACCGTGAACGTCCCTCCAGGGCCGACGTCGAGTCGATGAGACAACGCGGTGCCGCCGTGAGACGCCATCTCACCTGGATCTGCCTGCTCGTCTGCGGCTGGAGCGCCGCCGCGGCGCAGGGAGCCGCGCAGGCGGCCGGTAGTCCGTTCGCCGAGGGCATCCGCGCCTACCAGAACCTCGACTTCGATCAGGCGGCGGCGCTGCTGCGGCGCGACCTCGCCCGCGCCACCGGCGCCACCGCGTCCGCGAGCGAGCGCGCCCAGGGCCTCGTGTATCTCGGCGCGGCCGACTTGTTCCGGGGACGGCGCGACTCCGCGGTCGCCGTGTTCCGCCGCCTCGTGCAGCTCGACCCGCGCTATCGGCCGGATCGCCTGGTGTTCCCACCCGAGGTGACCAGCGTGTTCGACAACGTGCGCGTGGAGACGCGCGCGGTGGTGCTCGTGGCGCCGCCCGACACGGAAGTGTCTGCCGGGACGGGTGCCTTCACCTTCTGGGTAGTGGCGAGCGCGTTCCAGACCGTGGAGGTTACGCTGCGCTATCAGGACGGCGCGCCGTTCCGGGCGTTGTACGCCGGACCCATGGGGGACAGCCTGCGCGTGCAATGGGACGGCCTCGACGCGGCGGGCCAGATGCCTCCGGTCGCCCGCGTCCTGTTACGCGTCGCGTCGCGGGCGCCCACGGGCGAGCTCGCGGGCATCGTCCAGCTGCCGCTCGACCTGCGCGTCGTGCACGTCGATACGCTGCCCTGGCCCAAGCCCCCGGCCGATTCGCTGTTGTTGCCGGAGCGCTCCGGAAGTCGGCCGGCGCTCCGCGCGCTGTTGGGCGGCGCGCTGCTCGCGACTACGGTGGCCACATTGCCCTCGATCGTGGGCAGCGATCACCCGAGCGGGTCGCGCCTGGTCGTGGCGGGAGCGGTGGGCTTGGCCGGCGCGCTGGGGTACGTGCTGCACCGCCCCGGCCGGGCGCTCACGGTCAACATTCAGGCGAATCAGGCCTTGCGAGCGCGGTGGCAGCAGGGCGTCGCGGCCGTCAAGGCCGAGAACGTGCGGCGGCGCGACGACGTCCACCTCGCCGTCCACGCCGGTGAGCCCACGGCCATCAAGCCGAGCGCGCGATGAGAGTCCCGGCCCTGGCGGCGGCACTCGTGGCCCTGGGCGCCGGCACGACGCTGGCACGCGCTCAGGGGCTCACCCCGGCCGGGGGACTCTCCGTCGTGAGTACCCGCGTCCGCGGCACCGACCTGTTGACCGGCACCGCGCTGGGCGGGCAGGGGGCACTGGCGCTGGGGCGGGTCGAGTTCGCGCTGAGCTACGTGCAAGGAAAGATCGGCCCGGACGGGGGGGGCGCGCCGGGCCAGGACCTCGTGGAGGGCGTCGCGTTGCTCGGTGTCCGGCCCGCGCGCTGGCTCAGGCTCGCGGTGGGCCCGCACGCCCGCTCGTACACGCTCACCGGGGGGACGCAGCTGCGCTGGGTGTTCTGGGAGCTGCGCGCGCGCGCCTCGGGTGCGTTCGTCGGCTCGGCGGGACGCGGCTACGTGGAGCTGTGGCGCGCCCTGTCCGCCAGCGTGAACGCGCCGGAGTCGTTCGACCACGCGCAGGGGGGCGAGGCCGGGATGGTCGTGCATCTGGCGCGCGCGCCGCTCGAGCTGCGGCTGGGTTACCGCATCGATCACGCGGTGCTGGGCGGTGGGACGCGGCTCGAAACGGTCGACGGGGTTGTGATCGGCGTCGGATTGTCGGGTCGCTAGAGCAGTCCTCCCCGCCTCAGCTTCCCCAGCTGGTCGTAATGCGCCTCGTGCATCGCCAGCACCTCGGCCGGCGAGACCGTGGCCACGCCCGACTTTCCGACCTCGACGCCGGCGGCGTAGTTGGCGACCTGCGCGGCCTCGCGCACCGACGCCCCCGCGGCCAGCGCTGTCCCGACCCACGCCGTCACGGTGTCGCCCGCGCCCGACACGTCGAACACCTCGCGCGCCATCGTCGGGATCCGCCCGATCTGCTTGTCTTTGGTGACGAGCACCATGCCCTCGGCGCCGAGGGTGAGGAGCAGGTTGTCGACGCCCAGCTTGTCGAGCGAGGTGGGCAGCGCGTCGGGATGCGCTAGGTCGAGGGTCGCGCCCATCGCCTGCTCGAGCTCGCGTCGGTTGGGCTTGAACAGCGTCGCCCCACGGTAGGCAAAGAAGTGCTTGAACTTGGGATCCACGACGACCGGGATCCCGCGCTTGCGGGCCAGCGTCATCGAGCGCTCGATCACCGCCGGGGTCAGCGTGCCCTTGTTGTAATCCTCGATCAGGATCGCGTCGGCATCCGCCATGACGGCGTCGAGCTGGTCGAGCAGCTGATTCTCGGTGCGCGCCGGGATCAGGTCTTCCACCTCTTCGTCGATGCGCACCAGCTGCTGGCCCCGCGCAGTGACGCGCGTCTTGGACGTAGTGGGGCGCGCCGCCACGACCACGATGTGACGGTCGGCGAGCCGGTGCTGCGCCAGCTCGGCCCGGAACGAGTCCCCGCGGTCGTCGTCTCCGATCGCGGCGACGAGCAGGCACTCGGCGCCGATCGCGGCGACGTTGGCGGCGACGTTGGCGGCGCCGCCAAGGGCGTGGCGCCGCGTGTGCACGCTGACCACGGGCACCGGCGCTTCGGGAGAGATCCGCTCCGCGTCACCCGCGAGATAGATGTCCAGCATCGCGTCGCCCACCACCACGATGCGTCGCGCTTTCATCTGAGTGAACAGTCGCTCCAGATGGTCGCGCGTGAGGCGGGCGTCGGTGGCGGACGTGGTCACGGCAATGCCCCTCCGCCCTGGAGTCGGTAACTCAGTCTCACGCTTCCGAGCAACCGTGTGCGTGTGTCGCCGCTCACATGCTCGAAATTGGAGATGCGGTGCACGCCCGCATCGACGCTCAGCCCTACGCGTCCGGACGGCGCATATGCGCCCGTCACGGCGAAACGCACTGTCCGTTCCACGACCCCTTGAAAGATCGTCGGCGTGGTGGGGTACGCCGACACGACGGGATGCGGCAGGCGCGGGTCACCCTCTCCCTGACGGAGATACGTGACCTCCGGGGTGAGCAGCAGCCCCACGCGGGGCAGGAGGCCGAGCGTCCCGGTCAGCTGGTCGTAGTCGTCGAAGTTCCTGCCCGTGCCGAGCGAGTGGTACAGCGGTACCTGCAAGTTGTCTTCGTTCCGGTAGGTGAGGTTCGTGACGCGCGTGTAGGAGATGCGCCACGCCGCCGCCGCGCCGCGGATGGCGCCCTGTGCGCCCGCGGTGAGCGCGTAGCTCACCGGCTTGGTGTCGGTCGCGCCGCCGCGGTCGACCTGGATGTCGTCGAGCATCAGCTGACCGAATACGCTCACCGGGGCGCGGTGCTCGAAGTCGACCCCGACGAACGAATTCACGTTGCCGCCGTTGTTCCATTGCTCCAGGATGCCGAGCGTGAGCGCGTTCAGGTACCACGGCTCGAACGACCGTTCGCGGCCCGAGAGGACGGAGCCCTCCCACAGCGCGACGCTCCACCGGCCGGGGACGAAGAGCACGCGGTGCTGCATCATGAAGCGATGCACCACGCTGCCGCTCGAGTCGCGATCGTCCAGTTGGGTCGCGATGGCCTCGAGGTGCAGGCGCGCACTGCCGACCGACACGGCGAAGTGGTCGAGGCCATAGGGGTTGGCGGAGAGGAGCAAGCCCTGGATGCCGACGGGACCCCAGTTGCGGTCCAGCCTTCCGAAGAAGACCTCCCCGAGCCGCCATTGGGCGTCGACGTACCCTTCGGCCGTGCGGCCGGCGATGGCGCGGTTTTTCTTGCCGAACCAGTCCGGGTCGTACTTGAGGCGGGTGTCGAACTGCAGGTGCGTCGTGGCGACGACATGGCCCGTCGCCAGCTCGAACGCCAGGTCGGCGTTCCCGGTGCCATGGCCGCGGCCGGCCTGGCGGGGGCCGGTCGAGTCGATCGCGGCGAGCGGATCGCGCCGTGCGTAGTTGGCCACGGCCGCGCCGACGCCCCCCGCCACCCGGAAATGAGGCTGGCGCGGCTCGCTCCCGAGCGCGGCCCGCAGCCGGCGCACCGTCGCGGTTGCGGCGGGGCTCAGACGCGCGGTATCCGCCGCCTCGAGGGCGCGCACCACGTCGGCCCGGCGCAGCGGGCGCGTGAGCGGCGCGGGATCCGCGATGGCGCCGGTGGCGATGAGATGCTCGACGTACGGCATCGTCCAATCGTCGAGCGGCACGTAGGCGGAGGCCTGCTGAGCCTCGAGCATGGCCCCGCCCGTCAGGGCGGGGTTCAACAACAGGCACGTCGTGCCAACCGCAGCGAGCCATAGGCGAGGGCGCATCGAGCGCGCAATTTGGGGCTGCAGGGGAGGGAGGGCAACCGCATTGCGGAGAGTGGGCAGGGGGGTGAGGTTTCGCGCCCATGTCTCCCCTCCTGGTGCTCATCGTGGCGGTCCTCGCCACGACGTACGCCGGCCCGATCGTGCGTTTCGCCACGGCGCCCGCATTGGCGATCGCGTTCTGGAGGTTGGCGCTGGTGCTGCCGGTGGCCGGCGGATTGGCGGTGTGGGAGAGGAGCGGGGAGCGGGGAGCGGTACCGTCTGGTGCATCGGTGGGTACCGCTCCCCGCTCCCCGCTCCCGCTGATGGTGCTCGCCGGCCTCCTCTTGTCCGTGCACTTCTGGTCGTGGATCGCCTCGCTCCACTACACCGCCGTCGCCAGCTCCGTCGTCCTCGTGTCGCTCAAGTCGGTGTTCGCCTGGGCGATCGCGGCGCTGTGGCTGCGCGAGCACCCGACCCGCGCGGAAGCGTGGGGCATCGCGCTGGCGGTGAGCGGGGCGAGCCTCATCGGCGTGGGCGACGCCCGCTTCTCGCTCGGCGCCCTGGGCGGCGACGGCCTCGCGCTGCTGGGCGCGGCGACGGGAGCGGGCTACTACGTGATCGGCCGGCGCGTGCGTCGGACGGTCGGGATCTGGCGCTATGCCACCGGCGTCTATGCCGTCGCGGCCGCGGCGCTCGCGCTGCTCGCCCTCGCGGCCGCCGTCCCGCTGGTGGGATTCACGCGCCGCGACTGGGCGGTGTTCGGCGCCATGGCGGCGGGGCCCATGCTGATCGGGCACACGGGAATGAACTACGCGCTGCGACACTTCCGCGCGACGACCGTGAACGTGGCGGCGCTGGGCGAGCCGGTGGGGGCGACGCTGCTCGCGTGGCTCATCCCCGCCATTCACGAGCCCCCGCGGGTGACCGCGGTGGTGGGCGGGGTGCTCGTGCTCATCGGAATCGGCTTGTCTCTGGGAGTGGGAAACGGGACACGGGAAACGGGAAACGTTGGTACGGATCGGCACTCCACGTTTCCCGTTTCCCCTTTCCCGTTTCCCGGGCGGGGTGAGGAGCGGCGAAGTCGCGATGCGCGTTGAACAGGTGCGCGGCGGCGTGGTGGAAGCGGTGCACGAGGTCCACGCGGCGGTGGTGGACGCGCGCGGGCGCCTGGTCGCGCGCACCGGCGACCCCGACCTCGTGACCTTCTGGCGCTCGGCGGCGAAACCGTTCCAGGCGCTGCCGCTCGTAGAAGACGGAGTCACCGATCGGTTCGGCTTCACGAGCGAGGAGCTGGCGCTGGTGTGCGCGTCGCACTCGAGCGAGGCGGGCCAGGTGGCGCGCGTGCGCGAGCTGCTCGGTAAGATCGGCTGCGGCGAGCGCGACCTGCTGTGCGGGCCCCACGCGCCGCTCTCGGAGCGCGTCGCGCAAGACTACGCGACTCGCGGCTTGCGGCTTACGGCTGTGTATTCGAATTGCTCGGGGAAGCACGCCGGCATGCTCGCGCTCGCCCGCCACCACGGGTGGCCCACGGAGTTCTACACCCGCCCCGAGCATCCCGTGCAGCAGCGCTGCCTGCGGGAAGTCGCCCGCTGGACGGACGTCCCGGCGGCAGAGATTCGCACGGCGACCGATGGCTGCGGGGTGGTGTGCTTCGGGATCCCGCTGAGAGCCATGGCGCTCGGGTACGCGAGGCTGGCGATTGCGGATTTCGGATTGCGGATTGCGGATTCGAAGGGCGCGGGTCCAATCCGCAATCCGCAATCCGCAATCGTGCAATCCATGTTGCGCCACCCCGAGCTCATCGCCGGCGACGGTCGCCCCTGTACCGACATGATGCGCGCGCATCCCGCTCGGCTGATCGTCAAGGTCGGTGCGGAGGGCGTCTACTGCGCGGTGCTGCCGCGGGACGGATTGGGGGTGGCCATCAAGGTCGCCGACGGCCATGCCGTGGCGTCGGCGCTCGCGATGGCCGCCGTGTTGGAGCAGCTCGGGCTCCGGCCACGACCGGTGTCGCTCGGCGCCCGGCCCATGGTGAACACGCGCGGCGAGGCCGTCGGCGAGCTGCGCGTAAATGGGGGACTCGAGCAACAAAAGGATGGAGGGCCCCGCACGGGGGAGGAGTAATATGACCGAGCCCCTCGATCCGGCGACGGCGGCGCTGGTGCGGTTGGCCGCCGCCGTCGCCGCAGGCGACGTGCCCGAGCTCTACGAGCGCTTCGCCGCGGCCCGGCAGGCAGGTGTGCCGCCCCTGTGGATCGACGAGCTGCTGCTGCAGAGCATGCTCGTGGTCGGCTACCCGTTGGCGCTGGTGGCCTTCGGCGTGTGGCGTGACGTGGCGGGACCAGCCGAGGGAGAGGGGGGGCGGCACGCGGCGGAGCCGTTGGCGCACGAGGACTGGCAAGCGTGGGCGGATCGGGGGGCGGCGGTGTGCCGCGACGTGTACGGGCGGGCCTACCACAAGCTGCTCGTCAACCTGCGCGCGCTGCACCCCGCGCTCGAGGACCTGGTGCTGGTGGACGCGTACGGCAAGGTGATCGGTCGACCGGGGCTCGACCTGAAGCGGCGGGAGCTGGCGACCGTGGCGGCGATTGCCGTGCTGGGTGCCGCCCAGCAGCTGCACTCGCACCTGCGCGGCGCGCTCAACACCGGGGCGTCGCCCGAGGAGGTGGACGCCGTGTTGGAGCTGGTGGCGGGCGATCTGGACCCGGAGCTGCGTCGGCGCGCGTGGGAGCAGTGGGAGGATGTGAGGGGGAGAAACCTCTGAATGCGGAATGTGGAATTCGGAATGCGGAATGTTGACCTGAAGGATCGTACACGGGCTTTTGCATTGGCGATCATCAGCTTGGTTGAAGCCCTGCCGCGAGGCCGTTCTGCCGACGTGATCGGAAATCAACTCCTGCGGGCCGGTACGTCCGTGGGGGCGAACTATCGGGCTGCCTGTCGCGCGAGGTCTCGCAAGGAGTTCGTGGCAAGGTTGGGGATCGTTGAGGAGGAGGCGGACGAGGCGCAGTTCTGGCTCGATCTGGTTATCGAGCGCGGGTTGAGCGACGCCGTGCGCGTGGCTTCCTTGAGGGACGAGGCGCGTCAACTCGTGGCAATCGTGGTCTCGTCGATCAGGACTGCGCGCAGAGCTTCCCGTGCAATTCCGCATTCCGCATTCCGCATTCCGCATTCAAGCGCTCCGCAATCCGCAATCCGCAATCCGCAATGTTCATAGATCGGGCGGTCGTCCACGTGGTCGCCGGTGCGGGCGGCGCCGGTGCCAGCTCCTTTCGCCGCGAGAAGTTCGTCCCCAAAGGCGGCCCCGACGGCGGCGACGGCGGTTCCGGCGGCAGCGTGTACGTGCGCGCCGATTCCAACCTCGCGACGCTGCTCGACTACCGTTATCGCACGCACTGGCGCGCCGAGCGTGGCCAGCACGGCAAGGGGAAGAACATGACCGGGAAGTCGGGCGCGGACCTGTATCTCCCCGTTCCGGCCGGCACCGAAATCCGCGATGCCGGGAGCGGCGCCCGCCTCGGGGAGGTCGTGGGCGCTGGCGACACCCTGCTCGTCGCACAGGGCGGGCGCGGCGGCCGCGGTAACGCCCGGTTCGCCACGGCCACGCACCAGAGCCCGCGCGAGTGGGAGCCGGGCGAGTACGGCGAGGAGCGCGAGCTCGAGCTCGTCCTCAAGCTGATCGCCGACGTGGGCCTCCTGGGTGAACCCAACGCGGGCAAGAGCACGCTGCTCTCCGTGGTCTCGGCCGCCCGGCCGAAAATCGCCGACTATCCGTTCACGACCCTCGAGCCGCAGCTCGGCGTGGTCGGCCTGTCCGACAGCCGGTCTTTCGTCGTGGCCGACATCCCGGGCATCATCGCGGGCGCCCACGTCGGGAAGGGCCTCGGCCTCAAGTTCCTGCAGCACGTGGAGCGCACCCGCCTGGTGGCGGTGCTCGTGCCCGTGGACAGTCCCGATCTGCAGGCGAGCTACGAGCTGCTGTTGCGGGAAGCGGCGTCGTACTCGCCGGACCTGGCTGCCAAGCCGCACGTGGTGGTGCTGACCAAGCTCGATCTCTCGCCTCCCGGATCCCGGATCCCGGCGATCCGTACGCAGGGCAGCGCCCCGGTCGTTGGCATTTCAGCCGTCACCGGTCAAGGGATACCGAAGCTGTTGGAGACTCTATGGCAGGCGCTCCCCGCGGCGGTCGCGACGAAGTAGCGGCGTATCTGGCGCTCGCGCAGGTGCCCGGGATCGGCGCCGCGCGTCTCACCACGCTCGTGGCCGCCTTCGAGGGCGCCGGCGCCGCCTTGCACGCTCCCGCCGGCGCCATCGCTGCGCTGCCCGGGTTCAGCCGCGCCGCGGCGGGCGCGATCCGCGCCGTCTCTCCGGGCGCCGGCCACGAAATCCTGAATCAGCTCGATCGGCTCGGCGCGGTGGTGCTGCTTCCCGACGATCCGGCGTTCCCGCCCCTCCTGTCCGAAATTCCCGAGCCGCCGGCGCTGCTCTACGTCTGGGGCGACGTCACGTGTCTCAAGCGCCCGGCGGTCGGCATCGTGGGCAGTCGGGACCATACTCCTTACGGAGCCGACGCCGCGCGCCTCCTCGCCGCGGGCGTGGCGCGGGCGGGTGTCGTGGTCACGAGCGGGATGGCGCGGGGCGTCGATGCTGTCGCCCACGGCGCCGCGCTCGACGCCGGAGGGGCGTCGGTGGGAGTGCTCGGCAACGGGTTCGGCGTGATTTATCCCGCGGCGAACCGCACGCTGTACGAGCGCATGGTCGCGTCGGGGTGCCTCGTCTCGGAGCTGCCGCCCGGAGAGCGCCCGCACGCCGGCGCTTTCCCCCAACGCAATCGCTTGATCTCGGGGTTGGCGGGCGTGACCGTGGTGGTCGAAGCCGCGCCCGGCTCGGGCGCGTTGATCACGAGCGACTGCGCGCTCGATCAGGGTCGCAGCGTGCTCGCCGTCCCCGGTCCCATCACGAGCCCCACCTCCCTCGGCTGCAACCGGCTCATTCAACAGGGAGCGAAGCCCGCGCTCTCGGCGGCCGATATCCTGGAAGAGCTGGGGCTGCCGGGAGCGGCTGACCCCGGGCCGGCGGCCCGGCGTGAGACAGTGCCCCGGAGTCAGCCGTCCGATCTCAGTGACCTGCAACGCTCGTTGTGGGACGCGCTCGTCACCGAGCCGAAGCACGTGGACGCGCTCGTCGCCGCGGGCGGCGGCGACACCGGCCCGGTGTTGACCGCGCTCACCGAGCTCGAGATGCGGGGCCTGGTGCGCCAGCAGCCGGGGATGGTGTTCGGGCTCGCCTAATTGCGGATTGCGGATTGGCGATTGCGGACTTCGACGCCGGCCCTTCCAATCCGCAATCCGAAATCCGCAATCAACAATTACTTTCCCGATATGCGCCACCTCTATCTCCACGTCCCCTTCTGCACCCGGCGCTGCTCCTATTGCGACTTCTCCATCGCGGTCCGCAAGCGCATCCCAGCGCGGGAGTACGTCGATGCCGTTCTGCGGGAGGTGAAGCTCCTCGGGGCGACTGACCCCGGGCGCGAACCCGGGGACTCCGAGCATGGCTTGCAGACCATCTATTTCGGCGGCGGCACACCGTCGCTGCTCCCTCCCGACGCGATCGCGGCCCTGCTCACGACGTTGCGCGACGTTTTTCGGGCGACGTCTCTGCGTAACGATGTTGAGGTGACATTGGAGGCAAACCCCGAGGACGTGACGCCAGAGGCGGCAACAAGCTGGCGCCGCGCTGGCGTCAACCGGGTATCGCTTGGGGCGCAGTCGTTCGACGATCGAGCCCTGCGCTGGATGCACCGCTCCCACGACACGGCGCGGATTGTCACTGCCGTGCGGACGCTCCGCGTGGCGGGGATCGACAACATCTCGCTCGACTTGATCTTTGCCCTGCCCGCCGGGCTGGAGCGCGATTGGGGGCGCGACCTGAAGCAGGCGCTGGCCCTGCGCCCCGCCCACCTCTCCCTCTACGGTCTCACCGTCGAGGAGCGGACGCCGCTCGCCCGCTGGATTTCTCGCGGCGCGGCCGCCGCCCCGGACGACGATCGCTATGCGGAGGAGTACTTGCGTGCACACTCACGCCTTGCGGCCGGCGGCTATCAGTTCTACGAGGTCTCGAACGCCGCGCGCGATAATCGTCGCTCGGGTCACAACTCGGCCTACTGGTCGGGACGTGCCTACTCGGGCCTCGGCCCCGCGGCGCACTCGTTCGACGGGAAGGTGCGACGCTGGAATCTCTCGGCGTGGGAGGCGTACCGTCGCGCCGTCGCCGCGGGCCGGTCTCCCGTCGCGTCACAAGAGACACTCACCGATGAGCAACTGGAACTCGAGCGGGTATATCTCGCCTTGCGGACCGACGCGGGGCTGCCTCTTGCCTCCCTCTCCGGCCCTCTACCGTCCTCTACCGCCCGGTGGCTGGAGCAGGGTTGGGCGCATCTGCGAGACGAGCGCCTGGTGTGCACGCCTGAAGGGTGGCTCCGGCTCGACGCCTTGGTGCGTGACTTGACCGGCTGTAGGACAACGGGCTAAATTGTTAGCAGGTAATAGCTTGGCTGATATGACAGCGTCCCTGAACGAGCGC
Source organism: Gemmatimonadota bacterium (assembly GCA_003222055.1). Taxonomy (GTDB): domain Bacteria; phylum Gemmatimonadota; class Gemmatimonadetes; order Gemmatimonadales; family GWC2-71-9; genus AG41. Next base: position 12,163 of record QHUT01000008.1, read on the forward strand.
GAGCGGCAGGTCCTCGAGGCCGTGATCGAGACCTACGTCGAAACCGCTGAACCGGCGGGGAGTCGCACTGTCTCGAAACGGTTCAGGCTCTCCCTGTCGCCTGCCTCCATCCGCAATACCATGAGCGACCTGGAGGAGAAGGGGTACCTGTACCACCCCCACACCTCCGCCGGGCGCATCCCCACGGA
>QHUT01000080.1 GCA_003222055.1 Gemmatimonadota bacterium
GGCGATAATCGCCGAGATTTCACTCCAGGCATTGATCCGCCACCAGTACCAGCGCAGCAGCAGCACCGCTCCGGTGCCGGCCCCGGTGATGATCAGGAGCTTCCAGGCACCGCCGATCGACTCGATGCGGAACGCGACCGCGGCCGAGATCACGGTAAGCAGGCCCGTCACAACTCGCGACACCCGGACGTAGTGCGCCTCGCTATCCTGCCGGCGCAGGAAGCGTCGATAGAAATCGTTCACGAGGTAGCTCGCGCCCCAGTTGAGCTGCGTCGCGATCGTCGACATGAAGGCCGCTGCGAACGCGGCGACCATGAGCCCGCGCAGCGACGAGGGCAGGTAGTCGATCATCACCCGCACATAGCCCGTCTCCGGGTCCTTGAGGTTGGGGTACAGGATCAGCGAGGCGAGCGCCGCGAGGATCCAGGGCCAGGGACGTACGGCATAGTGCGCGATGTTGAACCACAGCGTGGCGAGCAGGGAATGCTTCTCGTCCTTCGCGCTCAACATCCGTTGCGCGACGTAGCCGCCGCCGCCGGGCTCGGCCCCGGGGTACCACGTGGCCCACCAGTTCACACCGATGTAGACGAAGAACGTGATCATCGGCATCCACGCCGAGCCGAGGTCGGGCACGAAATCGAGCACCGATCCCTGGCCGCCGGCGGTGGCGCCGCGCACCTGATCGATCGCCGCCAGCTTGACCCGCATCGCCTCGATGCCGCCCACGGCGTTCACAGCGAACACCGCCAGCACGATCACCATCCCCATCTTGATGATGAACTGAAACAGGTCGGTCACGAGCACGCCCCATAGCCCCGACAGCGTCGAGATCGCGGAGGTGAGGAGGATCATCCCGACCACGATCCACAAGGCCTGCCCCTTCGAGATGCCGAACACCAGCCCGAGAATCTTCGCCATCGCGAGGTTCACCCAGCCGAGGATGATGCAGTTGATGAGCAGACCCAGGTAGACCGCTCGGAAGCCGCGCAAGAACGCCGCCGGCGGACCGCTGTAGCGAATCTCCGAAAACTCGATGTCGGTCATCACGCCGGCCCGTCGCCACAGCCGGGCGTAGAAGAACACAGTGAGCATGCCGCTGGCGAGCAGGTTCCACCACAGCCAGTTGCCGGCGATGCCGTTGCGCGCCACGAAGCCGGTGACGACGAGCGGGGTGTCGGCGGCGAACGTCGTGGCGACCATCGACGTGCCGGCGAGCCACCACGGAACATTGCGGCCGGAAAGGAAGTATTCCGCGGTGCTCTTGCCGGCCCGCCGCTTGTAATACAAGCCAACCGCAATGTTGAACAGGAAATACAGGGCGACGACCAACCAATCGGCGAGCGTAAGTCGCATGAGCGCGCGGGCCTCGCGGGGCGAGAGTTGACAGGGCCGTCGGGACTTTCTAAGTTCGCATGTGACAGGAGGATCGCAATGGCGACGACGCAACGCTCGGCTCCCATCACCCTGACCCTGACCGACACGGCGGCGGTCGAGGTGCGCAAGTTCATGGCGGAGGAGAAGGTCTCCCCCGAGAGCGCCGGGCTGCGGATCGGCGTGCTCCCGGGCGGGTGCTCGGGGTTCCGCTACAGCCTGAGCATCGAAGACAAGCCCGCCGAGGACGACCTCGTGATCGAAAGCGCCGGCGTGCGCTGCTTCGTCGACGGGTTCAGCGCTCAGTACCTGAACGGCGTCACCCTGGACTACAAGAGCAATTTCCAGGAGTCCGGGTTCGCCTTCGAAAACCCCAACGCCACCGGCGGCTGCGGCTGCGGATCGTCCTTCACGGTCTGAGGCGGTTGGCCCTCTTCCCATCGGCACTTCGAGCCCGCGCGCGGCGCGGGCTTTTTGTTGCTCCGCTCCGCCGGTGCGTCCGCTCGACGTAGCCGTCATCGCGGCCTACTGCGCCGCCGTCGTCGTCTTCGGCCTGGTGCTCTCGGGGCGCCAACGCGACGCGAGCGACTATTTCCTCGGCCACCGCGGCCTGCCCTGGTGGGCCATCATGCTGTCGATCGTGGCGACCGAGACCTCCGCCCTGACGGTGATCTCCATCCCCGGTATCGCGGCCCGCGGCGACCTCAGGTTCCTGCAGCTCGCCTTCGGCTATCTGGTCGGTCGGATCGGCGTGGCGGCGTTCCTGCTCCCGGGCTATTTCGAAGGCACCCAGGACACCGCCTATCAGCGGCTCGAGCGCCGCTTCGGACCGGGCGCGCGGCGCGCCGCCTCCGGCGTGTTCCTGCTCACCCGCGCACTCGCCGACTGCGTGCGGGTTTTCGCCACCGCCATCCCCCTCGCCATCCTCACCCATTGGAGTCTGCCTGCGGGTATCCTCGCCATCGGCATCGTCACCGTGATCTACACGTGGGTCGGAGGGCTGCGGGCCGTCGTGTGGGTGGACGTGATTCAATTGGGCGTGTACCTGCTGGGCGGCGTGGCCACGCTCGTGGTCGCCACCAGGCTCGCGGGAGGCGCCGCCGCGTTCACCCGGGCGTGGGACGCGGGGAAGCTCATCACGCTCGACTTCACACCCTCGTTCACGGTGCTGTACACGTTCTGGAGTGGGGTCGTGGGCGGCGCGCTGCTCGCCGGCGCGTCGCACGGTACTGACCACGTGATCGTGCAACGGCTGCTGGCCGCGCGCGCGCTGAAGGACGCGCAGCGCGCCTTGATCGGATCGGGTGTGTTCATCATCGCCCAGTTCGCGCTGTTCCTGCTCGTGGGCACGAGCCTGTGGCTCGCCGGCATGGATCAGGGCGGGATACGAAGCGACACCATTTACCCGACCTTCGTGATCACCCGGCTTCCCGCGGGGCTGGCGGGCCTCGTAGTCGCGGGGATCCTTGCGGCCGCCATGAGCAGCCACGCCTCCGCGGTGAACTCCCTCGCCTCCGCCTCCACACACGACTTTTACACGCCGCTGTCGGGCCGCCAGGAGCCGGCGCATCTCCTGTGGGTCGGGCGCTGGCTCACCCTGGTGTGGACGGCGGTGCTCGTCGCGGGCGCGATCGCGTTTCGCAACCAGAACACGCCCGTCGTCCAGCTGGCGCTCAGCATCGCATCGATCACGTATGGCGGCCTGCTCGGCACCTACATCCTCGGGGGCCTCTGGTCGCGCGCCCGCCAGCGCGACGTCATCGTGGCTATCGTCGTGAGCGTGCTCGCGATGACCCCCGTGGTGCTCGGCGTACCGTGGCGCTGGTTGCCTGGGCTCGCCTGGCCCTGGTACGTGCCGCTGGGGACGGCGGTGACCGTGCTAATGGGAATGGCCTCGTCGCTCGTCCGTCGGCCGGACGGGCGGACGGACGGACAGGCCGCGCAGGCAGCATGACGTCACCGTCCGCGGTGTTTCTCGGTGCCGATGCCGGTGGCTCGCACTCGAGCGTGGTCATCGGCTCGCCGTCGCAGGTGCGGGGCCGGGCGGACGGGCCGGGCGCAGCGATGCGGCCGGGCGCCGCGGCCGGGCCCGCCGCCGTGCTGGCGGAGACCGCCCGGCGGGCAGCGGCCCAGGCCGGCGTCCAACTCCCCGGCGATGCCGCCGTCGTCGGAGCGGCTGGCGCCGGACGGCGGCAGGAGCAGGCCGAGCTCGAAGCGGCGCTGGTAGACGCCGGCGTCGCCCGCCGCGTGCGCGTGCTTGCGGACGGCGAGGTCGCGTTGACCACCGCTTTCGCGCGCGGCCCGGGCGTGCTCGTGAACGCCGGCACCGGCTCGATCGCCTACGCGCGCGTGCCGGGCGGCGAGATCCACCGCGCGGGCGGCTACGGGTGGCAGCTGGGCGATGAAGGCGGGGGGTACTGGCTCGGTCGCCGCGCGCTCGACTTGGCGGGGCGGGCGCAGGACGGCCGGGGCGAGGGCTCCACCCTCCTGGCCCGGCTGCTCGGGGCACTCGGTCTACAGCGGTTCGACGATCTGGTGCGATGGGCGACGACGGCGACGCCGGCTCAAGTGGCGGCGCTCGCGCCGCACGTGCTCAACGCCGCGCGGGAGGGCGAGGTGGTGGCGCAGCGGGCGGTCGACGAGGCGGCGCACGAGCTCGTCGAGCTAGTCGTGATGCTGGGGCGCCATTTTCCCGACACGAGTGTGGTCCCAGTTGCGATCACGGGCGGCCTGCTCCTGCCGCAGTCGCCGCTCACCGCGGCGTTCCGCGATCGGCTGGCCGCGGCCTTCAAGCGAGCGCGCCTCGTGTCCGATCGCATCGATCCCGCGCTCGGCGCGCTGAAGCTGGCCGCGGAACTCGTGTAGGCTGGGTCGTCAGTCGCGCGCGTCGAGCACCCAGCGCCGGAACCACTCCAGGTTCCGCCGCATCACGTCGAGCTGGAGCTTCGGCTCGCCGACGCCGTGCCCCTGGCGGGGGTACACCACCATCGTGACCGGCACCTGGCGCCGCTTGAGCGCCGTGTACAGCTCGTAGCCCTGCGAGATCGGCACCCGCAGGTCGTTCTCGCCGTGCTGAATGAGCGTCGGTGTCGTCACGGCCTTGACGCGGAGCACCGCGGAGCGCGCCTGCCACAGCTCGGGAGCGTCCCAGAACTCGCCGCCAAAATACGACCCGATGAACCCTGGGATGTCGGCCACCCCCGCGTAAGAGACCAGGTTCGTTATGCCCGCGCCCACGGACGCGGCGCGAAACCGGGTCGTCTGGGTGATCGCGAAGGCCGTCAGGTACCCGCCGTAGCTCCACCCCATCACGCCGAGCCGGTCGCGGTCCGCGACGCCGCGCTCCACCAACGCGTCGATGCCGGCCATCGCGTCCCGGAAGTCGCCGCCGCCCCAGTCGCGGACGTTCGCATACCGGAATTCGCGGCCGTAGCCGCTGCTTCCGCGGACGTTCGGGCGGAGTACCGCGAAGCCGGCGGACGCGAAGGCGGCGATCGGGTATGAACCCACACCCCCGATGAACGTGCGCGTGAAGCTCGAGGGCGGGCCCCCATGCAGGATGGTGAGCAGCGGCACGGGCGCGCCAGGCCGGTAGCCCTCCGGGTAGGTCACGAGACCCTCGATCTCCCGGCCGTCGAATGACCGCCAGCGAATCGGTTCGGTCCTGCCGAACGGAATGGCGGGGAGTGACTGCAGCTCGGCGACCCGAGTCGGCGCGAATCGCGCGAGCCGGCTGACGTACGGCTCCGGCGCGCGATCCGGCGCCTCGGATACGAACCCGACATACGTTCCCGTGCCGTTCAGGGCCGGCGCGGACACCATGAGCGTGTCGGGCGAGAGATCCACCGCGGCGCCGCCATCCGACGGCAGGGCGCTGAGACGCGACACCGTACCGCGCGCCTCGCTGATGACCACGGCGCGCGCATCGCCCGTCCAACCCACGACCGCCGGTCGCCGGTCGAAGCTTTCCGCCAGCGATCGGACCGCGCCATCCACCGGCGAGACGAGTACGACGCGAAACGTGAGCGCATACGTCGCCGGCGCGTCCGAGACCGTCACCGCGATCGAGCGACCGTCGGGGGACCACGCCGGGCCACCCTCGGCCGCAGACGTCGCCACGAGCGGGCGCGTTCTGCCCGTCGCGACGTCCACCACCGACACATCGGCCCGCACCCAATCGTCTCCCGAGGGCGAGGGCGAGTGCGAAAAGGCGATCGCGGCGCCGTCCGGCGACCAGTCGAACGCGGGGCCACTCATTCCCGCACCCACGTGCCCGCCCACCTGGACGTCCTGCGGGGTGAGCAGTCGGGCGGCCGCCCGGGCAGCGTCCCCCGCCACGTCGACCAGATAGAGGCGCGCGAACCGTTGTGCGTCCCCGACAACGCGCGCGTCGCGCGCCGACACGGGCGGGTCCGTCAGCACGAACGCCATCCGGCGCCCATCCGGCGACCAGCGAAACTCCCCCACCTCCCCGGTTACGTCGGTGAGCCGCTGCGCCGGCGATCCGTCGAGCGCCACGCGCCACAGGTCCCGCTTCCCCGATCGGTTCGAGGCGAAGCCGAGCCAGCGCCCGTCCGGCGACCAGGCGGGGGAGCTCGCCGGGGTCTCGACCCGTCGGGCCGTCCTCTGCCCCGCGTCACCGACGGCATACACGTACACGGACGTCCGCCACTCACTCGGCTCCGCCTCCATGATCGGCTCCGACACTTCGACGGCCGCCCAGCGGCCGTCCGGCGAGACCGCCACGCTCCCTACGCGTTTGACCGAGAACGCCAGCTCCGGCGTCCAGCGCGGGACCGGAGCCTGCACGCTCGCTGTGAGGAGGAGAACCAAGAAAGCCGTGGGCATGAGGTTGCAATCTAGGCCGCAGCGCGTAGCATGTCACGGAATCATGTCACGCTCCGTCGCACTGTTCGTCGCAGCCATCTCGGCGTGCGCATCTGCGCCCGTCGTCCGCCCGGGCATAGAGGTCTTCGTCGATCGCCCGCCCGCGCTGGTGCGCGGCAAACGGGTGGGGCTCATCACGAACCAGTCCGGCATCGATCGCCGGCGACGCAGCACGATCGACTTGCTCCGCGGCGTGCCGGACCTGAGGCTGGTCGCGCTCTACTCACCCGAGCACGGTATCCGCGGCGTCGCCGAGACGCGCGTAGCCTCGACCGTAGACGAGACGACCGGGTTGCCCGTCCATTCGCTGTACGGCGACACCGAGAAGCCGACGCCACAGATGCTCGAGGGGATCGACGTCCTGGTCTACGACATCCAGGACCTGGGCGTGCGGCAGTACACGTTCGAGTCCACGCTCGCGCTCGCGATGCAGGCCGCGGCCGAGAAGGGGATCCCCATCGTCGTATTGGACCGGCCGAACCCGGTCACCGGAACCATTCTCGAGGGGAACATCCTCGAGCCCGCATACCAGTCGTTCGTCGGCATCTATCCCGTCCTCTCGCGCCACGGCATGACGCTGGGCGAGCTGGCGAAGATGTACAACGCCGAGCAGCGGATCGGCGCCGACTTGACCGTCGTGCCGGTCGAGGGCTGGCGGCGCGACATGTGGTGGGACGAGACGGGACTGCCCTGGGTGAACCCGTCGCCGAATATCCGGCGGCTCGAAGCCGCGATCCACTACCCCGGCACGGTGTTCTTCGAGGCGACGAATGTCTCGGAGGGGCGAGGCACGGACCTGCCGTTCGAGCAAATCGGTGCGCCCTGGCTCAGGAACACCGAGGTGGTCGCGACCATGAATGCGATGAACCTGCCCGGCATCCGATTCGAAGCGGTCGAGTTCCCGACCGCGGAGACAGCGCGGAAGTATCCCGGGCAGGTACTGAAGGGCGTGCGCTTCACCCTGACGGACCGCGCCTCCTACCGGCCGTTGGCGACGTCCTTGCTGATGATCGACGTCATCCGGCGACTCCACCCCGATCAATTCCAGTGGGCGGGCGCGACCGTCGAGCGCCACGGCGGCAGCGCACGGCTGCGGCAGGCGATCGAGGCCGGCACGCTTCCCGAGCTACTGCGGGAGTGGGAGCGCGACCAAGCGACGTTCCGGACAAAGCGGGCCCCGTACCTCATCTACCGATGAACATCCTGCTCGGTGGGCTGCTCGCCGTCGCCGCGGCGGACACGCTCTGGCTCCAAAACGCCCGCATGCGCCTCGGTTTCGACTCGAGCAACGGCTCGCTATTCGCACTCACGGACCGTCCGAGCGGTCAGTCCTTCGTCGACGGGCGGCAGACCACTGCTATCTGGCGGCTCGACCGGTTCGGCCCGGGCGACTTGAGCGTCGTTCCGAGCTCCGCGCGCCGCTTCGCCTGGCGCGAGCTGACGGGCGAGGGGCCGGGACCGGGGGTGGCGCTGGTCTGGAGTGACTTCGGGCTGAGCGAGGCGCCTGCCCTGCGGGTCACCGTCACGGTTCACCTGTTCACAGACTCTGCCCTGTCGGAGTGGCGCATCGTAGTCGACTCGCCGGGCGCACTGGCGATCGAGCAGGTGCGCTTCCCACGGCTCGCCCGCATACCGCCGCTCGGGCGTGGCGAAGAGCTCGCGGTGCCCCGCTGGATGGGCGCATTGGCGCGGGACCCGGCCACGCTGCTCGGGGGGGGACCGGACGGCAAAGGTCGCCGGCTCGAGTGGTCGTATCCCGGCACGTTGTCGCTCCAGGTGATGGCGCTGTACCGCCGCGGCGGCGCCGGCCTGTACGCCGCCGCAGACGACACGCTGGCCTACCGCAAGACATTCGCTGTGTGGGGCGATTCGGACGGCTCGCGTGGCTACGAGCTGATCCACGCGCTCGAGAACCCGGCGAGCCCCAGGACGCAGTGGGCACCACCGTACGCAGCGCTCCTCGGGACGTTCCAGGGCGACTGGATCACCGTCGCCGAGCGGTACCGCGCTTGGGGTACGCGCCAGCCGTGGGCGCGCGAGAGCCGGCTGGTCCGAGGGCGCGTCCCGGAATGGCTGCTCCGCACCGGCATGTGGGTCTGGAACCGCGGCCGCTCGCCCGGCGTGGTGCCGCCGGCGCTCGCGCTGCAGCGTGCCCTGGGCCTGCCCGTCAACATCTACTGGCACTGGTGGCACCACGGCCCGTACGACACGAGCTTCCCCGACTACCTCCCGCCGCGCGAGGGCGTCGATTCGTTTCGCGCCGGCGTAGCGGCGGCGCACACCGCCGGCAGCCGCGCCATGGTCTACATGAACCAGCGGCTGTGGTGTACCGGCACGCCCAGCTGGTCGAGCGAGCACGCCGCGCGCTGGGCGGTGAAGGAAAAGGACGGCCGTGTGCGCGAGGAGACCTACAACACGTTCGATCCTGAGCCGTGCGCCACGATGGACGTGACCACGCCCTTCTGGCGCGCCAAGTATGCGCATATCGCGGACACCGTGTTGGACGACTACGGCGTCGATGGGATCTACATGGACCAGGCGGTCCAGTCGCTCGTGTGTTGGGATTCGACGCACGGACATCCCGTAGGCGGCGGCAACTACTGGATGGGCGGGTTCCGTGCCCTCGCGGCGCAGATCCGGGCCGCCGCCGGGCGCCCGGTGTTGCTCGCGGGCGAGGGCGCCGGCGAGCCGTGGCTGCCGGAGCTGGACCTCATGCTCACCCTCCAGGTCAGCCAGGAGCGCTACACCGACCCGGGCAGCGGCTGGGAGCCGATCCCGTTCTTCCAGGCGGTCTACCACGCGTATGGCGTGACCTACGGCAGCTACTCGTCGCTCGTCATGCCGCCTTATGATGAGCTGTGGCCCGCGCAGTTCGCGCCGCCCGAGCAGCTCAAACTGTTGGACACGCGCTTCCGCCGGCAGTTTTACCTCGAGCAGGCGCGTTCGTTCGTCTGGGGGATGCAGCCCACAATCGCAAACTTCCGCGCTGCGCAATTGACCGATCGGCCGGAGGAGACCGCGTACATGATGCGGCTGGCCCGCATCCGCGCGCGGGCGCTGGACTATCTGCTGTACGGCGAATTCTTGCGCCCGCCGGAGCTGAGCGTCCCGTCGGTGGACGTGGACCTGTCGCGCGTCTCGATCTACGCGGCACGGCGCGGGGGGCCGACCGCATCGGCGGGGCGGTACCCGGCGGCGATCGCCGGGGCGTGGCGCGCCGCCCAGGGGAGCGTCGCGATCGCCGTGGCGAGCATCGTCGACCAGCCGATGTCCGTGTCCTTTGCCTTCGACCCGGCCGCCTACGGCCTATCGAGCGGCGGGCAAATCGAGCAGATCGATGAGCGCGGGCGCCGTCCGTTCGGCGAGTTCTCGAGTGACGCCGTGCCGATCGTGCTGGGGTTGCCGGCGGGCGGAGCCTACGTAATGGAGTTCCGGCGGAGTCGCCGGCGCTGACCTCACCGATTCCTTCACAGGAGGGTCGTCCGATGGTGTCGACACTTGCTCACCGACTCCGCACCGTCCTGCTGGCCGCCGCATGGCTCGTCGCGGCCGCCGGCCTGCGCGCCCAGAATACGGTCAACCTCCAAGGGCGCGTCAGCGGAGCGGCGGGCGCGCCGCTCGTCGCCGCGCAGGTCACGGTGACGAACCGTGAGACCGGGCAGCAGCGCAACGCGGTCACATCGGCGGAAGGCAACTACACCATCGTCGGGCTGCCACCCGGCGCCTACCACGTCGGTCTCCGTCTGCTGGGCTATCAGCCCCAGGAGCGCGACATCGAGCTGTTGGTGGGCCAGCACGCGACGCTCGACGTCCAGCTCCAGGAGGCCGCGGTGGCGCTCGAGGGTGTGGAGGTCGTGCACCAGCGGGAGCCCAGCTTCGAGGTGCAGCGCAACGACGTCTCCGCGCTGGTCGTGACGAACGAGATCCTCAACCTGCCCTTGAACAGCCGCAACACGATGAACCTGGCGGCGATTGTGCCGGGCATAAAGACCTTCGCGCCCACCGCGGGGCGGTCGCTGCCCGCCGCCGGACCGCTGCCGGACCTGCGTTTCTGGAACTTCTACTTGGACGGCGCCGAGTGGAAAAGCTTCTTCAACGGCAACCTCGTGGGGATTCCCCAGACGGGCTCGCCGTTGCCGCAGGAGGCGATGCGCGAGTTCCGCGTCCACCTGAACCCGTACGACGCGCAGTACACGCGCGGGGCGTCGTTCGTCATCAGCGCGGTGACGCAGCGCGGCACCAACGAACTCCACGGGTCCGTCTTTGGCTATGGCCAGGCCACGAGCCTGAGGGCGCTCGACTTGTCCCAGCGGGAATACCTGGCTGCGCACCCCGGCCTCTCCATCCCAGACTACGGCCGGGCCCAGTTCGGCTTCAACCTGCGCGGCCCGATCCGGCGCGATCAGCTGTTCTTCGCGGTCAGCTACGAAGGGCAAAGCATCGACGACGGCTTCAACGTCGTGCCCCTGCGGCCGCCCGAGCGGCCCGACATCTGGGACGCGTCCGCGGGAACGTACAAGGCACCGACCCAGAACCACACCGGCGTGGTGCGCCTCACGGCGCCCCTGCGCAGTGCCCACACGCTCGACCTGGTGTGGGCCGGTCGCTACTACAACAGTGAGACGAACTTCGGTGACCAGGTAGCGCACAATGCCGGGATCAAGGCCAAGTATTGGATTCACAGCGTGCAGCTCCGGGACACCTACACGCCCAGCTCGGGGTTCGTCAACGAGCTGTCCCTGAACGTACTGTCTTGGAGCCACAACGAGTCGCCGCTCGAGCCCGGCGTCACGCTGCTGTACCCCAGCATCACCTTCGGCACGGCGGGATTCCCCCTCGTCCTCAAGGAGACGCACGTCCGGCTGATCGACCGCGCCACCCGTACTCTGGGCGAGGGCCGGCACATTCTCACCGCCGGCGTCGAGCTGGCCCGCGTCCACACCAACAGCTGGCTGCCCAGCAACGTGAACGGCTTGTTCCGGTTCCAGTTCGACACGAGCTCGCTCCCCAACCTCGGCCGCATCGGCGTCGGCTTCTTCGACCCGAACTCGACCGAAGACGCCCGTGCCGTGACGGGTGGCTGGAGCACGGGTGCGTACGTTCAGGACCAGTGGCAGGCGCGGACCAACCTCCAGCTCACACTGGGCCTACGCTACGACGCCGAGATCAACACGCTCGACAACGGCTACACCGTGCCCTGGGCGAGCGACACCACGCTCCAGAAGATCCCGCTACTCCGGGACTTCCTGAACACGGGCCACCGCAAGAACGACCTGAACAACCTCGGCCCGCGCGTCGCCTTCTCGTGGGACCTGTTCCCCAACCACCGGACCTTCCTGCGGGGTGGCGCCGGCATCATGTACGACCGCATCACCACCTTCATGGCGTTCTTCGAGAAGCAGTCGGCGGGATGGCGCTCGTACGACTTCGCGAACCCGGGCACCACCGACCCCGACTCGCTGCGGCGCATCGTCTTGTCCGGCGGGGGCACGACGCCGCCGAACATCAATCTCCTCAAGACCAACATGAAGACGCCCGAGAACCGCCAGTTCTCGGTCGGCATCGGGCACCAGCTCACGGATCGGCTGGCGGTCAACCTGGACTACATTCACCAGAACGCGCGCCACCTCTACGTCCAGCTCACGCCCAACTGGCTCAACACGACGACGGGCCAGCGCAACCTCACCAACAGCTACGGCACCATCACGCTGTACGACGACGTGGGCCGCGCCAAATTCGACGCCCTGATTTTCGGGCTGACCTACGACCGCCCCGGACTGCGTGTCAGCGCGGCGGGCACGGTGGGCTCGTACCAGTCGGAGTTCGAGGGCCTCGGGAACTACAACGACCGCTCCTGGTTGGTCATGCAGCCGACGACCGCGGATGAGCGGTGGCGCCTGGTCCTTTCGGAGATCGGCGATCTGCCGTATGGCCTGAAGCTTTCGACGGTCGCGACCTTCGCGGCGCCGCGGCCCTACGTCGCAACGCTCGGGCAGGACAGGAACCACGACAGCAACGTCGCGGACGACTTCCTGAGCGACAGCGCCAACCGGGTCATCCGGCCCGTAGCGGCTTGGAACAACATGTACCGGACCGTCGACCTGCGCCTCGCCAAGAGCGTAGCCGTGGGGGGCGGCGTCCACCGCCTCGCCGTGAGCGCGGAGGCGTTCAACATCTTCAACTGGGACAACTACTCCGGCTTCGCTGGCCGCCGGATGAACGCGGCGGGCGCCAACCTCTCTTCTTTCAACAGGAAGAATGGCGTGTTCGCGCCGCGGCAGGGGCAGCTCGGGTTGCGCTACGAGTTCTGAGCAACAGGGAGGTCTTGGAGGCTGGGGGAGGTTCTACGCCGCTTGCGGCAGGCGCGACGTCTCGTTCACGGCGCGCGGATCCCAGTCGGTCTCCGTTCTCGCGACGTACACGGCGGCGGTGAGATCCCCGCACACGTTGAGCGTGGTGCGGCTCATGTCGAGGACGCGCTCCACGCCGTAGACCACGCCCACCACCTCGGGCGGAACGCCGACCGTCGCACACACGACCATCAGGAGGGGGAGGGAGCCGCCGGGCACGCCCGCCGTCCCCACGGCCGTGATCACGCTCAGCACCATCGCGATCACCTGCTGGCCGACCGTGAGATTCACGCCGAACAGTTGGGCGAGAAACAGCACCGTCACGCCCTCGTACAGGGCGGTCCCGTTGTGGCACATGGTGGAGCCCAGCGGCAACACGAATCCGGCGATCGTCGACGGGATCTTCAGATCCTGCTCGGCCACGGCGATGTTGGTCGGGAGCGTCGCGTTGCTCGAGCTGGTGGTGAAGGCGGTGACGATGCTCGGCGCGATCCGGCGCCAGAACACGACCGGGTTCAGGCCCCCGAGGAAGCGAACCAGGAGCGAGAGGCTCACCGTGCCGTGAATCAGCAGGCCGACGAGCACCACGAGCACATAGGCGAGCAGTTTCCGCAGGATATCCCACCCCAGGAGCGACGTGACGACGAAGATCAGCCCGAACACGCCATACGGAGCCAGATGCATCGCCATCCCGATGATCTTGGCGATCGCATCGCCGACGGCGTCGAGCACGGAGACGAGCGGCCGCGCCTTCTCCTCCGGGATCAGCGTGAGGGCCGCGCCGAACACCAGCGCGAAGAAGATGATGCCGAGCATATCGAGGTTCGCGGCCGCCTGGATCGGGTTGCGCGGCACGATGTTCACGAACAAGTCGACGCCGAACGTCGTGGTCCCACCCGCCTGGAGGCCGGCGACCTGCCCGCGGTAGGCATCGAGCAGCTGCTGGCGCACCTCGACGGGCACGCCTACGCCCGGACGCACGACATTCACGAGCAGGATGCCGATCACGGCGGAAATCACGGTAGAGAGGAGGAAGTAGGCGAGCGAACGCACGCCCACGCGACCCACTTTGCGGATGTCACCGAGTTGTGCCACGCCCAGCGTGATGGACGTGAAAACGAGCGGTACGACCGTCATCAGGAGAAGCCGCAAGAAGATCTGACCCAACGGACCGGCGACGTTCGTGTCCACCCAGCGCACCCACGCCGCCCCGCTCGCCCAGAAGTTCACCGCGAGACCGCACAGCCCGCCGGCCAATAGACCCACGAAGATCTTGGTGTACAGCTTCACGGCACCGCTGTTGGTGTCACGTGCAGCTTACTGTGGCGATAACCGTAGAAGATGTAGAGCGCGAGTCCGATGACGAGCCAAACCGCGAAGCGCACCCAGGTTTCGAATGGCAACCCGACCATGACGAAGAGGCACAACACGGCACCCGTCAGGGAGACGACCCACACCAACGGCACCCGGAACGGACGGGGACGTGCGCGGTCCGTGTAGCGCAGCACCAGGACCCCGATGCACACGAGGACAAACGCGAAGAGCGTGCCGATGTTGGTGAGGTTATAGGTCTCTCCCGCGTCTCCGATGAGGGACCACAACCCCACGAAGATGCCGGTAATGAGCGTGGTGATGTGCGGCACGCGTGTCTTGGCGTGTACCTTGGCCGCCCACGGCGGCAGCAGGCCGTCCCGGCCCATCGCGAAGAAGATGCGCGGTTGACCGTACTGGAACACGAGCAGGACGGCCGACATCGAGACGATCGCCCCGAGCGCGACGATCCACCCCACGGTCGTGAATCCGGCGCTGTTCAGTGCCTTCGCGAGCGGATCGGCGACGCCCAGCTCCGTATAGGGCACCATCCCCGTGAGGACGCCGCCGACGATCATGTAGATCACCGTGCAGATGGCGAGTCCGCCCAGAATCCCGATCGGCAGGTTGCGTTGTGGGTTCTTCGTCTCCTCGGCGGCGGTGGAGATCGCGTCGAACCCGATGTAGGCGAAGAACACGATCGCGGCGCCCTGGTGAATGCCGCGGAATCCGTTGGGGGCGAAGGGGTGGTAGTGCGTCGCGTCGATGTGGGTGAGCCCGGCGACGATGAACAGCCCGAGCACGAGCAGCTTGATGGTCACCATGATGTTGTTCGCCGTAGCGCTCTCACGCACGCCGAGCATGAGGAGCCAGGTGATCAACATGACGATGACGAAGGCCGGGACATTGACGAGCAGCGGGATCCCCGCCATGTGGGGCGCGTGCTGCAGCAGTGCGTGGACGGACGGATCGGGAGAGAGGAGCGCCGTGCGGTACCCGGTCGTGAGCCACACCGGCAGGTGAACGTGGAAGCTGCCGAGCAGCGACGTGAAGTAATCACCCCACGAGATGGCGACGGCCACGTTGCCGACCGCGTACTCGAGAATGAGGTCCCACCCGATGATCCACGCGACCAACTCTCCGAGGGTCGCGTACGAGTACGCGTAGGCGCTGCCGGCCTGCGGGATCATCGCGGCAAGCTCGGCGTAGCAGAGGCCCGCCAGCGCACACGCAACGCCAAGGAGGAGGAAGGACAGTACCAACGCAGGCCCTGCCCCGCTCCGCACCAGGTGACCCGCCGCGTCGTATTGCCCCGCCGCGGCGGTGCCGATGGCCCCGAAGATGCCGGCACCGATCACCGCGCCGATGCCCAGCATGATGAGGTCGCCCGCTCCGAGCGCCCGCTTCAGTGCGTAGGGACTTTCTCCCTCGACCAGCAGCTCCGAGATCGGCTTGCGCCGAAGGAGCTGCCGCGCGCTAGACAAAGAGCGGCGCCAACACCAGCGTGACCGTGCTCAAGAGCTTGATGAGCACATGCAGCGACGGACCGGCGGTGTCCTTGAACGGATCACCCACCGTGTCGCCCACCACGCCGGCCTTGTGCGCCGGACTGCCTTTCCCGCCGTACTCCCCGGTCTCGATGAACTTCTTGGCGTTGTCCCAGGCCCCACCGCCGTTGTTCAGCAGCGTGGCCATGAGAATGCCGCCGATCGTGCCGACCATCAGGAACGCCGCGACGGTCTCGGCGCCGAGGTGGAACAGCTTGAAGAACAGGCCGACCGCGATCGGCATCCCCACCGCGAGCAGGCCCGGAGCGACCATGGCTTTCAACGCGCCAATTGTCACGATGTCGACCGCAGTGCCGTAATCGGGCTTGGACGTCCCCTTGAGGATGCCGGGATCGGCCTGGAACTGGCGGCGCACTTCCTTGATAACGTTGACAGCGGCCTTGGTCACCGCGCCGATCGCGAGCGCCGAGAACCAGAACACCAGCATGGCGCCCAGCAGGCCGCCCACGAACACCTCGGGCTTGGAGATATCGACTGATGCGAGCGGCGAGCCGAGCGCCGCGACTTCGTCCAGGTACGCCGAGAACAGCAGGAACGCCGCGAGCGCCGCCGACCCGATCGCGTAGCCCTTGGTGAGCGCCTTGGTCGTGTTGCCGACGGCGTCGAGCCGGTCGGTCCGCTTGCGGACCGCCTCCGGCTGGTGCGACATCTCGATGATGCCGCCGGCGTTGTCCGTGATGGGCCCGAAGGTGTCCATCGCGAGGATGTAGGCCGCGGTGCCGAGCATGCCCATCGTGGCCACGGCCGTCCCGAACAGCCCCGCGTGGGCGAGGCCGCTCGACGCGCCGAGCCTGTACGAGGTGATGATGGCGGCGGAAATGGTAAAGGTCGGCAACGCGGTGCACTCGAGGGCCACGGCGAATCCGGCAATGATGTTCGTCGCCGGGCCGGTGACCGAAGCCGCCGCGATCGACTTCACGGGACGGTAGCGGTATTCAGTGTAGTACTGGGTGATGTAGACGAAGGCGATGGAGGTGACGATGCCGATGACGCCGCACAGCGCGAAGTGCCACCAGGCGTCGGGGTGGGATGCCGGATTGAGCAACCAGTAGGTCCCGCCCACGAACGCGACCGCCGCGAGCAGCGCGGTCCACATATACCCGCGGTTGAGCGCGTGCATCGGGTCTTCGTCCTCGCGGGCCTTCACGACCAGCACGCCGACGATCGACGCCACCAATCCGAACGCCCGCGCCACGAGGGGGAAGAGCATCAGGCCCACCACCTGGACTGGCGTAAACACGCCCAGATTCGCGGCCGCCAGACCCGATCCCAGGATCATGGCGCCGATGTTTTCGGCGGCCGTCGATTCGAACAGGTCGGCACCGCGCCCGGCACAGTCGCCCACGTTGTCACCCACCAGGTCCGCGATCACGGCCGGATTGCGCGGGTCGTCTTCCGGGATCCCCGCCTCGACCTTGCCGACCAGGTCGGCGCCGACGTCGGCGGCCTTGGTGTAGATGCCACCGCCTAGCTGCGCGAACAGGGCCACGAACGACGCCCCGAAGCCATACCCCACGATCATCAGCGGGATCTTGGTGGGCGCGAAGTGCAGCCCGTCGAGCACGGTATAGAGGAGGCCGACGCCGAGCAGGCTCATGGCCACCACGAACAGGCCGCTCACAGCCCCGCCGCGCAGCGCGATCTGCAGCGCCTTGTTGAGGCTCGAGCGCGCTGCGCTCGCGCTCCGGATGTTCGAGCGCACCGCCACGTACATGCCGACGAGGCCCGCGATCCCGGAGCAGAGGGCGCCGAACAGGAAGGACAGCGTCGTGGTGAGCGCCAGCGTCGCGGCGGCGGGCTCGCCCTCGTGCGGTTTGCGGAAGAACGCGTACAGTACGTAGATGAGAGCGCCGAGCGCGATGCTCAGGAGACCGATCGTGCGGTACTGCCGCCGCAGGAACGCTTCGGCGCCTTCCTGGATCGCGTCGGAGATCTTGCGCATGTCGGCGGTGCCGGTGTCCTGCCGCAGCACGTAGCCCCGCAGGCCCCAAGCGACGACCAGGGCGAGGACCGAGAGGCCCAGGACGAGAGCGATGAGCATAGT
The DNA here is from genome assembly GCA_003222055.1 of Gemmatimonadota bacterium. Classification (GTDB taxonomy): domain Bacteria; phylum Gemmatimonadota; class Gemmatimonadetes; order Gemmatimonadales; family GWC2-71-9; genus AG41. The sequence continues at coordinate 17,532 of QHUT01000080.1, forward strand.
GAGTTGTGACTCCTTGGAGCCCGCCCACGGGGGCGGGGCGGGTCAGTTGCCGATGCGCAGGGGGACGATGACGACGTCCGCCAGGGTCCGTCCGCCCCGCGTGTGCGCCGGGTAGAACTGATACGCCATCATGCGCCGTTGGAACTCCCGGTTGTACGCCGCGTCGGCGATCGGGGGGTCCACTTCCACGCGAGTGACGCGTCCGTCGGCCGCCACCCAGAACGACACGTGCAGGGTGCGGCCGGCCACTGAGCCGGGCACCTGCGCCAGCGGCGGAAGAATCGCCGTCCGCGGCGCGGCGTGAACAATGTAACCGCCTTCGTCGCCCGTTCCAGGCCCCGCCCCCGCCGCCGTCCCGACCCCGGTTGCCGGGCCGCCACCACCCGCCCGCGCTCCCTCAGCACCACCCGTGCCACCGGACACCGGCATCACGGGGAGCGGCAGGGTCGCGCGCGGCAGGTCGACGGGTGGCAGCTCGATGGCGATGCGGCGAAGCCCGGACAGATCGGCCAGCGGCACGTGGGGCGTGAGGGCGACATCGACCGACGCCGGCGTCCCACGGGACAGCACGAAAAAGTTCACGGCGTTGGGCGCCACCGGCGGGGCCGCCCGGCCGGTCGACTCATGTCCCCGAATAAGGAGCGCACCGATCACGCTCGCGTGCGCGAGCACGGCGAGCGCCGCGCCCGGCGCGACGCCCCGGGAGGGGAGCGGCAGGCGAAGCCCAGGGATTGGGGGTCGGGCGTCGGGTGGGTTCACGATGCCTGGGGTATACCCCAAAACGAATGCAGGGGCGCAACATGCTGCGCCCCTACACCACCGCGCGCCCCGCAGCGCGCCGGCTACTTCTTGCCCTGTTCGGGCGGTGTGAAGCCGATCACCTGGACGCCCGCGCCGTGCGCGATGTCCATCGCCTGCATCACGTCGACGTATTTGCGCGTCGGCGCCGCCTTGATAAACAGCAGCTTGGCCGGCCGCGGGTCGTAGATCTGATGGAACGCCTGGTCCAGCTGGCTCACGCTGTACGGCTGGCCGTTGATCGCGTACGAGCCGTCGGCCTTGAGCTCGAGTACGATCTGGCTCGACTGCTGTTGCTTCTGCTTGCTCTGCTGCTCGGGCGGGACCTGGACGTCGAACGCCTTGCGGGACAGGGGCTGCGTGATCATGAAGATGATCAGCAGGACGAGCAAGACGTCGATCAACGGCGTGACGTTGATCTCGGAGCTGAGCCCCTCACCCCCGCCGGACGACCCCATCGCCATGGGTCAGCCCCCTTCTTTCTTCTTCGTGAGGGTCTGCTTCTGCTCGGTGATGGCGCCGACGACGCGCACGCCGGCCCGCCGGGAGATTTCGATGGCCTGCTGCACGCGACCGAACTCGATGTTCTGGTCGGCCTTCAGAAACAGGATCTTGTCCTTGGTGCGGCTCGCGTAGATCGCCTCCAGGCGCCCGGGCAGCTGGTCGTCCGGGATCTGCCTCGGCCCCGGTCCCAAGTCGAGCCAGAACTTGCCGTCCTTGTCGATCCCGAGCTTCACCTCGTCCTGCCCCTCCGGCCGGTTCTCCGGGTTCTGCGAGCGCGGGATCGTGGCCTGGAAACCCGCGGCGATCAGGGGCGTGACGATCATGAAGATGATCAGCAGCACCAGCATCACGTCGATGAGGGGCGTGACGTTGATGTCGGCCTTGACGGCCGCCCGGGCGCTAGTGGCTGACAGGGCCACTGGTCTGCGACGCCTTCTGCGTCTGGAATTCCTTGGTGAAGATCGACCGACCGAACTCCGACCCGACGCTCTTGATCAGGTAATCGATCAGCTCTTTCGACGTGTACGTCATCTCGACGGAGAGGAAGTCGATCTTGGTGGTGAAGTAGTTGTAGAGCCACACCGCCGGAATGGCGACGATGAGTCCGAAGGCGGTGGTGATCAACGCCTCGGCGATACCAGCCGACACCGACGCGAGCGAGCCGCCGCCGCCCGAGGCCGACATGCCGACGAACGCGTTCACGATGCCCATCACCGTGCCCAGCAGTCCCACGAACGGGGCCGTGGAGCCGGTGGTGGCCAGGATGCCGAGACCGCGCTTCAGCTCGGCCGCCACGATGAGAATCTCGCGCTCCACCGCGCGCTCCACCGAGTTGATGTCGGCCGCGGTGATGGTGGCGCGATCACGCAGCAGCGGCTTCACCTCGGAGAGCGCCTCGCCGACCACGCGCGCCACGTGACTGCGGTTCTGTTTCTCGGCCAGCTTGATCGCGCCGTCCAGCTGCTCCTCCTGGAGGAAGCGCGAGAACTCGGGTGCGAATGTCCGCGTCTGCCGCTCCGACCGCACGATTTGGACCAGTTTCTGGACGGCGTTCGCCCACGAGATGACCGACATGACGGCCAAGACGACGACGATGAACTTCGCGAACGGACCCATCGTCACGAACAGGTCGTAAAGCGAGAGACTCATGTGCGCAGGCTCCTTTGGGCGCTACTGTTTGAGGCGGAAGTCGATGGGGATCTGCACCAGCACCCGGACCGCGCGGCCGTGCACGCGCGCCGGGCGGAACAAACACTTGAGCACATAGTTCTTCGCGGATTGATCGAACCCGGGGTTCGGGCTCTGCAGCACCTTCACGGAGGGCGGCTCGGCGCGACCCAAGGTGTCGACGATGGCCTGCACCAACACGCGCCCGGTAATCTGCGCCTGCTTGAGCAGCTCGGGGTACACGGGGACCGGCCCCGAAAGCACCGCGGGCTTCTCCTCGACGATCGCTTCCATGAAGACTTCGTTGCCGGTCGGCACAATCCCGGTCGCCACTCCGCCCTCCACCCCCGACCCCGAGTAGTCCTTGGGATCGAAGTGCTCCTGGAGGTTCACCGGCGGAATGTTGGTGGGGATCACGTCGGGTGCGACGACGGTCTGGAATCCCTTGAGCGGCACGTCGAGCTGGACCGGCTGCTGCTCGGGCGGCTTCTCCTGCTTCGGTTGATCGACGAACACGAGCGCCGTATCGACTCTGACGGAGTTATCCGTCTGACCAGCGTTCAGGGTCGCGTATACCGCCGCCGCGATCACCGCCGTGTGCGCGATCAACGAGACGGCGTTCAGGCCGAACGTCCGTTTGCGGTTCTTGGTGCGCTTGGACTCGATCAGATGGTCGAACACGAGTAGTCGCCCTCCGGCGTGATCGGTGTCTCCATATGAAATAGTGGCCTGAGCGCTTTGCCCGCTAGTGGAGCGGGCATTACAATACGATGACAACCGCGTGAGCTTGAGGCGCCGCTGCAGCAGCCCCCAATCCGCCTCAGCCTGCTCACAGCACCCCCTGCAGCGTGAAATCGATCGGGAGGCGGATGAGGACGCGCACGGCGCGCCCATGCACCCGCCCTGGTCGGAACAACGCTCGCCGCACGTAGGCGAGGGCCGCGGCGTCGAACCCGCGGTTGGAGCTCTCGACGACCACTGCGGCTCCCTCCGCCCGGCCGAGCGTGTCGATCACGGCCTGGAGAACCACGCGACCCTGGATGCCAGCGGCCCGAAGCAGGTCGGGGTACGCGGGCGGCGGGCCGGCGAGCAACAGGGGGGGCTCCTCCACGGACATCCAGTCCGCGGGCGCCTCGCCGGCGTCGGCCGCCGGTCCCGTCCCGGTCACCCCGAGCATCACCACGAAGGGCTCGATGCGCCCTCCCGCGTCGATGGGCGAAAGCCCGACGGGGGGCACGCGTGGCGCGTCGACGACGATCTCCGCGGGCCCCGGAATGTCGTCCGCGACGTCGCCTCGTCGGTCACGCCCGAGCGGCTCGGGCCAGGCAATGATCACGGGCGAGTGCTCCGCGCTCACCGCGCGCGCGGGCTCGAGCGTGGCCAGTACGGCGGTCGCGATGATCGCGGCGTGGGCCATGACGGCGATCAGCCCGCTGGGCACCAACTCGCGGCGGGCGGTCGCTCGTGTGCCGGATTCGATCAGCAGGTCGAGCATGGAGATCCTCCCCATACGAGGTCTCCAACACACTGTCTCGTCCGGCTTACGGTGCGATGGACCCGGCGTGACAAAGCGATGACGAGCGGGTTAGGAGTTTGCGGCGGGCGGCTCCCACGGCAGGGTGACGATGAACGTGGTGCCGCGTCCCGGGCGGCTCACGACGTCGATCCGCCCGCCGTGCGCCTCGGCGATCCACTTGCAAATGGCGAGTCCCAGGCCCGCCCCCGGCCGTTCGCCCGTGCGGGTACGCGCCGAGTCCGCGCGCCAGAACCGGTCGAAGATGTGGGGCAGGTCGCCGGGCGCGATGCCGATCCCGGTGTCGGCGACGCTGAGGGTGAGTTTGCCGTTGACGGGCCCCAGCTGCAGGCGCACGCTCCCGCCCGCCGGCGTGTACTTCACGGCGTTGGTGAGGAGATTGAGGATCAGCTGGCGAATCCGGGTCGCGTCGACCGACACCACCACCGGGTCGGCAGGCGTCGTCACTTCCATCTGCACTCCCGCCTCCTCGGCGAGCAGCTCACCCGTCTCACGCGCCTCCTCGACGATGCCGCGCAGGTCGACGGGCTCGCGGTGCAGCGGCGCGATCCCCTCGTCCGCGCGCGCCAGCGTGAGCAGCGCCTCCACGAGCTCGGTCATGCGCTTGATCTCCTGCAGGGTCTCCTCCAGCGTCGCGAAGGTGTCCTGGGGCAGGTTGGGCGTGGTGATGGCGCGCTCCACACCGGCGCGCAGCACGGTCAGCGGCGTCTTGAGCTCGTGACTGGCGTCGGCGGTAAAGCGTCTCAGGGTGGCGAAGCTCCGCTCCAACCGGGTCATCATCTGGTTCAGGGTTTCGGCGAGGCGGCCGAGCTCGTCCTTCACCAACGGCTCCGCCAGCCGGCGATGCAGGCTCCGGCCGTCCGTGATCTCGCGAACCTCGGTGATGATCTGGTCCACCGGGCCGAGCGCGCGTCGTGAGATCCAGGAGCCCATGAGCAGGGCCACGGCGACGCCAAAGGGCAGGACGAGCGCGAACGTGGAGAGGAGCTGATCGGGACCCAGCTCGGCCGAGCGCACGTTCGCCCCGGCGAGGATGGCGCCGAACTGCGGACCCGCGTCGGTGAGAGAGCGGACCGCGTGGCGAATCGTGGGCCCGTCGGGCTCGATGCGGAAGCTCCCCGGGACCTGGCCGGACACGGGGGCGATCGCGATGCGGCGCAGCTGCTCCACCTGCTGAAACGTGAGCGCCCGGGCATCCGACGACGCGAACAGCAGACTGCCGTCGCGCGCGGTGACGATCAGGATGTCGGGGACCGCTTCGAGCAGCGCGGCGACGTCGGGGATGAGCACCGGCCGTCCGGCGCTGTCCGGCCGCACCAGCACGCCGCGGGCCCGGTAGCTCTCCGCCAGGATGCCCGCCGTGAGCGACGCCTCCGAGCGCATCCGCTGGTCCAGGTCCTGGTAGGAGGCGCTGCGCCGGTCCAGATAGAGGACTGCGGCGAACGCCGCGAGCGTGAGCGCGAGGGCCGCCGAGTACCAGGCGGTGAGCCGACCACGGATCGTCTGCATGTCAGGCCTTCACGACGTAGCCCACCCCGCGCACCGTGTGAATCAGCTTCGGCTCGCGCGCGTGGTCGATCTTCTTGCGGAGCCGCGTGATCACGACATCCACGATGTTGGTGCCGGGATCGAAGTGATAGTCCCAGGCGTACTCGGTGATGAGCGTCCGCGACATGACGCGTCCATGGTGGCGCATCAGATACTCGAGGACCGCGTATTCCTTGGGTGTGAGCTCGATGAGCCGGCCGCCGCGCCGCACCTCGCGACTCCCGGTGTCGAGCGTCAGGTCCGCGACCCGCAGCACCGGCGGCGCAATCGCCTTGGGGCGCCGGCCCAGCGCCTCCACCCGGGCGAGCAGCTCTTCCAGGGAGAAGGGCTTCGTCACGTAGTCGTCGGCGCCCATCTTGAGCGCCTGGACCTTGAAGTCCACGGCGTCCTGCGCGGTGAGCACCAGCACCGGGATCCCCTCGCCCCGATCACGCAGCGTGCGCAGCACCTCGAGCCCCGACAGCGCGGGCAACCGCAGATCGAGCACTAGCATGTCGTAGTGCCCGCCCGCCGAGAGGCGGAGCCCTTCGGCACCGTCGCCCACCAGATCCGCGTTGAACCCCGCCTCGGTCAGGCCGCGCTTGACGTATTGCCCGACGGTCTTGTCGTCTTCGACGACCAGAATCTTCAGCCGATGGGGAGATATACCCTGAAGTTCGAACCGACGCCCACCTGCGATTCGACGTCGATCCGCCCCCGGTGCTCGGCGATGATGCCGTAGCAGATGGAAAGACCCAGGCCGGTGCCGCGTCCCTGGGGCTTGGTGGTGAAGAACGGCTCGAAGATCTTGGGGAGGTCCTCCCGCTTGATCCCGGTGCCGGTGTCGATGAACTCGAGCAGGATCTCGTCCACCCGGTCCGGGTTGATGCGGCTGCGGACGGTGAGCGTGCCGCGGGAGTCCATCGCGTCCAGGGCGTTGAGCATGAGCGCCATGAAGCTCTGGATCAACCGCTCGTGGTCGGCGAGCACCGCCGGCAGGCCCGTCGCCAGCTCCCGCACCACCGTCAACCGTTTGAACCGCGCGTGGTGCTTGAGCAGGAACAGCGTGCGCTCCACGACGCCGTTCACGTCCGTGGGCTTCTTGTCACCGCCCTTGGGGCGCGAAAAGTCCAACAGGCTCTCCACGATGCGACGGCAGCGCTGGACTTCGGTGTCGATGATCTTCAGGTACTCGTCGTAGCCGTGGCGGTCCGGCGGCGCCAGGTCCGCGGTCCGGAGCGCCAGCGCCTCGCAGCAGGCGAGGATCGTCGCCAGGGGGTTGTTGATCTCGTGCATCACACCGGCCGCGAGTTGGCCGACCGCAGCGAGCTTCTCCGTCTCCGTGAGCCGCTGCTGAGCCTGGCGCCACTCGGTGATGTCCTCGCCGATGGTGATGACGTGCGAGATGGCGCCGCCGTCCTGATGCATCGGAATCTTGGTGATGCGGTAATGGCGCGCCTCGCCCGTCGCCTGCGATTCCATTTCGACCTGCTGCAGCTCGCCCGTGTCGAACACGCGGTCGAACTCCTGCTTCAGGAGGTCGCGCGGCTGTCGGTCGAGCACGTCGAAGATCTCGCGCCCGACGGCGTCCTCGCGCGACACGCCCTGGGTCCCCGTCTCACGCTTGCGGTTCCAGGCCCGGATCCGGTAGCCGCGGTCGATCACGTACAGCCCAACCGGGAGGGAGTCGATGATCTGGGCGGCGAAGCTGCGCTGCGCCTCCATTTCGTGGGTGCGCAGCGCCACCTCGGAGGCGAGGTCCTGCGACAGCTCCGTCGCGGCGATCATGGGGGCGAGAATGCGGGCCACCACGACGACCACGTCGTGCGCGATCCCTTCGTAGCGCCCCGTGGGGATGACGACCTCGAGCGCTCCGAGAGGCTCGTCGTCGTGGATCAGGGGCAGCCGCACGACCGAGCCGCCCGGAACACCCTCGCGCTGCGGCCCGTGTCGCACCCACTCGGCGACCGGCGGCGGGTAGCCCGGCACGTCCTCATCGTCCCCGGACGTGGTGACCGATGCGAAGCGCGAGCCGTCGGGTGTGCGGAGCCAGAGGCGGCAGCGGCGCAGGTTGAGACCGCGCCGCAGCGCACTCACCACGCCGTGCAGGGCCTCCCCGGACGCGAGGCCCGCCTGCAGCACCGACGCTACTTCCGCGATGACCCGGATACCGGGATGCTCGGTATCGAGGGAGGGGACTGCCATCGGCGCTAAACTAGGGATGCCGCTCCCGCCGCGCCAGCGGCACGTCGAAGCGCACGCCCAAGAATGCCCGGACCAGGGTGGCGGTGCCGAAAAAGGCCGTGGGGCCGAACACGAGCCCGAAACCGCCGACCCGCAGGCCCGGAAGGACGGAGACTGCACCCCACGGAGACCCGATCCCGAGCGGCGAGTGCGCGCCGGCGTAGCCCGTCGTCTCGACGGTGACGTCGACTCCCACGCGGCTCGGCGCCGTGTCGGAACCGAACTCGGCGATGGTCAGGGCGCGGGTCCGGGCGGCGAGGGTGGCGCCGAAGACAAACCCCTGCGAACCGCCGATGATCGCCCGCTGATCGATGAATTCACCGAGGCGCGCACCGAGCGACAACGCCGCAATCGGTCCGGAGCGCAGCCCGCGTCCGTAGCCCACATCGAAGCCTTGGATTTGCCATCCGCTGCCGACCGTGTAGGCGAGGCCGAGCGTCAACAGTCCGCCGCGCGTCTCCTGCGCGGCGAGCGGCGTAGACAAACCGGCGAGGGCCGCCAACATTGTGACCATGGACCGACGCACGTTCGTTCTCCTCACCGGCACGGTTTCGAGCGGCCTGATCCGCGCGCCGCAGGCACGGCGCGCGGCCGCAATCGGGAGGCTGCGGTTCGAACTGGACGACCGCCGCCGCTGGTCACTGTGGTACTACGGGGACGGTGCTCCCGTTCCGCTGATCCGCGACGCGGAAGTGGTGACCTGGCTGGCCGACCGCCCCCTCGGCCTCGCCGACTTGGAAGATAGCACTGTCGGCAGCCGTCGCCCCCCCGGCGGCGACGCCGTCGTGGTGCGCGGCCGTGCCGCCGGCGTGTGGGTGGAGGCGGAGTTTCTCACGGCCGGCGCGGCCGAGGCCCCGCAGGCCGTCGTCACGGTCACCGTGTTCCCCGATCGCTACCTGCCCAGCGTGAAAGGAATACGCTTCTTCCAGCTCCCCGAGGCCGGCGTGCTGGGCGGGCCGGGCCCGCTGGTCGCCCTCGTGAACGGCTATCACTCCCTCGACCCGTGCCGCGTGGTGGCCGTAGGCGCACCAGGGGCGGCGACCCTGGCGAGCCACGGCGCCCTCGGGCTCACTCGGGCGGGCCGGGGACTCGCGATCGCCTTCGATACGGGGGAGCCCGGCGAGGCCCGCGTCCAGCTGGGACCCGCTGGGCTCGAGGCGGCGAGCGAGTGGCTCCCGATGCGACCGCTCCGACCCGAAGGCGACGCCTCGCGCATGCGGTTGGCGTTCGACCCGCAGGGCGACGGGCTCACCGCCCTGCGGGCCGTGTTCGTCCCCTCTTCCCCGATCGATCAGGAGCGGCTGGCACAAGCGGTGGCCCCCGCGGGGTGGTGCTCGCGCCAAGAGCTGGCGGGCGGCGTCAGTGAAGCGGACGTGGTGGCGAACACGGAATTCTGCGCCGCGAGCTTCGACCGCAGGTTTTTCCGCTACATCGAGCTCGACGACGGATATCAGCGGGCGGCCGGTGCGTGGGACACCAACGACAAGTTCCCGCACGGCCACGCCTGGCTGACCGATCAGATCCACGCGAAGGGGTTCAAGGCCGGGCTGTGGCTGGCGCCGTTCGCCGTCGCGGAGCGGGCGGGCGTCCCCGCCGAGCATCCCGACTGGCTGCTGCGCGACGCCGGCGGCCCCGTGGTGTGCGACACGCGCGAGTCGTGGGGCGGCGCGATCTACGCACTCGACGGCGCTCATCCCAAGGTCCAGCAGTGGCTGTTCGACCTGGCCCGCCGGGTCGTGCGCGACTGGGGCTACGATTATCTCAGAATCGACGCGCTCCGCTGGGCCACGCTGGGGACGAGCCACTACGGCGGCCTGACGCACGCGGAAGCGTACCGCGGCGGACTGGGCGCGATTCGCGATGGACTCGGCACCGAGGCGTTCGTGGTGGGGAGCGCCGCCCCGCTACAGCACGCCGTCGGACTCGTGAACGGGATGCGGATCGCTCCGGACGTTGCCGCCAGCTGGGGCGGGCTCCAGCCCGCGGCGCGCGCGGCGGGGCTGCGCAGCTTCTACCAGCGCTCGGCCTGGCTGAACGATCCCGACTGCCTCGTGGTACGGCCGCCCCTCACACCGACCGAAGCGCGGGCGTGGGCATCGCTCGTCGCGGTGACGGGCGGACTCACTCTCTTCTCGGACAACCTCCCGAAGCTCCCGCCCGAGCGACTCGCCCTGCTGCAACGTACCCTCCCGGTCGCGCCCGTGGGGGCCCGCCCCATCGATGCCGCCGTGGTAGAGCGCGACGTCGCGCCGGCGATCGTCGCCGGCGACGACGTGGTCCCGCTCAAGGGGCCATGGCGCTTCCGAACCGGGGACGACGCGGCGTACCGCACCCGTGAATTCGACGAAGCGGCGTGGGAGACGATCCCGGTGCCACAACGCTGGAACGAGGCGGGGCATCGGGACTACAGCGGGTTTGGCTGGTACCGGACGCGGTTCTCGCTGCCACCACTCGTCCCCGCGCGGCCGGTGTACCTCGAGCTCGGGAAGATCGCGGACGCCGACGAGGCGTTCTTGAACGGCGTGAAAGTCGGCCAGACCGGAGACTTGCCACCCGGCGACCGCGGCGCGTCACAGGCGTACCGCCGCTATCGCGTCGCCTCCGAGACCCTGAACTGGGGCGGGGACAACGTGCTCGCCGTGCGGGTGTTCGGCGGCACGGCAGGGAGTGGCGGCCTCTGGAGCGTGCACCGGGATGCGCCGCCGCGCGCCTGGGTGGTCGAGGGCGCACCGCGCTGGTGGACCGTGGTGCTGGTGAATTGGGACGACGAGCCACTCCCCACGGCGCTTTCCCTCGGCGCGCTCGGCATGGCGGGCGCCCGGTTCACCGCCTATGACGTGTGGCGCGACGTACCCGTCGCCGATCTCAAAGACGCGGTCACGGTCACGCTCGAGCCGCGCGGCACGCTCACGCTCGGAGTGCGGCCTGCCGCGGCGCGCCCGCTGGTGATCGGGACGACGCGACACGTCGTGCAGGGTGCGGTCGACATCACGGAGGAGACGTGGGACGCCACGGCGCGCACGCTCGCCGCGAAGTCGGTAAACCTCGACGCTCGTGCCTATGCCGTCACCGTCGCCGTCCCGAAAGGGATGCGGCCCGGGACGTGCAAGGCGGACGTGCCTTGCACGGTAAGGAGGCTGGAAACGGGGCACGCGGTGATCGAATGGGCCGCCGGGGGAGACGGACGGGATATCAAGTGGGAATTGAGCTTCCTATCGACGGCAAAAACGAGGAAAGGCAAGAACTAGACGCGCAACTGAATCCCGCGCATGAAGTACTTGTGTGCGACCCAGTACAGGACCACCATCGGGATCACCGCCGCCGTCGCCGCCGCCATCTGATATGGCCAGTTCAGGTCGTACGCGCCGTGCAGGCGCGCGATCCCCACCTCCAACACCTGCATGTTCGGGGACGACGTGGCGACGAGCGGCCAGAAGAAGCTCTTCCACTGGTCGGCGAGGGCCAGCACGCCCAGCGTCGCGACCGCCAGCCCCGACTGCGGCAGGACCACGCGCCGGAAGACCGTCCATTCCCCCGCCCCTTCAAGCCGGGCGGCGTCTTCGAGATCTCGTGGAATAGCGAGAAAGAACTGCCGTAAGAGGAAGATCCCGCTGACGGACACCAGCTCCGTCGAGATCAATCCCTGGTAGCTGTCCACCCAGCCAAGCGCGCTGATGAGCAGGAACCGAGGGACGAGGAGCAGGACGACCGGAAGCATGAGCGCCAAGAGATAGCAGGCAAATACGCGGTCGCGTCCGGGAAATCGCAGCCGCGCGAAGGCGTAGGCGGCGGTGGTGCTGGTGAGCACCTGCCCCAGAGCCACGGCGACCGAGAAGATCGCGCTGTTGAGGAAGAACCGGCCGAACGGCGCCGCAGCGAGCGCGGCCGCGAAGCTCTCTGGATGCGCGCGGCGCAGAGTGTCCCCCTCTCCCAGCAGGGCGGTGGCGACCATATAGAGGAATGGCGCAAGCATGAGGAGCGCCATCGGCAGGCCCAGTCCGTAGGCAAGCCAGTCCCATCGCTGCACTCGTCGCGGTTTCGGTCTACGCATATTCCACCCGCCGATCGAGCAGCCTCAACTGTGTTCGTGTGGCCGCGAGCAGCAGCACGAACAGCAGGAGCGAGAGTACGCTGGCATCGCCGAACTGGAGCTGCTCCCAGGCGGTCCGGTAAATCCGATACACGATGACGTCCGTGGTGCCGACCGGGCCTCCCCCCGTGAGGACCGCGACCAGAGCGAACACCTGGCACGCGCCGAGCATCCCCGTGACCAGCACGAACAGGATCACCGGGCGGAGCAGCGGGAGTGTCACGCGCCGGAACCGCTGCCACGCGTTCGCGCCGTCCACGCGCGCGGCATCGACGTACGCCCGAGGGATGCTCTCCAGCCCGGCGTGGAACACGGCCATCTGATACCCGAGCTGCGTCCAGATCGAGACGATCATCACCGCGATGAGCGCAACTCCGGGATCGCCGAGCCAATCCACCCGTCCCAGTCCGGCGCGCGTGAGCAGCTGCCCAAACAGGTGATTGATGATGCCGACGTCCGGCTGATACATCCACCGCCACACGAGGGCGACCGCTACCACCGACGATACGGCGGGCAGTAAGAACAGCGCCCGCACGAGCCTCGCGCCCCGCGATCCACCGCGGAGTAGCAGGGCGAAGGCGAGCGCCAACCCCATGGAGACCGGGACGTAGCCGGCGTAGAGCAGCGTGCGCCCGAGCGCCGCCCAAACGAGCGGGCTTCCGAGCGCTCGGGCGAGACCCGCCAGCCCGATGAGCGGCCGGGCCGGCTCGACGGGGCTGAATCGGTGCACGGACAGATACAAGGCGAACAGCAGCGGCGCGACGGTGAACGCGAGGAGGTGCAGCGCCGACGGCGCCAGGAAGCCCCACGCCGCCAAGGTCTCGTCCCGCTGCCGCGGCGATGTGGCGAGGCTCCAGCCGGCCAGCAGCGCTCCGAGCGGACCGAGCCCGGCCACACCGAGCAGGACCGCGAGCCAGGGCGCCGTGCCGGCTTCCAGGGGGCGGGCCCTCAGCTCGACCCAGCGTCCGGGCGCGAGCCGCACGGCGACCACGGCGCGCACGACGCCGGCGACATCGCGTCGCACGACGCCCGAGCCGAGCGAGTCCCCCGGTACCACCTCGGCGCCGCGAGCGATGGCCCCGAGGCCCGTGGGCGCGGCGCGGGTCTCGGGGACGCGGGCCACCGCCTCCTGCATGAGCAGCCGTGCATCGGAGAGCCAGTGATCCGTGGCCTCGCGGCCGGCCAGCCGCACGTCGGCAAACATCGCCACGCCGAACAGGCCGGCGGCCGCGCCGTAGCGCCCCAGCGCCTGGCGCCACGGCTCGCCCGTCCCGCCCATCGCGCGCACCGCCTGCACGCCGGCCACCACGAACAGCAACAGCGCCGCGAAAGACCACGGCGACATGGGCCAGCCTCCCCCTTGCGGTTGGGCCGCGACCGCGCCCACGACAGCCCACCCGTCACGATCGAGCAGCGGCGCGAGCATCGCCTCCCCCGTCCAGCGCACGGCGACCTCGCGACGCAGTCGCTCGAGCGCCGCGGGCGGTAGCGGCGACGCCGTGGCGTGGACCAGGGGCGCGGTGCGGTCGTAGATCTCGAAGGCCGCCGCGAGTCCCGGAAGCCCGGCGAGCGCCCGCGCCCGGATCAAGAGCTGCGGCAGGTCGTACCCGCCGCCGCTCCGGGCCATCGGTGTGACGATCGCCAGGTACCCGGCGGCGGCGGCTGCGTCGCGCGCCGCGAGCCCCCGCTCCCATCGAGCGCGCGCCCAGCGTGCGGCGGCGAGCGGGAGCAGGACGGCCGCCGCAAGGGCGACGAGTGCCGCCCACCGGGCGCGCGCGCGCAGTGTCATCGCGTGGCGCCCAGAAGCCGGTCCAGCTCGCGCGCCGTGGCGCCCGCCACGCGCGCCGGGTCGTCGTGGGTGATCACGATGCGGTCCATGAGATCGGCGAGCCGCTCGGCGACGTCTCGCCACAGCCCGACGCGCGCGCTCCAGGACGGTCGGCCGTGCGCGGCCGCGCGCAGGAACGCCGCGTCCCATCCGAGTGCGTCCGCCGCCGCCACGGCCCTGGCCGCCGCTGCGACCGCCGGCAGCTCCAGCCCAGCCTCTCCCCACGCCGCCGCGGCGGCGGAATCAGTGAGGTCCGCCGCGAGTTCCACCGCGGCTTTGCGCCGCAGGGTCATTGCAGGTACGGCGTAGCCCGACACGTAGAGCACGGTGGCGGACGGGACGCCCTCGCGGTGCGGGATGGCGACGAATCCGACGTGCAGGCGCCCGGCGGCGACGCTCGCACGCAGCCCGGGAATCGCCCAGTGACCCGTCGTCATGAGCGCGAGCCGGCCGCTCGCGAACAGGCGCGCGATGGCCCCCGGCGCGTCACGGGCATCGTGGATCCGCAGCGCTAGCCCGTCGCTCGTAGCCCAACCGGCATACCAGCGCAGCGCCTCGACCGTGGCCCGCGAGTCGAGACACCCTGATGCACGCCGGCCATCGGCGCACAACACGTCGCCGCCGCCCGCCCAGATCCACGGCAGCCACAGGGCGAGGCGTCCGTCGAAGGCGCTCCCCCACTGATCGATCGACCCGTCGCCATCCGTGTCCCGCGTGAGCTGTTTCGCGACGCGGAGGAAGTCGTCCCACGTCCAGTCGTCCGTGGGATAGGGAAGCGCGGCACGATCCAGCAGATCCTTGTTGTAGGCGACCACCACGGGCGTATAGCCCCGCGGGAGCCCGTACAGCCCGGCGCCGCGGCGGAACACGGCCAGGAGCGTCTGGTCGTAACGCGCCGGGTCGACACCGATCCGCGCGAGATACGGAACGAGGTCGAGGGCCACACCCCGCTCCACGACCTGCGGCACGTCTTCGGCGTCGAGCAGGAACACGTCGGGAGGGTCATCGCCGGCCAGCGAGGTGAGCAGCGCGCGGCGGTACTCGTCCCGCGCCGCGCTCGAGTGTCGCACGAGCTCGAGGCCGGGATGGCGGGCGAGATAGGGTGTCACCAGCCGCTCCTGAAGCTCGACCTCGGCCGCGCCTGCGCCCGAGTCGACGCGATCGGCGAGCACGAGTGCGCCCCGTCCTCCCTCTTCCCGGCCGCCGCCGCACGCCCAGCACGCGAGGCACAGCGCGACGACGCGCCTCACGCGAGTCGCGCTCCCGCCGCGTCGAACAGATAGAGGTGCTGCCGGTCGAGCGTGACCCCGACGCGGTCGCCGGGTCGGAAGCCGGGGAAGCCGCCGACCCGCGCGACCACGCGCTGGCCGCCTGCGTCGACGTGTATGAGCGTGTCGGCACCCAGCGGCTCGACCACGCGCACCTCCGCCGTCGCCGTCCCCTGGTCGGGCGCGCACAGGCGCACGTGCTCGGGACGCACCCCCAGGTGGAGCTCACCCTCGTAGTGCTCCAGCGGGACGGCAATCGACCAGGTGCCGCAGTCGACCACTCCCCCGCCCCGCCCCGTTCCCCGCCCCCGGCCCTTCAGCACGTTCATTCCGGGGCTGCCGATGAAGCGGGCGACGAACACGTCGGCGGGCTGGCCATACACCTCGGCGGGCGTGCCCAGCTGCCGCAGCCGCCCGGCATCGAGCACCGCGATGCGCTGCCCCATCATCATCGCCTCGACTTGGTCGTGTGTGACGTATACGACGGTGACGCCGAGGGCGCGGTGCAGCTGCAGCAGCTCGGCGCGCAGCTCGCTGCGCAACGTTGGATCGAGGCTGGAGAGCGGCTCGTCGTAGAGAAAGACACGGGGCTCGCGCACGATCGCCCGGCCCAGCGCCACGCGCTGTCGCTCTCCCCCCGAGAGCTCCGCCGGCCGGCGCTCGAGCGCTGCGGTGAGGCCGAGCCGCTCGGCGGTCTGCTCGACCCGCCGCGCGATCTCCGCCGCCGGGACCCCACGCACCTCGAGGCCGAAGGCGATGTTGCCCCGCACCGAGAGGTGCGGGTAGAGGGCGTGGCTCTGAAACACCATCGCCACGTCGCGCTCACCGGGAGAGAGATGCGCGACGTCGTGGTCTCCGATGAGGATCTCGCCTGCGCTCGGCTCCTCGAGCCCGGCGATGCAGCGGAGCACGGTCGTCTTGCCGCAGGCCGACGGCCCGAGCAATACGAAGAACTCGCCGTCGCACACGTCGAGGGACAGGTCCGCGACCGCCTGCGTGCCGACAGCATCGTAGGTCTTGGTGAGATGGCGGAGCGTGACGGACGCCATGCTGGTGCGACCCTAGCGCCGGCTCGGCCCGCCGCTCACAGCGACAACGCGAGCAACACGTGGCGCCGGCCACGGAAGCTCGAGAGCGTCACGTCGGTCCCGGCCGTGGACGGGAGCGTGAAGTCGGGGGCGGCGGCACCGACGCAGGGGCCGGCCCCGGAGGCGGTCACGGTCACAGCGCGTGCTCCTTGGCTCCTAGTCGGGGACGCGGAACGGATCGCGACCCTGCGGGGTTACCAGCGTACACAATGTCATCGCGCAAGACTCGGCGGGCAACCCGCGCGCGTGCCGGTTTGAAATGGACGCCCGCGCGGTGCATCTTTCGCGCGGCCCGCCACCCCGCAGCGAAAGGAGTGGCCGACCTATGGCACAGAGCGTAAAGGATCGGACGACCAGTCAGACCGCCAAGGAGCGGACCATGGCGCATTCCCTGCCGCCACTGCCGTACGAGTTCGGGGCGCTCGAACCCCACATCGACGCCCAGACGATGCAGATCCACCACGACAAGCATCACCAGGCGTACGTCAACAATCTCAATGCCGCGCTCGACAAACACCCCGAGCTGCACAAGAAGACGCTCGAAGACCTGCTCCGCGGCATCAACGGCATCCCGGAAGACATCCGCATGGCGGTCCGCAACAACGGCGGGGGCCATCACAACCACTCGCTCTTCTGGACGATCATGGCGCCGGCCGGCAAGGGCGGCGGCGGCGAGCCCAGTGGCGCCCTGGCCGACGCGATCAAAAAGACCTTCGGCGATTTCGCCAAGTTCAAAGAGCAGGTGGCGAGCGCCGCGACGAGCCGGTTCGGCAGCGGCTGGGCCTGGCTCGCCCTCGCGGGCGGCAAGCTCGAGCTGTTCAGCACGGCGAACCAGGACAGCCCGCTGATGGACGGCAAGATTCCGGTGCTCGGGCTCGACGTGTGGGAGCACGCGTATTACCTCAAGTACCAGAACCGGCGGCCGGACTACGTGGCGGCGTGGTGGAACGTGGTCAACTGGCCTGAGGTGGGAAAGAGGTACGAGGCCGCCAGAAAATAGGACGAGCAACGGCTGGACGCGCAGACGCGCAGGGGTGAACAGCTACGGGGGGTCAGGAACGCGTTCCTGGCCCCTCGTCGTCACTCGTCGAGCGCTTCGGTGAACACCTCCGCCGTCCCATCCTCGGCGTAACGCACCGTGACTCGCCAGGGGCGGCAGCAGACCTGGCAATCCTCCACGTACTCCTGCACCGACCCGCCCCCGGGATCGAGGCCGAGCTCGTTGACCTCGCCGCAGTGGGGGCACACGACCACCACCTCGCTTTCGGCCGTGCCGTCACCGGGCGGGAAGTCTTCGTCGTCGAGCGGATCGACGTCCGGCGGCTCCGGGAGAAGCATCACCGCGCGCCGTACACCGACGTCGTGCCGTTCTTGTCGAACGTCAGGATGTAATACCGCGCGGGTGTGTCCGACTCCATCCCCGGCGCCCCGGCCGGCATGCCGGGGACGGCGACCCCTGCGATCTCGGGCCGCTCCTTCAGGAGGCGCTGGATCACGTCGGCGGGAACGTGCCCTTCGACGACGTAGCCGTCCACCACGGCCGTGTGGCACGCGGTCAGTTTGCGGGGCACACCGTATTGCGCCATCACCCCGGCGAGGGTGGACGTGTCATGCACCGTCACGCGGAATCCCGCGGTCTGCAGGTGCTCCACCCACTTCTTGCAGCAGCCGCAGCTCGGGCTCTTGTATACGGTGACTTCTGGTCCGGGCGCCCGCGCCGCGATGGCGAAACCGCCGACGACCGCGACGGTCGCGACGAGCATCGGAGCGCCCCACTGGCGACGAGCGATCATACGACTCCCTCCGTGGCGCGGCACAGCATGTCCAACATAGCCTCGTGCAGCGCGCCGTTCGAGCTCACGAGGCTGCCGGCATGGATCGAGCGCTCGCCGCCCAGGCTGGTGGCACGGCCGCCCGCCTCCTCCACGATCACTTGCAGCGCCGCGATGTCCCACGGGTGCATCACGGGATCGATCGCGACCTCTCCAGCGCCTTCCGCCACCAGCATGTGCTGATAGAAGTCTCCGAACCCCCGTGTGTGGCCCACGCGGCCGACGAGCCGAGCGAAGCCGGGCGGCGGGCCACCCTCCCTGAGACCGAGATTGCCGTGGAACAACAGGGCCGCGTCGAACGAGCGCGTGCCCGATACCCGCAGGCGGCGCGCGTCGCGAAAGGCGCCGGTGCCGCGCGCGGCGCGCCAGCGCGCGCGCAACGCGGGAGCGCTGGCGACTCCCGCCAGGACCTCCCCGCCCGTTTCGATCGCCAGGAGGGTCGCGAACACCGGAATCCCCCGCACGAAGTTACGCGTGCCGTCGATGGGATCGATGATCAACCGGGTGCCGCCTGCGCCTGCCACCTCGCCCTGCTCCTCGCCCAGCACTCCCAGCGCCGGCTGCCGCTCCCGCACCAACGCTCGCGCCATCGTCTCGATCGCCTGGTCGGCCTCCGTAACCGGACTCGAGTCGGGCTTCTCGTCGACCCGCAGTCGCTTGGCGCCGAAGAACGTGAGCGCGATCTCGTCGGCGCGATCGGCGATGTCGCCGAGCAGGGGAAGCCAATCGACGGGCGGCACCGGGTCAGGGGCGATGGACCTTCGCCGCCTCGAAGAGCGGGAGGAACTGCCCGTACCCCTCCGCCTCGAGTCGCTCGAGCGGAATGAACCGCAACGCGGCGGAATTCATGCAGTAGCGCAACCCGGTGGGGGGCGGGCCGTCGTCGAACAGGTGCCCGAGGTGCGAGTCAGCGCGCGTCGAGCGGACTTCGGTGCGCACCATGAACAGGGAGCGATCCGTCTTCTGGCGAATGTTGCCGGGCTCGAGCGGCTTCGTAAAGCTGGGCCAGCCGGTCCCGGAATCGTACTTGTCGAGTGAGCTGAACAGCGGCTCGCCCGACACCACGTCCACGTAGATCCCGGGCTGGTGGTTGTCCCAGTACTCGTTGTTGAACGCCCGCTCGGTGGCGTCGCGCTGCGTCACCTCGTACTGCAGCGGCGTGAGCGAGCGTCGCAGCTCGCCGTCGGTCGCTTTCTTGAAGTCCATGGGATTCCATCCTTTCGATCGCGCCTGGGCGGCGGCCGTTTGCGCCTGTGCGGCGGCGGCACTCAGCAGGATCAGCGCGAGCCACCCGCGCGCCGCGCCACTCGTCCTTGGCAGCATGGTCGTCACCCCCTGAACGTGGAGCGGATGGGATTCGAACCCACGACCCCCTGGTTGCAAACCAGGTGCTCTCCCAGCTGAGCTACCGCCCCTGGTACGGCTAGTAAGATAGCTCAGAGAAAACAGACGCACAGACGCGCAGCGGTGAACAGTGTCCAGGGGGCGGGACTACCTGTCTCCTCCCCGCTGTTCTCCCCGGCGGGTCTGTGCGTCTAGCCCTTTGCCTTTCCTGTGTCTCCGCGTGGAGATTCCCCGTCGTGAGACGCCTGAGTGCCCTATGCGCGATCGTGGCCGCCTGCCGGCCGGCATCCACCCCGTTTCGCCTCGGCACCACCTACACCGTCCAACAATCCGGCGTCCTCGCCGTGCTCGAGTCGCTCTGGGCGGGCCCTCGATTCGCGACCGTCGTCGCGCCCTCGGGACAGATCCTGCGTGCCGCAGCGAGCGGCGATCTCGACGTGGTGATCACGCACGCGCCGGCGCTGGAGCGGCGCTTGCTGGTCGGGCCCGGCCACGCCCTGCGCCGCTGCCCGTTCGTCGCGAGCCGGTTTGCGATCGTCGGGCCGGCGGCGGATCCCGCACGCGTGGCCGCCGCCCCTTCGGCCGCCGCGGCATTCCGCCGCATCGCCGCCGTGGGCGGTCCGTTCGTGTCACGCGGCGATTCGTCCGGAACGCACGTGAAGGAGCTGGCCTTGTGGCAGGCGGCGGGAGTGACACCCCTGTCACCCTGGCGTATCGAGTCGGGGGCCGACCAGGCGGCCACCCTCCACCTCGCCGACGAGCGCGACGCGTACGCCCTCGCCGATCTGCCCACGTATGCGAGGCTCCGGGGCTTGAGTCTGCGGATCCTGTTCGTGGCAGACACGGCGCTCACCAACCCGTACACCTTGTACGTGGTGCGCCATCCCAACGCCCCGGCGGACGCGGGCGGGTTCGCGCAGTGGGCGACGCAGACAGGTCGGGCCGCGATCGCTGAATTGCGTCTCCCTGACAGCACGCCGGCGTTCGCTATGGTGGCAGGGGCGTGCATGACCCCGCGGGCTGCCGCGGCGCCGTGACGCTCGCCGCTGGGCGCTACGGCGCGATCGTGACGGCCCGGCTTCCAGGCGCCACGGCGGCGAACGATGCGTCCGCGACGTCCAGAATCATGGCCGTGTAGCCGCTCGCCTGGCTCTTGGCGGGCACCGAGAGCCGCAGCAGTGCCCCGTCCGAGAGATTGCCCGTGATGATGGCGCGCCATTGGGTGGCGGACAGGCGTTGCGTGAATAGACGATAGCTCGAGCCGGTGGGCGCCAGCACACTGTCGATCCCTGCGCTCGGGTCGGCTCCGACGAGCTGCACCAGGATCGCCCGATCCGTCGATCCCGCGTTGGCGAGCTGTGCGGAGAGGGTCACCGAAGCGGGGGCGGCGGGCTCACTGCAACCGCCCGCGGCGATCGCCCAGGCCACGCCGAGAGCCGTCAGATATCTGTTCATGGCCGTGCCCTCGCGGTCGCGACCGGCACGCCTGCCGGCGCCACGTTCCCCGTGCGCCCGAGCCAGCGCAGGAAGTCGCCGATGTCGAACGTGTTGTTGCGATTGCCTTGCAGATCGAGGTAGCGTGTCTGGTCGCCATTCGCGAGCGCCGGGCCCTGGAACTCGAGACTCAGGACCTGCTGCAGCGTGAGGGACGGCTCCACGACGTGGAGGGTCATCCCCCGCCCCGCGGTCTGCGTCTGGTCGGTCACGCTGACCTGGAACGTGTAGGTGCCCGTGTCGGTCGGCCACCCGCTCAACACGCCGCCCTGCGACAACCCCACCCCCGGAGGCGGCGTCCCCGACACGACGCTCCACCGGTAGTTGCCGCCACCACACGTCGCTCTCAGAACCGTGTTATAGGAGTATCCCCACTGGCCACCGGGGAGCTGCGGCACCGTGGTCACGGCCAGGGGCTGCACACCCGTGTTCAACACGAAGCGCACCGCTCCATTGGGCACGACCTGGCTGATCGTGTCCAGGCTGAAGCCCGGGCAGCCGGTCGCGTTGAGGCCGTCGCTCGGCAGCGTGGCGATCGACAGCGTCGCGTTTCCGGTGGTACCGGGATAGAGGTCGCCCGCATCGCCACGATCCGAGCAGCCGACGACCGGAGCCCCCGGATAGCAACGACGCGCGGGGTCCGCGTCGAGGTTGCCGAATCCGTCTGCCTGGATGGACTCGAGGCCGTGAATCGGGCCCACGTTCACATGATTGAAGTCGCGGTTCGGGCCCGGTGTGGTCACCCCGTCGGCAATTTGCGCCGAATCCACATGCCAGACGATGAGGCCCCCACCGCACGACGCGGGTGGATTCGCGGAGGCATACCACGCCTGGCAGTGGTAGCGAATCATCGCGCTGTCCGACAACACACGCTGACGGTTTTCCAGCAGGAAGTACTCGCCGCGCGGGTTCGATCCGGTGACGGGGACGAACAACGCGGTGTCCACGGTTGCTTGCGCCGGGCCGAACGTGTACGCCCCGCTGGCGAGCGGTGCGACGACCACCCAGCCCAGCTCGTTGAGCGACCACACGTCCATGCGCGAGGGACTGAACGGGGACGTGTAGTTCCCACTCCCCATCAAGCTGTATTCGCCCACGCCCTCGCTCGACTCGTCGGTGTCGTACAGATCGGGGAGCCCGAATCCGTGTCCGGTCTCGTGAGCCACCGTGCCGATCGGCATGATCGTGGTGGTGTCGCACCCGCTCGCACCGCCCACGCCGCTCTCCAGGATGTAGTCGGCCACCTGCACGTTCACCGTCCGGCCGTTCACCACGGTGGTCGAATGCGTGCGATACGGCCCCAGGAAGAAGCGGTGTGCCCACAGGTGATTGTTGCCGCGCGGCCCACACGCTCCGTCGAGCGCCGGCTGCATGAACGCCACCAGATCCACGAAGCCGTCGCCATCGCTGTCGTATTGCGTCCAGTCGATCTGGCCGTCGAGCTTGCGCAGCGCCTCGGTGAGCGCGCTCTGCATGCGTGCGACCGCATTGGGTGAGAACAGGCCGTTGCAGTCCGTCGAGCCCGTATACGGGTTTCCGGTGCAGGTGCCGGGAACGCCGGTGTAGGTCACTTCATTGGAGTCGAGCGCGGCGTAGCCGTACGTCTGCCCCTGCACGTTCAGCAACCCGTTCGACAGCTCGGCGTAATACGACGCGTACGTGTAGGGCCGGCCGGCGGACGCGCCGGTGGGTGTCGGCGCGAACAGCACGTCGTCGAACTGGCTGGTGGGACGGATCTGGCTCGCCGGTGTGTTCTTGAACTTGAACAGGATGGCCGGCACGCGCAGCACGCCGGAGACGGCGGGCCCGGCCGCGAGCGGCGCGCCCTGCGACCGCGGGGCGCGGCCCCCGGTCACGAGCGGTGCGTTCAGCGCCGGGAAATTCCGCTGCCGCAACAGTTGCTGGCGGGCGCTCCGCACGGCGCGCACCTGTTTGCGCCACACCCCGTCCTTGCGGAAATCGAAGCCGCTAATCTCGCGGCGCACACGCGGCGGGCCCTGCTGCGATCGGCCGGCGCCCGGCAGGCAGACGACGGCCACCACGGTCAGCAACAGGGTGTGTCGAGCCTTCACGCGGAACTCCCGGTCCTCGAGGGATGAGCGCGACGTTCCAATCTAAGGCGCGGCCGAGGGAGCGGCCGTGGCATGCCTCACGCCCCGCCTCGCGAGTACTACACCGAGCAGCATGAATCCGATCACGCCCGGCGCCGCATCCCGACGCGCGGGCCTTCGCGACGTGGGCGACACAGGGGCGCGAGGCGGTGCTCGCGCTCCGGCTGCCGGACGGTACGCCGGCGTTCGTGCCGCGGCCAGGCGACTGCGAAGCTACTGCGAAATCGTGAGGGAGTACCCGTTGAGCGGGCGCAGTTGGAAGTCCGACCCGGCCACGGCCTCGATGGTTGCGGCGTATTGGCTCAGCTTCCGGGTGTCGGCGAGGCCGATCGTCACCACCGCGCCGTTCGTCAGCGTCCCGGTGACGGCCATCCGGGTCACCATGGTCAGGGGCTGGGAGAAGACCCGTAGCCCCGGCGCGGCCGTAATGCTCGTGGGCGCCAGCGGCCCTGTGAACCTGAACTGAATCGCGCCGTCCGAGCCGGCCTTGGGCGTCGTCAGCGAAACGGTGAGCACTCCCGCCACCGGACCCGTGCCCGCGTCGCTGCTGCAGCTCCCGGCGCCTCCCAGTGCCAGCGTGACCAGCAGCCATCGCCCGAGCCGCTTCATCGAGACGCTCCTTTCCGCTTAGCCGCGCTCACGCGCGCCCGTTGCTGGGCCGTGAGCGGCGCCCCGGTCGCCTGCACCCAGGCGAGAAAATCGCCCAGATCGAACTCGCCGCTGTTGTTCCCCAGCTGGTCGAGGTCTGTGAGCTGCGCCGCTGTGAGCGCGCTCGACCCGTTGAGCAGCTGGGAGACCACGTCCACCGTGTTGAAGGTCTCGAGGAACACCGCCCGCACGGAGTACGGCCGACCCATCGGCAGCGTGACGCTCAAGTTCTTGGTGACGGTATCGCCCGCCCAGCCTTGGAACGTGCGCACGACGCTCGTGTCGGTGGCCATGAGGGTCACCGGCGTCCCGTCCGTGACGAACGTGTCGCTCGGCACCGAGCCCGAAATCGTGCCGCCGCTGGTGGCGGTATAGTGGACCTGGTGCGACCGGGCCAGCGTCACGGTGAGGGTTTCCGGGGTGGCGGTCGGCGTGTAGCTGAAGCTGCGCGGCTGCCCGCCGGACCAGGAGACGAAGACTTGCCGGGTGCGACCGCCCACCGTCAACTGCGTATCCGCGACGCTCACGCTGTGCACCGTGCCGGGCGTGAGAACATCCCGGAACAGGTGATATGTGACGGCGTCGAACTGGATCACCGCGGCCGTGTCCGTCGCGCGCACCACCCAGACA
>QHUT01000081.1 GCA_003222055.1 Gemmatimonadota bacterium
ACCGTACCGGAGCCTGGAGCCACTGTGGAGCCCGGATTGGAACTCGTTGGGGCAGGGGGATCTACGGAGCTCCCGAGGCAGGACTCGAACCTGCGACCCGCCGGTTAACAGCCGGCTGCTCTACCAACTGAGCTACTCGGGAATGAGCGGCGGACCAAATATCGTCAGCAGGGGGAGGTACTTCAACCGTGGCTGGGCAGGATGCTCCGGCCTGGCGTGGGGCGCCGCCACTTGCGGGCCTCTGTTCCGGTGCGTTGCGGTGCCCGCCAGTCCACCGCGTGTCTCAGCACCCAGGCGACATCGTACAACCGCTCGAGCTGCTCCCGCGTCCAAGCGCGCGGTCGCGTGTCCATCAGGCACAGAGTCCCCAGTGTGCGGCCGCCCGCGTCGAACAAGGGGACGCCGGCATACGCGATCACCAGGCCATCCTGCACGGCGGGGGTGTTCGCGCCGAGCGGATGAGCGCGGGCGTCGTCGATCACGAGTGGCCGGCGCGACGCGGCGACGCGGCGGCTGAACCGGTGGGCCAGGAGCAACACCAACGGCGCGGGCAGGCCGGCGCTGCTCGTGACGACGCCGTGACGCGGCCCCACCAGGGAGAGCGACACGATCGGCACACCGAGCACGCGGGCCGCCAGCTCGGTGAAGCGGTCGAACTTCTCCTGGTCCGAGCGTCGCGTCATGCCGATCCTCACGGTGGCGCACCGGCACGGGGGTCGTGGTGCGCGCACAGGTCCGCCACAATGGCGGGCAGCCGGTCGAACTCCGTCCGCTTGTCGAGAAACTGATCGGCGCCCGCCTCGAGACACGTCGCGCGCAGCTGGTCGTACCCGTAGCTGGTCAGCACGACCACGGCGGGCTGCGGCGTGAGGCGCTTCGCCGCCGCGACCACCTCGAGACCGTCGCCGTCGGGGAGCCGCATGTCCACTACGACCAGGTGGGGTTTGGCGGTGGGGAGCAGCCGCCGGGCCTCGGCCACCGTCGCGGCTTCGAACACTCGTTCCACGTCCCACAGGTCACGCAGCATGCCCGCCAGCCGCAGCCGGACCAGGCTGGAGTCCTCGACCAGGCAGACGCGAATGGCGGAGGGGTGCATAGTGGTGAAGTGCACAAACTGCACAGCGCCGGCGCAACACGGTATCGGGGCAGGCTGGCACCGCCTGTACGGCCCGGGAGGCGCCTTGTCCGTCGCGTCCGACAGCGGCACCGCGCCTCAGGTGGTGAGGTCGTGCTCGATGACATAGCGGACCAGATCGGCGTTCGTTTTGAGGTCCAGCTTGCGCAGGATACGGCTGCGGTATGTGGAGATGGTCTTGGGGCCGACCTTGAAGCCCGTCGCAATCTGCTTGTTGGTCCTGCCCACACCCAACAGGCACAGCACCTGGTATTCCCGGGCGGAGAGGGCTTCGTGCGCCCGGCCCGGCGGGCCCGCGGCCAGCGCGTCGGCGAGGCGCTCGGCCAGGGTGGGGCTCACGTAGCGGCCCCCGGCATGAACCTTCGCCACCGCCGCCAGGAGGTCGGTCGGTGCTTCCGTCTTGGTCACATACCCGGCGGCTCCGGCGCGCAGGGCCTGGATAGCCAGTTCCCCCTCCGGGTGCATGCTGACGACCAGCACGCGCACCTGGGGGAAGCGCTGCTTGAGCTGCCCCAGCAACGTAAGGAACCCAGGCCCGGGCATGCCGATATCCAAGATCAACACGTCCGTGCCGCTCCCCTCGAGCTTTCGGAGCAGATCGTGCCCCTCGGCCGCTTCGCCCACGACGCGAAGCGTGTGGTCCTCTGCGGCGAGCTGGCGGAAGCCGGCGCGGATCAGGTGATGATCGTCGGCGATGAAGATCCGGATCATGCGCTCCGCGGCATGGTGACGGTCAAGGTGGTGCCTGCGCCCGGATTGCCCGCGATCGTGACGTTGCCGTGAAAGTTGCCGGCGCGCTCCCGCATGCCGAGCAGGCCAAGGGAGCGGGAATCGTGCAGGGCGCCCTCCCGGATGCCGCGGCCGTTGTCCTGGACTGTGAGCTCGAGCGCGTTGGGGCTTACGCCGAGCCGGACGATCACGTGGGTGGCGGCGGCGTGTCGCGCCACGTTGGTGAGCGCTTCCTGGAAGATGCGGAACACGGCAGTCGCCCGGCTAGCATCCAGGGCGGGTTGTCCCTCGGGGAGCTCCACCCGGCACTCGATGCCGGTGCGCGTGGCGAACTCGTGGGCCTCCCACTCGATCGCGGCGCGCAGGCCGAGCTCGTCCAGGACACTGGGACGCAGCTCGGCGGCGACCCGCTGGATCCCCTGGGCGGTGCCGTCGATGATCGCCGTCATGCCGTCGAGCTTGCGTGTCAGCTCGGGGGAAGACGCGGGGATACGCTTCTTGAGCCAGAGCACGTCGATCTTCAGGGCGGTGAGCGCCTGGCCCAGCTCGTCGTGGATCTCGCGGGCGATGCGGGCGCGCTCCGCTTCGCGGGCCGCCTCGAGCCGCGCGGCGAGCCCCCGCAGCTGCGTGCGGTGACGGTCCAGCTCGGCCTCGGCGCTCTTGCGCTCCGTGACGTCCTCGACCATGCCGACGAACCGCTGCGGCGTGCCGTCTTCCGCGGGGAGGGCCGATACGGTGACATGGGCCCAGATCATCCGGCCGTCCTTGCGGCAGTAGCGCTTCTCGAACGTGAAGGACGATCGCGTGCCGCGCGCCAGCTCCGCCATCAGCTCGCGATGCTCGAGCAGGTCTTCCGCGTAGGTGATGTCGGCGTGCGACAGGGACTCGAGCTCCGCGGCGTCGTAGCCGATCATCTCCTGGAACGCCCGGTTGCTGCGGATGAAGCGGGCGCTGCGATCGGCCACGGCGATGCCGACGGCCGACTGGTCGAACATCGCCCCGAGGAGCGCTTCGCGCTCGCGCAGCGCCTCCGCGGCGCGCTCTCGTTCGATGACGCGGCCCAGCTGCGTGCCGATGTGGGACAGCACGCCGAGCAGCGCCTGGTCGGGCGCGATGGCATCGGGGGAGAAGAACTCGAGTACGGCCGCCACGTCGGCGCCGACGGGCACGGGCACCGCGAGTCCGGCGCGCAGCCCCGACTGGGCCGCCGCGTCGGCACGGGGGACGTTCGCGTCGCGCGTGACGTCGAGCACCCACGCCGGATGCTTGGTGGCGAGTACCCGGCCCGGCAGTCCCACGCCGCGCCGCAACGTGGTCACTTCAGTCACGCGGCGGAACGGCTCGCGCAGCGAGCGGTGGTCGTCCTGCCAGATCGTGCTGGGCCGCAACACCTCCGGCTCGTCCGCGGACACCAGGTATACGTGACCGACCGGCCATCCGGTCACACGGCACACCGCGCCGATGGCCGTCCGGAGCGCGTGCTCGGCGGTTGGCGCCTCGTTGGCGGCGACGGCGACGGTCTGCAGCAGCTCCACGAACGCCACTTCCCGCCCCAGGGCTCCCTCGGCCGCGCCGCGCTCGGTCACGACCGCCGCGAGCACCAGCCCGGTCACCGCGGTCAGCCCGAGAAAGGTCTGCAGCAGGGCGAGATTCTCGGTCGGGGCGGAGGCGACGAAGGGCCCGAGCCCGTGCAACGTGTACCAGATCGTCAGGGTCGCGACGACGGCCGTCGCCATCGCCGTGCCGCGGCTCCCGAACCGCAGCGCGGCCCACACGAGCACGGGGAAGACGGCATACACGTACGACAACGGGTTGCGCAGCAGCAGCCCCGTGAGCAGCAGCAGCGCGGCGAGCAAGCCGGCGGCCTCGAGTCGCCGCCCGGCGGCGCGCGCGGCGCGGACCCACGTGAGCAGCAAGGGTGCGACGAGCACGTCCCCCAGCGCGTCGCCGGACCACCAGACGAGCCAGAGGCGCCGCAGCGCGTCCGGCGCGACGGCCCCGCTCGCCCACAGGCTCGCGACCCCGAGCGTGGCACTGAGCGTCGTGCTCGCGAGCGCTCCGACCACGACGAGCGCGATGACGTCGCGCACCCGCTCGAGCGAGGGCCGGAAGTCCACCACCTGTCCGAGCACCCAGGCGCCCGCGACGGCTTCGAGCGTGTTCCCCGTCGCGATCCCGGCGGCGGCCGCCGCCGACACGCCGGCGGTCCAGTTGAGGAGAAACGCCCCCAGCGCGATTCCCGGCCAGAGGCGCAAACCCAGCAGCAGCAGGGCCGCGAGCGCGACGCCCGAGGGCGGCCAGGCAGAGGAGACGACCGATTGCGCGACGGCTGCAAGTAAGCCGACGCGAGCCGCGGCGTAGTAGGCCGCCGCGACGGCGGCGATCCGGAGGAGGTAGCGGAAACGGTGAGTCATCTGCGTCCGTGCACTTTGCGCAGTTGCGCCCCTATCATGCACGACAGGACGTCAGCCGTCCAGTGTCACCGCCCTTCGCTCCGGCGCCGGTTGCCACGGCAGCTCCGCCGCCAGCATCCCGAGCAGGATGAGCGTCCCCCCGACCCACTGCACGAGCGAGAGCCGCTCCCCCAGCACCAGCCAGGACGTGAGCGCGGCGAAGAGCGGCTCGAAGCAGAAAATGAGCGCCGCTCGCGCCGACGACATGTGTCGCTGCGCGGACACTTGCAGCAAGAAGCAGATCGTGCTCGCGAACAGCACCGTGTACCCAAGTGCCCCGAGGAACCGGGGCGTCCACCGGACGTGAGGATGCTCGAGCAGCCCGGCCGCCAGCGCGCCCAACAGCGCGGTCGTGGCGATCTGGCAGAATACGAGGCGCCGCGCGTCGTAGCGGCGGGACAGCGCGGTGACCGCCACGATCTGGCCACCGAAACACGCCAGGGCGATCACCGGCGCCAGTATCGACGATACGGCGACGATGAACGCCGAGCGCGACGGCGTGGTGATCACGAGTCCCGCCGTCTGGGAGATGAACCCCACGGCCACGAGCGCGCCCAGCAACAGTCCGCCGCGGAGCTCCGCACGGTCGGGGGTTGGGCGGAAGGGGGTCCCCGGCGCGAGCACCAGGGCGGCGATGCCGAACCGCACGGCGATGAAGGCGAACGGCGTGGCGTCGGCGAGCGCGCTTTTCACGGCGACGAAGCTCGTGCCCCACAGGAACGTGGCTGCGAGCAGCGCGAGGTCCGCCTGGCGCCGGGTCACGCCAGATCCCGCAAGTAGCGACCGGTGGGGGATTCGGCGACCCGGGCGATCTCTTCGGGCGGCCCCTGCGCCACGACCCGGCCGCCGGCGTCGCCCGCGCCCGGGCCCATCTCGATCACCCAATCGGCCCGCTTGACGACGTCGAGGTGGTGCTCGATGACGAGGACGGTATGCCCGGAGTCCACCAGCCGATCGAGCACCCGGCACAGCGTGCGCACGTCGTCCAGGTGCAGGCCGGTGGTGGGCTCGTCCAAGATGTAGAGCTTGCGTCCGCGTGCCTTCCCGCTCGCCAGCGCCAGCTCCCGCGCGATCTTGAGGCGCTGCGCTTCGCCTCCCGAGAGCGTGGTAGCCGGCTGGCCCAGCCGCAGGTAGCCCAGTCCCACCTGCTGCAGGTGCCACAGCGCGCGCGCCAGCCGGGGCTGGCGGTGAAACCTGGCGAGCGCCTGGTCCACGGTCCATTCCAGTACCGAGTGGATCGAGCTGCCGCCGAGCTTCACCTCGAGCACTTCCTTCTTGAACCGCTTCCCGCCGCATACGTCGCACGGCACGAACACGTTGGCAAGAAACACCATCTCGATCAGCACGTGGCCCGCGCCCTCGCACGCCTCGCACCGCCCGCCCGCCACGTTGAACGAGAACGTGCTGGGGGTGAAGCGCCGGGCGCGCGCCAGCGGCTCGGCGGCGAACAGGGCCCGCAGCTCGTCGAACGCTTTGATGTAGGTGACCGGGTTGGACCGGGGCGTCCGGCCGATGGGAGCCTGGTCCACGAGGATCACGTCGCTGATGGCCTCCCAGCCTTCGATTGCCCGTACGGTTCCGACCGGTTCCCCCAGGTGCTGCTTGGCGCCGTGCACGCCCGTGAGCCGGGCCGCGAGCTGGCGGAACAACACGTCGTGGACGAGCGTCGACTTGCCCGATCCAGACACGCCCGTCACTGCCGTGAGCGTTCCCAGCGGAATCCGGACATCTACGTCCCGCACGTTGTGCTGGCGCGCGCCCTTCACGTTCAGCCAGCGCCCTCCCCTGGCGGGGCGGCGCGCCGACGGTACGCCGATGCGCTTCTCGCCCGAGAGATATTGACCGGTGAGCGTGCCCGCGTCGCGCACGCCCGCCGCGGGCCCCTGGTACACGAGTGCGCCGCCCGCTTCGCCGCTCCCGGGCCCGAGCTCCACCATCCAGTCGGCGGCGCGCATCGCGGCCGGGTCGTGCTCGACGACGACGACCGTGTTGCCCGCGTCCGCGAGCCGGCGCAGCAGGTCGAGCAGCCGGCCCGTGTCTGCCGGGTGGAGTCCGATCGTCGGCTCGTCGAGCACGTACAGTGTATCGACCAGGTGCGCGCCGAGGGCGTTGGAGAGCGCGATGCGCTGCGCCTCGCCGCCCGAGAGCGTGCGCGTGAGCCGGTCCAGCGTGAGATATCCCAGGCCCACGTCGTTCACGAACGAGACGCGCGCGCCGAGCTCGGCCAGGATGTGGACGGCCACGGCGCGCTGAAAGTCCGTGAGCGTGAGGCCGGCGATCCAGTCGCGTATGGCGCCGGCCGTCAGGCCGGCGATTTCAGCGATCGTCTTGCCCCCGACCTTGACGGCGAGCGCTTCCGGCTTGAGTCGGGCACCGCCGCAGGCGGGGCAGGTCTTGGCGAGCTGGTACTGCCGCAGGAACACCCGGATGTACTGCTTGTAGCGCTTCGCCTCGAGCCGCTGGAGGAACGGGAACATGCCGAGGAATCGCCCCTTCGCGCCGTTGAGCAGAAAGTGCCGGGCGTCGCCGCTCAGGTCGCGCCACGGAGTGTCCAGCGGGATGCCCTTCGCCCGCGCGGCCTCGCGCAGGATGCGGCGCCGGCCCTCGTAGCGCGGCTTGGTCCAGGGGTCGAGCGCGCCGCGCGCGAGGCTCTTGCGGGGGTCGGGGACGATGAGCGACTCGTCGTACTCGAGCACCGCGCCGAAGCCGTTGCACCCCGGGCACGCCCCCCGCGGATTGTTGAACGAAAACAGGATCGGCGTGAGCGGCGGCGCCGCCGTGCCGCAGCCGGAGCACGTCGGGTGCGCGGAGAAGCGCCGGCGGTCGCCGTTCTCGAGCGCCACCGCGACGCCCTCGCCTTCGCTGAAGGCGGTTGCCACGGCATCGGTCAGCCGGCCCCGGTTCGGCTCCGACGCCGGGAGACGGTCCACCACGACCAGCACGTCCTCCGCCTCCCGCACCCGCTGCTCGGCGTCCGGCTGATCGAGCCGGATGACGGTCCCGTCGAGCTGGGCACGCACGAAGCCGGCGGCCCGCAGCTGGGCGGCCACCTCGACGTCGGGGCGGTGGGCGGACGGTGGCAATGGAAAGGCGATGGCAATTGCGGATTGCGGATCTCGGATTGCGGATTGTGCGTCCGGAGCTTCGTTCGTCAAATCCGCAATCCACAATCCACAATCCGCAATGAGTGCGTCCACCACCTCCTGCACCGTGTCGACCTTCACCTCCCGCCCGCACTTCACGCAGTACGGCGTCCCGATCCGCGCCCACAGCAGGCGCAGGAAATCGTAGATCTCGGTGGCCGTCCCCACGGTGGACCGGCTGCTCGTGGTGGGGTTCTTCTGCTCGATGGCGACCGCAGGCGAGATCCCCTCGATCGCGTCCACCAACGGCTTGGGCATCCGCTCCAGGAATTGCTTGGCATAAGTGGAGAGGGATTCGATGTAGCGGCGCTGCCCTTCGGCATACAGGGTGTCGAACGCCAGCGTGCTCTTGCCCGACCCCGAGGGGCCGGTGACCACCGTGAGCGCACGCCGCGGCAGCTCCACCGTGATGCCCTTGAGATTGTGCTGCCGCGCGTTGCGGATGATCACGCGGTCGGGGGATGATGGCATAACCCTGTAAACTAACAGGGGCTAGGGGTTAGGGGTTGGGGGCCAGGGGGATATAGCCGCTTTCCCGAGTCCCTAGCCCCTAACCCCTAGCCCCCGTACTTTCGCCCCCACATGGCTCTCGCCCTGACGCCGCGCCTGCTCCGCCGCGGCCTCGAGCTGTTCGCCGTTATCTCCTTCCTCGGCGTCGTCGTCGTCCTCGTCTTCTTCGGCCAGGACCCCGCAGGGTTTCTCGCCGCCCTGACGCACCTGCGCGGCGGCTGGCTGCTCGTGGGCCTCGCACTCGCCTCGCTGGACTGGTTCGGCGGTGGCACGCGCCTCTGGGTCGTAGCGCGGCACGTGCATCCCGGTGTGCGCTGGCGCGACATGGTGATCGCCGGCGGCATGAGCGCCTGGGCGGCGTACCTCACGCCGTTTCAGACCGGCGCCGGTCCCACCATGATGTGGGCGATGCGCCGCGCGGGCGTGCGCCTGCCGGAGGCCATGACCTCTACCTTCATGACCTTCGTGGCGACCGTCGCCTTCTTTGCGCTCGCGGGACCGCTCGCGATCTACCTGGGCGCCGGCCGGTCGCTGGCGGAGCACAACGTGGTCCTGGGCATCACCTACTACGGCTTGTTTCGCACCAGTCTCACCATCTTCGGCATCCTCGGGGTCCTCATGCTGGTCGCCATGATCTTCCCCGTGTGGCTGCGCGACGCGGTCCACTGGCTCGCGACTCGGGCCGAGCACAGGAGCGGCCGGGTGGCGGCGCGGATCGAGCAGTTGCGGGAAGGGATCGACCGGGCCCACGAGTGCCTGGTGGCGTTCGGGAGCCCGCGTGGGTGGCTCGCGTTGTTCTGGGCCGTGCTCCTGTCCGGGCCGTCCCACGCCAACAAGCTGCTCGCCGGCTATGTCGCCCTGCGCACGCTCGGCCTGCACACCAACTTCGTCGACATCCTGCTCTTGCAAACGTTCATCACGTTTCTGCTCTATTTCGCCCCCACGCCCGGATCCTCGGGCCTGGCAGAGTTGCTGTCGGCGGCCGTGATGAAGATCTACGTGCAACCCGCCGAGCTGCCCACCTACACGCTCGTCTGGCGCTTCATCAACAGTTATGCGACGGTGATCGTGGGATCGCTGCTGTTTTGGCACTGGATCAAGCGCGGCCTCGTCGGGCGGGAGGAGGCGGTGATCGCCGAGGGCCCCGAGCTGTGAGTATCGTGGGCGTAACCTGTGTTTCCTTGCGCGGTTACGCGGCCGGGCGTAAACTTCCGACGCTGCCTCTTTTTGCCTTGAGGACGCTCCCAGATGTCGCTGCTTGAACTGGGTGGCAACACGTTCACCATCCCGGTGGGTGAGGTGGTGCTCGGCAGTGATGCCGGCTGCGCGATCTCGCTCCGGGGGGCCGGTGTGTTGCCCCGGCACGCTGTGCTCCAGGGCCAAGCGGATGGCCAGGTGATCATCCGCAAGGCCACGCCTGCCGCCGACGTGCTCATCAACGGCGTGCGGCTGGGCGCCGAGCCGACTCCGCTCTTGCACGGCGACAAGGTCGAGGTCGGCGACCACGAGCTGACCTTCGTGGACGAGCGCCGCTCGGGGAGCACCCAGTATGTGCAGGCCCTGAGCCTACCCCAGGGGCCAGTGGGCCCCGGGGGCTCGGGTGGGGGACCGCCCCGAGCGGGCGCCAAGCCGGCGGCGATCGGGACGTCCGGCGGCCGCGTGGTGAGTTTGACGGACGGGCGCGAGTACCTGATCACTGGCGCGTCGCTCGTGTTCGGCCGCGAAGCCGGATGCGATGTCGTGGTGTCCGGAAAGGACGTGTCCCGTCGGCATGCGGAGATCGTCCACACGCCGCGAGGCTATCTCGTGGTCGACTCGAGCACCAACGGCACCTTCGTCAATGAAGAGCAGGTACAGGGCCAGCGGATCCTCGCGCGGACCGACGTGATCCGCATCGGGGAAGAGCAGTTCCGGTTCTACGCGGAGGCGGCTCCCCTCACGGCCAGCTCCGCTCCACCGGCGGGGCGGGCCGTCAGCCCGGAGCAGCTGAAGCATACGGTGCATGGGATCGAAGCCGTGGCGCCGCCGCGCGCCTCCGCCGCGGCGTTCGCGAGCTTTCTGGTGCGGAGCGGCGGGCTCACGGGCCAGCGCCTCCCGGTGAAGACGCCGGTGGTGAACCTGGGGCGCGCCGACTACAACGACATCGTGCTTCCGGACCCGTCGGTCTCCACCAGCCACGCCAAGCTGCAGCGCCGCGAAGGCGTGTGGGTGCTCGTGGATCTGGACTCGACCAACGGGACGTTCGTGGACGGGGAGCGAGTGAGGGGCGAGGCCCCGCTCGCGCCGGGCGGCACGGTGCGGCTGGGAGACGTGCAGCTGCTGTTCGAGCCGGCGGATGAGAAGCAGGGCGTCGCAAAGGGGGGTGGCACCCAGGTGCTGCGGACACCGCACTCGTCGGCTCTCGCCGCTCCGCCCCCTCCTCCCGCCTCCCCCGCCCGCTCCGTTCCTCCCGCTCCGGCTGCCCCGGCCGCGCCCCTGCGCCCCCCTCCGGCCCCCGGGCCGCAGCCGCCTCCCTCCCCGCCCCCTCGCCCCGGCACGAAGCCTGCTCCCCGACGGCCGGTGGGGCAGCAGCCCCCGGGTCCCAAGAAGGGTAAGGGTTGCGGCTCGAGTGCGGCGGTATTGGTGATCGGGGGCGCGACGGTGGTCGTGCTCCTGTACCGGTTGCTGGCCTAACGGAGTCTCGTGCACATCACCTGCGCAGGTCGGTCAGATGTCGGCATCATCCGGTCGGGGAACGAGGACAACTTCATCGTCGTCCCGGACCGGGGCATCTTCGTGGTCGCGGACGGGATGGGCGGGCACGCCGCCGGCGAAGTCGCGAGCGAAATGGCGGTGCGGTTCGTGGCGCGGGAGCTCGGATCCCTCAAGGGTCTCGCCGACGACCAGGTGGCCGACCGCATGCGCACGGCGATCCGGGCCGCGAACGGCGCCATTTTCCAGCGCACCCTCACCGAGCACGATAAGCGCGGCATGGGGACCACGGTGACGGCGCTGGTGCTGTACAGCAGCCGCTTCCTGATCGGACAGGTGGGGGACAGCCGGGCCTACCTGTACCGTGACGACAAGCTGGTGCAGCTGACGAAAGATCATTCGTACGTGCAGGAGCAAGTCGACGCGGGCTACCTCACCCCCGAGCAGGCGCGCTCGCACCCCTACTCCAACGTGATCACCCGCTGCGTGGGCGCGAACAGCGATGTGATGCCCGACGTGTACCTCGGCACGGTCAAGCCGAGCGATCTTTTCCTGCTCGCCTCGGACGGGCTCACGGGAATGCTGGACGATCCCCAGTTGGCGGAGCTGCTGGGCGGCAAACGCATGCCCGAAGAGCAGGTGGACGAATTGATCGGCGAAGCCAACCGCCACGGTGGGCTCGACAACATCACCGCGATCGTGGTGCGGGTGGACGCGGTCGACGCCCCGGATGGCCGGGGGAGCGGGGGTGGCGACGGTGGGCAGGCCACGACGCAGCCGGGGGGACGATCGCGCTAGATTGCTCAGCCGTTGGTCAAGAGCGACCCACCTCTTTCGAGTCGCGCCGCCACGTCCTCCCGCGGCGCCATCACCAGGTCCACGATCCGCTTCGCCGGCACCGCCGCCGGCGCCATCACGAACACGCGCAGCCGTCGCGCCGAGCGGTACAACTCAGCCGCCACGCGCGGCAGTCCCAGGTGTGCGCCCGCGTCGGCACCGGCCAGTTGGGTCACGGCGCCGTCGCGCTTCACCAGCGGCAGGTCGAGCGCGAGCATGTCCGTCTTTGCCGGGAAGTCGAGGAACAGTTCGCCGGAGGCGAGGCCGAGTTCCTGGGCCAGGCGGTTCTCCACGCCCTCCAGCAGGTCCGGATCGTCGGAAGGCCAGGGGGGCGTGGCGGGCGGGAGGTCGGTGGCGGGGAGGTCGAGCGCGCGCTTCGCGAGTCGGCGCTCGCGCAGCGCGCGCGCCAGCCCGGTCGGGTCGTCCCCCATCAGCTCGTGGATCAGCCCGTCGTCCGTGGCGAGTGCGACCGCCTCGGGGGAGAGGCGTCCGCCCGCGATGGCGCACCGCACCAGTCGCTTGAACATCCCGGTCGCGCTGCGGACGGCGTGGTGCCAGTAGACGTTCCGGTACATCTGATACTTGGCGAACAGCAGCGATTCGAGCGCCGCGAGCCCTTTCTCGTGCAGGGCCAGCGTCGGGCGCCCGTCCGGTCCCGCGGCCACAGTGAGCGCGGACAGCAGCCGGTCCACGTCGATCACGCCGTAGGGCACGCCGCACATCCACGCGTCGCGGGACAGGTAGTCGAGCTTGTCCACGTCGAGCGAGCCCGCGACCAGGCCCACGAGCGGCCCGCGGGCTTCACCCCGGATCAGGGGCAGCAACCGCTCGGCGGGGGTTCCCAGCTCGGTGAGCCGGGCGGCCAGCGCGCCGCTCGTCAGGTGGCTGGCGGCGAGCGCCTCGTGGCGCGGCAGGCCCGCTTCCTCGAGCGCGTGGGAGAAGGGGTAATGACCGATGTCGTGCAGCAGCGCGGCCAGCTTCAGGCGGGTGCGCTCCGCGGCGTCGGGCCGCACGTCCCCCGCGTCCTCCAGGGCATCGAGCACGCGCCGGGCGAGGTGATAGGTGCCGAGCGCGTGCTCGAAGCGGCTGTGCGTAGCGCCCGGATACACGAGGAACGCGTGGCCCAGCTGCCGCACGTAGCGCAGCCGTTGTACGGCGGGGGTGTCGACCACGGCGAGCGCTTCGGGGTCGAGCCGGATGTTGTTCCAGAGCGGGTCGCGGACGACCTCGAACCGGGTCACACGGTGCGCCTCGGAAAAGAGCGATCCTAAGATAGCCGTCGAGAAGGCCGCGGCTGCAGCTCGCCAGGAGGCGCGGCTGAAGCCGCGGCTCGGCCCTGCCGCTGAAGCGGCGGTGCACGGGTCAGTTCACTGACAGGGCCGAGCCGCGAGTTTACTCGCCACTCTTCCGACGGATTCGCTCGCTCCTACAACCGCGGGCCCGCCTCTCGCACGGCAGCGTGCACGAGATCGCGGAACTGCTCGAAGTTCTGACGGAACATCTGGCCGAGCCGCGCCGCCTGCGCGTCGTACGCCGCCGGGTCACTCCACGTGCCGCGGGGCAGCAGCAGCTCGTCCGGGATCCCCGGTACCTGCAGCGGCACCTCGAGCCCGAATACCGGCTCGGGCGCGGTGGGAGTGCGGTCGAGCGTGCCGGCGAGCGCGGCACGCACCATCGCGCGTGTCAGGCCCAGGCGGATCCGCTCGCCGACGCCGTACGGCCCGCCGCTCCAGCCCGTGTTCACGAGCCAGCACTGCACGCCGTGCTGCGCGATCTTCTCTCCCAGGAGCGAAGCGTACACATTGGGGCTGAGCGGCAGGAACGGGGCGCCGAAGCAGGCGGAAAAGGTCGCTTTCGGCTCGGTGACGCCGCGCTCGGTGCCCGCCACTTTGGCCGTGTAGCCTGAGAGGAAGTGGTACATCGCCTGGGCCGGTGACAGGCGGGCCAGCGGCGGCAGGATGCCGTAGGCGTCGCACGTGAGGAACACGACATGCGACGGATGGCCTCCCATCCCCCCGGGGACGTGGTTGGGCACGTAGTGGATCGGGTACGAGGCGCGCGTGTTCTCGGTGATTTCCGCCGAGTCGAGGTCGATGGCGCGCGTCATCGGGTCCACCACGACGTTCTCGAGCACCGTGCCGAACATCCGCGTGGCCGCGAAGATCTCGGGCTCGCCCTCGCGCGACAGCCGGATGACCTTGGCGTAGCAGCCCCCCTCGAAGTTGAACACGCCCAGATCCGACCAACCGTGCTCGTCATCGCCGATCAGCGCCCGCTCGGGGTCGGCCGACAGCGTCGTCTTCCCGGTGCCCGACAGCCCGAAGAACAACGCCGCGTCGCCGGTGCGGCCGAGGTTGGCGGAGCAATGCATCGAGAGGACGCCGCGCTTGGGCAGCAGGTAATTGAGGATCGTGAAGACCGCTTTCTTGAGCTCGCCGGCGTAGCGCGTGCCCCCGATCAGGATCGTCCGCTGGCCGAAGTGGATCACAATGAACGTCCCGGAATGGGTGCCGTGCAGCGCCGGATCGGCGTGCAGCTCGGGAGCGTGCAGCACGGTCCACGCGGGCGCAAATCCGACGAGATCGGAGGGGCTGGGGCGGAGGAACATATTGTACACGAACAGGGCGTACCACGCGCCCGGCGTGACGAAGCGGATGCCGAAGCGGTGATTCGGGTCCGCGCCGGCGAACAGGTCGCGGACGAACAGCTCTTGCGCGGCCAGGTGAGCGAGCGTGGCGGCCTTGAGTCGCTCGAAGTGCTCGGGAGCGAGCGGCTGGTTCACCCGGCCCCACGCGACGTCGCCGCCCGAGGAGGGCTCGCGCACGAGGAACTTGTCGTTGGGGCTGCGGCCCGTGTGCGGCGCGGTCACCGCGCAGAACGCCCCTCCCTCGACGATCACGCCCTCGCCGCGCCGTGACGCGTGCTCGTAGAGCGCCGGAGGCCCCAGGTTCCAGTGGACAGGGCGCTGCGGCGCGAGCCCCGCGGCTTCCAGGGCGGA
This sequence comes from Gemmatimonadota bacterium, assembly GCA_003222055.1. Classification (GTDB taxonomy): domain Bacteria; phylum Gemmatimonadota; class Gemmatimonadetes; order Gemmatimonadales; family GWC2-71-9; genus AG41. The sequence continues at coordinate 14,497 of QHUT01000081.1, forward strand.
GCCGCGCTTGCCCTCGGCGGGACGGGTGGCGTGGGCGGTCATGCGTCGGGTCCGGCGCGCGGGCGCCGCCCGTGCTCCTGCGCGTCCACCGCGGCGATCACCGCCATGTTGACGATGTCGTTCACGTCGGAGCCGCGTTGCAGCACGTGCACCGGCTGGGCCATCCCCACGAGGATCGGCCCGATCGCCTCCGCTCCGCCGATCCGGTCGAGCAGCTTGTAGCTGATGTTGGCCGCGTCCAAGTTGGGGAAAATGAGCACGTTAGCTGCGCCCTTGAGCCTCGAGAACGGGTAACTCTTCATCAAGATCCGTTCCACCACGGCGGTGTCGGCCTGCATTTCTCCGTCCGCCTGGAGGCCGGGCTCCCGGTCGTGCAGCAGGGCCACGGCCTGTCGCACTTTGTCGGCGGCGGGGTGGCGCACCGAACCGAAGTTCGAGAACGAGAGCAGTGCGACGCGCGGCTCGATGCCCAGCCGGTGCACGAAGTGCGCCGTCGCCGACGCGATCTCCGCCAGCGTCTCCGCGTCGGGATCGATGTTCACGGTACAATCGGCGAAGAAAAACGTCTGCTGCGGCAGCACCAGCATGTAGATGCCGCTGACGTGCCGCCGGCCCGGCTCCGCCCCGATGACCTCGAGCGCGGGGCGGATCGCGTCGGGATAGTACATGTCCACGCCCGCCACCACGGCGTCGGCCTGGCCGGCGCGCAGCATCAGCAGCGCGTGGTACATCGGGTCGCGCACGCGGTCGCGCGCCTCGCGCAGCGTGATGCCCTTGCGGCGACGCCGCTCCCACAGCTCCCGGGCGAAGGTGTCGAGATGCGTACTGGCGCGCGGGTTGGCGAGCGTGATGTCCTCCAGCGTCACGTCCGCGTCGTCGGCCTGGCGGCGGATCGCGTCCGGGTCCCCCAGCAGGACCGGCTCCGCGACGCCGTCGTCGGCGAGGATGCGCGCCGCCCTGAGGATGCGGGGATCCTCCCCTTCGGGGAACACGATCCGCTGCGCGGCCTGCTGCGCCCGCCCCGACAGGCCGCGCATCACCTCCCGCGCGCGTCCCAGCCGCGCATCGAGCTCCGCGCGGTACTCGTCCACGTCGATCACGCGGCCAGCCACGCCCGAGCCCACGGCCGCCCATGCCACCGCCGGCGCCACCCACAAGAGCACCCGTGGATCGAACGGCTTGGGAATGAGGTAGTCGGCACCGAACCGCAGCCGCTCCACACCGTAGGCGCGCATCACCGCATCGGGGACTTCCTCTTTGGCGAGCGCCGCGAGCGCGCGCGTCGCCGCCATCTCCATTTGCTCGTTGATCTTCCGGGCACGTACGTCGAGCGCGCCGCGGAAGATGAACGGAAAGCCGAGCACGTTGTTCACCTGGTTCGGATAATCGGAGCGGCCGGTGGCGATGATCGCGTCGCCGCGGGCGCGCCGCGCCTCCTCGGGGCTGATCTCGGGGTCGGGGTTCGCGAGTGCGAAGACGATGGGCCGCGGCGCCATAGCCTCGAGCATCTCCCCGGTCACGATCCCGCCCACCGATAGACCCACGAACACGTCGGCGTCCTGCAGGGCCTGAGCCAGGGTTCGGGCCTTGCCCCGCACCGCGAAGCGGCGCCGGTACTCGTCCAAGTCATCGCGCTCTGCGTGCAGCACGCCCTTCTCGTCGCACAGCGTGATCTGATCCTGCGGCACGCCCAGCCGCACGTAATGCTTCGCCGAGGCGACCGCGGCGGCGCCGGCGCCCGCGAACACCACGCGGACCGCCGCGATGTCCTTGCTCACGAGCTCCAGCGCGTTCAAGAGCGCCGCCCCGGTGATGATCGCCGTGCCGTGCTGGTCGTCGTGGAACACCGGGATGGAGAGCGTCTCGCGCAACGTCTGTTCGACGGAGAAGCAGTCGGGGGAGCGGATGTCTTCGAGGTTGATGCCGCCCACGGTGGGCTCGAGCAGCTGGCAGAAGCGGATCAGATCCTGGGGGTCCTCGGAACCGACTTCCAGGTCGAACACGTCGATGTCGGCGAACGCCTTGAACAGGATCCCCTTTCCCTCCATCACCGGCTTGCTGGCGAGCGCCCCGATGTTGCCGAGGCCGAGCACGGCCGTCCCGTTGGTGACCACGGCGACCAGGTTGCCCTTGGCGGTGTAGGCGTAGGCGTCGTCCGGGCGGGCGGCGATCTCGCGGCACGGCTCCGCCACGCCCGGTGTGTAGGCGAGCGACAGGTCGCGCTGGTTCTTGAAGGGCTTGGTCGGCGAGACCTGGATCTTGCCGGGCCGGCCCTGCGAGTGGTAATCGAGGGCCTCCTGGCGCCGGATCGACATCGCGGGCACAAGTCCTTTTTTGTGAAGGGGTTATGCTATCCGCGTCGGCCTTCCCTGTCAAGCAGACGACGCCCCGCTCGCCTCACCGGATCCGAATGACGGTGAGCCGCGGCACAACCGCAGCCGGCAGCGCGCCGGCCCCGCTGCCACTGAAGAGCAACGTGAATGCCGGCGCCCCCGGCGCCTGGAGCGCCCGCCCGTACACGCCCGAGCCGGATCGCAGCGTCCCGCTGAGGCTCACGGCGCTCCCCGCGCTGACGGTCGGGACGAGCGGGTAAGCGAAGGGGAAGGTATTGGGGTCCTGCTGGTGCAGCGACGCGAAGGTCCGCGTGCGGAAGTGCCACGACGTGTCGCTCAGCTCGGGCGGCGTGGCGAACCCGGGTAGGTCCGACACCCAGTTGGAAAGGGCCCAGCGCGTGACGGTCGTGTCGAAGCCGTGCCCCGTCTGCGCGGCGACATTGGCGGCGCCGGCCAACGTGGTCTGAACGAGCCTGCCGGGAAGGGCCGCCCCGTACTGATCCACCAGATATCGCGTGAACAGCCAGCTCGCGCCCACCTCCGCCAGGGTGCCCTGGTCGACCTCGATCAGCAGCGGGGAAGCGCCGGTGGCCCTGAGATATTGGTACGCGTCGAACACGTCGTTGCCGACCAGCCGGTTCCAGGTTCCCATGTCACCGGCCTGCAGATAGCGCCGGGCGGTCAGCTCCTCGGCGTATTTCGAGAGCCCCTCGTCGAGCCAGCCCTCTTCGGGTGTGGAGCCGGTGTGAATCAGGGTATGCTGCGCGTAGTTGATCATGTGCTGAAACTCGTGCACGAACGTGCCGGGCGTCCCGGTCTTGATGGCGGTGGCCGAGTGCGCGCAGCTGAGCGTGGCGTTCGGGTCGGCCACGATGGAGTAGAAGATCTCGCCGCCGTTCGTTTGGAACGTCGGTGCGCTCGGGTCCAGATCGGCGGGGAAAAAGAATCCCGCGATGTAGGCCCCTCCCGAAGCGCTGCATGCCGCCTTCGTCGTGAGGGAATTCACCACGGGGGTCATGAGCGCGATCACCACGCCGTTCGCGTCGAGGTCCGACACGGCGCCGAAGGTCGCCGAGTCGAGGGGGTACAGGAGCGTGTCGAACACCTGGCGCAGCGTGTCGAGGTCCGCGGAGTTCAGGCCGCCTGCCGGGGCCAGGGTATCGACATAGATCGCCACGTGGGCGCCGACCGCCAGGACGCGGGCGCCGACGGTCTTGAAGTCGGCGGCTGCGCCACAGCTCGTCTCGTTGGCGCACACCGTGAACCGGCGGAGGCTGCCGAGCGCCGGTGGTGCGGCGACGGGTGGGGAGGGCCGCAGCGCCGTCCCGGGGAGGCGGCGCGAGGCGGCAGCCGCCGCGCGCGCAGCGTGCTCGCGCCCGAGCCGGCGCAGCATGCCGTCGAACCGCACGGCCGGCGATGGCGGCGCGGTGGGCTCGGCCAGCAGTGGGGCCACCGCCATCGGCGCGGGGCTCGGCATCGCCGCGCGGAGCGCGAAGGGCGACGACTGGCCGAACGTGCCCGCCGCGGACTGCGCCACCAGCAGATATTCGGCCGAGTCCACGGACGCGTTCGCCGGGAACGTGACACATCCCCCGTCCGATGCGGGGTCGATCGATGAGTACGCGCCGATCGCGAGGGTGAGCTGAGATGCCAGCGCGGAGCTGCAGGTGGGCGCCGGGCCGGTGCTGTCGCCGCTGCACGCGGCCGTGGCCACGAGCGCCCATGTGACGATTCGTTCCGCCGTGCCATGCTTCATTCCTGCCTCCGCGTTGGCATCCCGTGACGATCCTCAGGCTCCGATGTTAACCCGCAATTGTACACTGCGGGGCCTGCCGACCGATGCGCCGCTGAAGAACGCTCCCTTGAGCAGATACTTGTTGTCAAACACGTTGTCGACGTACAACTGCGGGCGCACCACGATGGCGCCTGTTGCAAACGTGTACCCCGCGCTCGCGTTCAGAATGAAGTTCGGGTCCACGTGATTATGCGTGTTGAAATCAAAGAGACCCCGTCCGTAGGTGGAGTCGGGATCGTTGGCGTTGATCAGGCCGGACCCGTAGGTGCCGGTGGCGGACAGGTAGAACCCATGGCTCGAGTATACTAGGCTCGCCACGCTCGACAGTCGCTGGTCGTGGTCGAGGTCGAAGTATCCAGGCGTCGAGTCCGTCGGGAAGAACCCGCCCGTGATCGGGTGGTTTCCGTAAGCGTGGTTCAGCGCCAGATTCACATACCCCGAAACGGGTCCCGCGGGGCGAATTTCCACCACACCCTCCAGGCCTGTGATGCGGACCTGGCCGATGTTTACCGACGTGACGATCGCCGTTCCGGGCACGGTAGCGTCGTCGATGCCCGGCGTGCTCTGCTTCTGGTACGCGGACAGCTTGGTGACCACGCCAAAGGGGAAGCGGTGCACATACCCCAGCTCGAAGAAGTGGTCCCGTTCGGGTAAGGTCGGGGCGGCCGCAACGCCTCCCTGCGCGGTGCTGGTGATGGCACGGAGGTCCTCGACGTTCGTCGGCAGGAACAGCCGGGCGTAGTACACCCAGAACGTGTTGGCGGGATCGGGGAAGAAGCTCAGTTTCACACGCGGGCTCACCTGGTTCCGGTTCCCGGCGAACGGAGCGTTGTGGTTGTCGAACCGCACGCCAGTCCGGAGCTCCCAATGGTCTGACGGCGCTATCGCCGTTTGGGCGTACACCCCCACGTCACTACCCTTGAGATCAGAGATGGACGCGGGCCCGGCGCTGCCCTGGTTGGTGATCGACGAGAAGTCCTCGTGGCCACCGGTGTAGGATGCGAGCACGCCGGTCTTGAATTCGAGCCCGTGGTGGGGCTGCAACGTGTAGTCCAGCTTGATGCCGAGCGTGTGAAAATTCCGGTCCTCCGCGATGACGTAGTGGTTCGTGTCGCCGGGGAACTGGAAGGTGGCCGCGTCCGTGAGGCCCGGAACGTAGTCGAGGCTCCCATCCCGGAAGAACGCGCCCGTGAACAGCTCCGACGAACCGCCCGACGTGCCCTCGACGGAACGGTGACGCCAGCCGAGGTTCACGAATCCGTTCACGTCCTGCTGGTGGTCGTCGATGATCCCTTCCGCGGAGTCGAAGGGCACGGCGAAACGGGTCCGCGAGCGGTTCACCTCCAGGTTGACCACGTCCCGGTCGGTGGGGACGTACTGGACCTTGGCGAATCCGAAGATATCGGAACCGTCGTTGTGGAAGTTCTCGACGGCCTTACGCGCGGTGTCGAACACGACGGGCTCGCGCCGCATGTCGGTCTCTTGGCGGGCGCCGGAAGCGAACAACCCCCACTTCCCGGCATTGGTGCTGAGCGTGAGCGTCTGGCCGTTGGAGTACTGCGACTGGGCGGGGAACCCCTCCCTGAACGAACCCCCGAAGCCGGACACGTCCATGTGGAAGCCGCCGCTCGGGATGCGGGTGTTCACGTTGACGATCGCGGTGTTCTTGTTGCCGTATTCGGCGTCCCACCCGCCCGTTTGAAAATCGATCTGGTTCACTACCTGGGGATCGAACAGCTCGTTCAGACTTCCGGAGATGCCGGAGGGCACCGGAACGCCGTCCACGTAGTACGTGTACTCGGCGTGTTGGCCGCGGATGTGCACTTCGCCCGTCGGCGCCCGCACGGAGCCGGCGATCGACTGCTGCAAGATCTGCGACGTCGTGTTGGTGGGCGCGCCGTGATAATCGTTCTGCTTGTAGATCTGGTTTCCGGTACGCGTGTCGACCGCCAGGGGAACGGTGGTCGACACCTCGACCGCCGCGAGATTAATCGGAATGGGCGCCAGCCGGAAGTCGGCCCGGCTGACGGCTTCGGTGCCGCCGACTGATACGTCGTGCGTTTCCGCGCGGTATCCGAGATAGCGCACCTCCACGCGGTATGATCCGCCGGGAAGGTTGTGGACTGCGTAGCGGCCAAAGGCGTCCGTGATGGCGGTCGCGATGACGTTGCCGCCCCGCAGAATGCGCACCTCGCCCCCGGGCAGCGGCGTGCCGGTCGCGCTGTCCGCCACGGCGCCGCCGATGTCGCCGTCGGCACCGAAGGCGGGGCGGGCGACGAGGGCCGCCCCGAGCCCCGTCACGAGTGCCACCTGCAACAATGTCTTGAACGTCATGTGCTCTCCTTGTCGTGAGTGCGTTGCACTGAGCCGGCGCCACTCCCGACCAGGGAGCGCGACGGATCGATGTCACGGCTGGGCGACGCCAGCGTCAGGCGGCGTCGCTAGGAGAGCGTCGGTGGGGCTCGGGGTTGCGGGTGGGGTCGGGCGAGCGGGTGCGCGCCCGCCGGGTCGACCGGACGCACCGCCCGGCGGGTGGCGACTTCGAGACGCAGCGGCGTGGCCCGGCCCGTGAGGACCGGGGCCGTGAGGAAATGGCACAGCGCGCAATCCGGTGCGTGGATGCGCGCACAGCTCTTGGTGGTGTGGGACTCGATGTGCGCGGTCGCGTGGGCGCCGGCGGCGTCGAGCCGGGCGTCCGCCCAGGCGGCGGCGCCCGGCAGCGCGAGCTGCAGGAGGGCTCCGAGGAGCCACACTCTACGCGCCCCGGGGGGACGCCGGGCCGCGCGGATCACGCTGGCGCCGGCATGTACTTCCGGAGCACGATGGCTCCCATCAGCACCATCCCGTACATGCATACGATCAGCGGGCCGGTAGGCAGATCCCCGGCGAGTGAAAGCCAGAGCCCGAGGACCGACGCCAGCGCCCCCGAGCCCCACGAGATGTACGCCAGTCGCTTCATGTCACGGGTGAACAGGAAAGCAATCACGGCCGGGACGACGAGGAAGCTGAACACCATCAGGACGCCGGCGACCGGTACGGCGAGCGTGATCACGACGCCGAAGGACAGGTAGAACAGGAAGTCCCACCACTTGATCCTCCATCCCAGGCGCTCGGCCTCCTCCGGGTGAAACGAAATGGTGAGGAAGCGGTGGCGCAGGGCGTAGTGGAACAGGCCGAGCGCGGCGTAGACGACCGCCAGCTTGATAATCGTGGGCTTGAACGTGACCCACAAAATGCTCCCGGTCAGGGTCTTCTCAATTGCCTCGCCGCCGCCCGGCACCTTGTTGGCGACCAGCACGGCCGCCGCGGAAGCGACGACGTACACGATGCCGATGAAGGCCTCCTGCGGCACGCGCCGGCCTTCGCGGGGCGACGTGCGCGTGAGCGCGAACAGCAAGGCCCCGACCGCCGTGGCGAAAAGGGCGAAGACGTAGGCCCACGTCGAATCGGCCTCCACGTGTATCAGCAGCGCCGACAGGCCGCCGAGCGCGGCCATCTGCGCCAGTGACAGGTCGACGAAGATGACCTCGCGCGCGATGACGTGGAGCCCGAGGTAGGACAGCATCGCGACCAGGACCATGCAGGCCACGAACGGCGGGATCATCAATTGGAGACCGCTCATCTCACCGTCCTTTGTCAGTTGGCTGTGACGCCGCCCGACGCGAACGCGCGGCCGAGCTCGGAGATCCACAGGTTCATGAGGTCGAAATACGTGTTGATTCCGGTCGCCCCACCGGTGTTGGACGGTACGATGACCGCCTTCGCTCCCGTTTTCTGCGCGACCTCGATGACCTGATTCCGGTCATAGTAGTTGGTGGAGAGCAGCACCTGGATGTGCTGCTCGCGCATCTCGTTGATGACCTCGAGGACGTGGCCGGGTGTGGGTGGAATGCCGGGCTTCGGCTCGATGTAGTCGACACACGGCACGCCGTATTCGCGGGAGAAGTAATCCCACTCCTTGTGGTAGCACGCGACCGACTTGCCACGGAACGGCATCGCTTCCTGAAGCCACCCGCCGAGCCGGCTGGACAGGGGGGCACCCTGATACTGCTTCGATTTCAGGAAATCCAGCAGCTTCCCCTGTCGGTCCAGGTCGGAGAGGGTCTTACCCCCGAACAGCTTCACGAGCTCGTCGCCGAACAGCGCACGATACACGCGGTCCTCGAAATCCTTCTCTCGCGGGGCAAAGTAATCGGCGTTCTCCGGCGAGACCCGCTTCAAGCCCGTCAGTATGTTGCGGGCGATCTGAACGGCATTGAGGGGAGAGGTCCAGATGTGCGGGTTGCCGTACACGTGGATGTCGCCCTGGGCGCGCGAGAAGCTCGTGGGGACGTCGAGCAGATCCATGCCGGCGTATGCCGCGACGTAGCCGGGTCCGCCCTCCGTCACTTTGGGGTTGTTCGCCTTGTCGAGCAGCGCCGGCACCCACAACTCGAGATCAAGGCCCGTCGTGACGAACACGTCCGCCTGGGAGAGCATGGGGATGAAGCTGGGCTTCGGCTGCACGTAGTGCGGATTCTCGTCGCCGGTCGCGATCGAGTTCACGACGCCCCGGTCTCCGACGATCTCCCGCGCGATGGCAGCGTAGGTCGTGAGCGAGGTGACGACCTTCACCTTGTCCGCGGGGCGGGGCGGGCGGACCGGCGCGGGGGTGTGGAGCGCGAGCAGCAGAGCGATGGCTGGCAGCATGTCAGTAGGTCTCGTGTTTGTGTGGTCCGATCGCCCAGACGGCCTGGAGGGCGAAATCGTTCGTGGACGGTTGCCCGGTAACCTGGGCCCACGTGTACTGGGCGCGGAGCTCCACCCACTCGCTTTCCCACAGCGTCAGCGAGGGGATGACCTGGCGCGTGATGAGACCGGAGAGCGGATCCTCGACGTAATCGTATCGAGCTCCCGCGATCAGGCGCTGACCGAGCTTATACGTGGTGCCGGCGTACCAGCCGAGCCGCGTGGTGCCGGAGCCGCTGTACTCCTTCCGCAGCGCGTACAGCTCGCCTCGCAGCGTCCACTCGCGGTACAGCCCCCGAGCCGGTGGACGCCACGTGAGGCGGAAATCGATCCCGCCCACCTTGGTGCGGAGGCTCGAATCGGGGTCGGTGCCGTACAGCGCCGTGCCACCGAGCTGCATGTAGGTGGAGCGCGTCAGCTGCCAGAAGTTCAGCAGGTGCAGGAGGTACGTCGGCCGGCCGGTGCCCCCGAATAGCTCGGCATCGCTCGCGCTGCGCGTGACCTGCCCGGTGACCTCGTGGGTTCCGAGCCCACCGAACGCCCGATACAGCGAGATGCCGGCACCGGCCAGCCCGTCGTCTCCGAGATAGGTCCGGAGGGCGAGGGGGTATTCGGTCTCCGGGAGGGCGTGCAGGTGCCAGCGATTCAGCTCGCCGAACTGCTGGCGGAACTTGCCGATGTCGAACCGGATGTGTCCCGGCAACCCGGTCCAGTATGCATACCCCTCTTCGATGCTGACATTGCCGTTCTCAAAGCTCACGAAAATCTTGGTGCTCGAGTAGGGATCGAGTGGCGACTGAAAGCCGACTTCGAACTCCCGCGGGTCGAAGTTCTCGCGCTGGATGCCCTCTAGACGCGCGCCAGCGCGTACATCGCCCGTGGCGCTGATTTCCGGATTGAGCTGCGGCTGGCTGCGCTCCCGGCCGACGAATTTCGTGGGGCCGGCGGTGTCGCCTTTCATCGTCGTGGTGTCCGTGCCCGCCGCGACCGCGGCGGCGGCGCGCAGGGCGGCGAGGGACGTGTCGGCCACCGCCTCGGCGGCCGCCGGGCGATGGATGAGCTGGGCCCGCATGCTGTCGAGCCGGGCCTTGAGCGCCCGGACCTCGGCCGCGAGCGAGTCTACCCGGCTCTGCTCGGCCGGTTGCTGGGCCGACGTGCGTCCAGGTAGCGCGAGCAGGCAGGCGAGCGCGGCCGCGACGGCATAGTGATCTCGAATCATCCTGAGGGTCTCCCGTTCCAGTGTTCCGGGCGCGCGTACAGCCGCATGCCGGACGCGCGCGATCGGTCGGCCGGCACGGCCGGCCGCCAGACTACGAACGGGAGGTGGGAGGCCCTCGGGGTGGGGCGGTGCGGCGGTCGGGGCGGCACGCCGGCGCCGCGCCCCGGCCGGGCAGCGGATCGTCGGTCGCGGCGGTCGCGGCCAGCTGCGTCCGCGGCTGCTGCGACTGCAACTGCGAGCCGGCGTAATGACACAGCGTGCAGCGCAGCTCGTCGTGCAGCGCGATGCATGCGGTGGCATGCTGCGCCTCGACGTGAATCGGCGCGCTGAGCCGCTCCGACGCGTGGGCCAGCGAAACGGCGCTGCCGCCCAGCCCCTGGAGCACCAGGAGCAGTGCCGCGAGCCTGCGCGTCCACCGGGTCGGCGTCGTCGTCAGTACGATCACGCCCTGCCTACGGTTCGGGTACGTCCGCCGTTGCGACGGGCGGCGCGCTGGTAGGCACGCAGCCGTCGGAGCATGCGGCGATCGTGGAACACGGCATCGTCGCCCTTCGGCGTCTCGATAATCTTAATCACCGGCGCGAGGCGCGGGTCGCGCATGATCCGCCGGAACGCTTCCGGCCCGATGGTCCCCTCGCCGATCCACTGGTGGCGATCCACCCGGGAGCCCGCCGCGCTCTTGGAGTCGTTGAGGTGCAAGCACTTGAGCAGGCTGAGCCCGACCACGCGGTCGAACCGCTCCCACACCCCCTCGAGCCCCGCGGTGACGTCGTACCCCGCGGCGTGCAGATGCGCCGTGTCGAGGCAGAACGCCACCCGCGCCCGCAGGGCCGCCGGCAGGGCGTGCCGCAGCGCCGCGAGCTCCTCGAATCTCGACCCCAGGGCGGTCCCGGCGCCCGCCGTTCCTTCGATCAGCACGCCGACCTCACCTGGTACTTGGTCGAGACAGCTGGTGTAGCCGCGGGCGTTGCGCTCGAGCCCGGCGGCCTGGTCGTCGATGTAGTTGCCGGGGTGCGACACCACCCAGGGAATCCCGAGCGCTCGGCACCGGACCAGCTCGCCCCTGAACGCGGCCACGCTGCGCTCGTACAATGCCTCGTCCGGGGACGCGAGATTGATGAGATAGCTGTCGTGCGACACGACGGCGCGGATCCCGCTGGCCGCGAGCGCGGCCCGGAACGCGGCGACGTCGCCGTCCCGCACCACGGATTCGCGCCACTGGTTGGGCGTCTTCGTGAACACCTGGATCGCGGTCGCCCCGATCGCGACGCCCCGCTCCGGGGCCCGCGACACGCCGCCCTGCGTCGAGACATGAGCGCCGAGCAGGTCGCCCGCCGCTTGGCTCACGTCCACGGCTCCTCGGTGAACGCGAGCCGCGAGATCAAGGGCACGAACCGCACGCCGCCGGCGTGCCGCTCCGTGAGGCTCCCGCCCGGCCCCCGCTGCAGGATGACCAGCTCCTGACCGGAGAGGTCGCCGACGGGGATGACGAGTCGCCCGCCCGGAGCGAGCTGCTCGGTGAGCGGCGTCGGTACACCGGGCGCCGCCGCGGTCACGATGATGCGGTCGAAGGGGGCACGCTCCGGCCAGCCGCCCGCCCCGTCGCCCAGCCGGGTCTCGATGGTGCGAAGGCCGAGCCGGCGGAACCGCTCTTCGCCTTCGACCAGCAGATCGGGGAGCCGCTCCACGGTGTACACCCTTGCGCCTAAGTGCGCGAGAATCGCGGTCTGGTAGCCTGAGCCGGTGCCGATCTCGAGCACGCGGTCGCCGCGGCGCGGGGCCAGCGCTTCGGTCATGAGCGCCACGATGAGGGGTTGGGAGATCGTCTGGCCGCTGCCGATCGGGAGCGGCGCGTCTTCGTAGGCGTCGCGGGCCAGGTGCGGCGGCAAGAACCATTCGCGCGGCAGCCACGCCATGGCGGCGAGGACCCGGCAGTCGCGGATTCCCCGATTCGCCAGCTGGCTCACGACCATGCGGCGCCGCGCGCGCCGCGTCTCAGGTGCCGGCCCGCCCATCCTCCGCCCTCCGCGGTTGCCGTCCCATACTGTGAACTATAGCTTGACACCCTCCACTCTGCGGCCGGGACCGTTGCCGGAACAGCTCCAACAGCGCATCCTCCTCGTCGGCGACGCCGGGGCCCGCCCGGACGGCCTCGAGCGGTTCCTCATTCGCGGTGGTTTCCAGGTTACCGAAGCGGACTACCCTCCTTCCGGCCCGGATCGGCCGGGGCACGAGACTCCCGACCTGGTGGTGTTCTCGATCGGCGCCAAGGACGCCCGGCTGGCGGACCAGGTGCGCGACCTCGCGACCGCGACGCGGTTCTCGGGCGCGCCGGTGATCGTGCTCGTGGCCGACGGCGGCGCGGACGCAGTGGCGGACGCGCTCCAGGCCGGGGCCCGGGACGCGATGACGACCCCCGTGCATTTCGGCGAGCTGCGCGCGCGGATCGACGCGGACTTGCAGGTGCGCCGCGATCTGCACGACGCCCGCGACGCGCTGCGCACCCGGGACCTACTGTTCGACATCTTCCAGGAAGTGTCGGCCGCGCTGCGCGCCGACGAGATCTTCCAGACCCTGGTCCGCCGGGTGGGGCAGGCGTTCGGCCTGACGCACTGCTCGTTCGTGCTGACGGCCCCCGGGGAGGACAAGGGGCGCGTGGTGGCCGTGTACGAGAACCCGGCGATCCGCGACCTCCGGGTCGAGCTCGAGCGCTATCCCGAGATCAAGGAGGCGATCCGCACGGAGCGGCCGGTGATCATCCACGACGTGCACGATCACCCCCTGTTCGAGACGATCCGCAAGCGCTGGCTGCAGCAGGAGATCGAGGTGAACGTGCAGTCGGCGGTCGCCCTGCCCGTGTTCGTGCAGGGCCGCGCCGCCGGCGTCTTCTTCCTGCGCACGGTACCGGGGGATCCCCGCCTCCGCACCCAGGACGTGGCGTTCGCCAACACGATCGCCCAGGCCGCCGCGCGCGTGCTCGAAAACGAAGAGCGGCGCGCGGCGATCTACCGTCGCCAGATCTCGGCCGGTGTGACCGACGTGCTCACGGGATGCGCGAGCCTCGATGGGCTCGATCGCCGGCTGCGCGACGAGTTCGAGCGGGCCCGCCGCTACTCGCGGCGCTTCGCCCTCGTGGTGATCGATGTGGACCGGTTGCGCGACATCAACGAGCGGCTCGGCCAGCAGGCCGGCGACCGCGTGCTGGGCGAGCTCGGCGCCATGATGCAGCGCGAGATCCGCGCGCCCGATTTCGTCGCGCGCTACGGCGGCGACGAGTTCGCGTTGATCCTGCCGGAGACCGACGCGCAGGGCGGGCGCCAGTTCGTCGAGCGGCTGCGCCAGCTGCTGCTGCGCCACACCTTCCCCGACCTGGGCCCCGGCCAGGTACCAGGCCTGTCGGCCGGCGTCGTTGCCTTCCCGCATTCGGAGGTGCTGCGCCCCGAAGACATGTTTGCACAGGTGGAGGTGGCGCTCGACCGGGGGAAAAAATCCGCGCCGGACCGGATCGGGGTGGCTGGAGAACCTTAGGCTAGAAGACGTCACGCAGAGACGTCACGCAAGGGCGTCACGCGGAACCGGCGTGCCGATTCTGCGCGACGACCGTGCGGGACGATTCCGCGCGACTTTTTTGAAACGTCTTAGCGGCGCGTCTTCAGCCAGTTTACGGGATCCAGGGCGATCCCTCCACGCCCGCGAATCTCGAAGTGCAGGTGCGGCCCCTGGTCGCTCGACCCCCCGCCCACGTGGCCGACCAGCTGTCCCTTGAGGACGCGCTCCCCTGGAGCCACCGCCGCGTCGCTCAGGTATCCGTAGAACGTGTAGAAGCCGCCTCCGTGATCGATCAGCACCGAGTGGAGGTACGTGCCCAGCGGGCCGGCCAGGCTCACGGTGCCGGCGGCCACGGTCCGCACCGGCGTCCCGATGGCCGCCGCGATGCCGATGCCGTGCCACGGAATGCGCGTCTTGTTCGGGCCCGTCGCGGTGCCGAACCGGTACACGATCCGTCCGTCGACGGGCCAGTCGAGCTGACCCAGGTCCGCCGTCGTGATCGCGGCCGCCGCCGCCGCTCCACGCGCTTCCGCCTCGAGCCGGGCCCGCTCGAGCGCCGCGATCCGGTCATTCAGGCTCTTCTCGCCGCGCTCGAGCTCGGACAGCCGCTCGAGCGCCTGGCGCGCGCTGCGCCGGGTGGCGCGCAGCGACGCCTGCCGCTCCCGCTCGATCCCGAGATACCGGTCCAGCTCGTCGGTGCGCTCGGTCTTGCGGCGCGCCAGGGCGTCGCGCGCGTCCACCAGGGTTTTGCGCTCCCCCTCGATGCGCCGCTGCAGCTTGGACATGTCGTTCGCGAGCAGGCGGTCCTGCCGGCTCACCAGGTAGAGATACTTGTAGCGCGACAACAGGTCCCCGAAGCTCTCGGCGGCGAGCAACACCTGATAGGCGTAAAGCGCGCCGCGTTTGTAGATGTCCACCAGCCGTCGCTCGAGCACGGCGCGCTTCTCGGCCAGCGCGTTCTGGGCGAGCAGCAGATCGACGGTGGTCCGGTCGATCTGGTCCGAGAGCCCGGCGATCTGGCGGTCCAGCTCGTTCACGATCCGGTTGGTCGTCTCCTTCTGGCGCTCGATGTTGGCGAGCTCGTCGGAGAGCGAATGGGCCTGGGTGCGCAGCCGCTCGAGTTCCTGCTCGACCTCCGAGCGTTCGCGGCGGATGCCTTCTAACCGTTGCTGGTTATCCCGCAGTTGCTGGTCGAACGGCTGGGGACGTTGAGAGACCAAAGACGTCACGCAACAGACGTAGCACAGAGACGTCGCGCAGAGGCGTCGCACAAAGACGGAAGCGCGTCCCCGGTTCTGCCCGACGTCTTTGCGTGACGCCCTTGCGTGACGTCTCATGCTTGACGTCTCATACCCGTCGTAAGTGTCGCCCCACCGATGCAGCACTTCCAAAGAGTCCGATGAGAGTGCCGAAACCGACTATGGCAACCGCCTGCTCCTTCGAAAAGAACGCCGCCTGGATCAACCAGCGATTGATCAGCGTGTAGGCGCCGTAGGCGAGCCCCATGGCCACGAGGCCGCCCAACAGGCCTTTGATCGCGCCCTGCAGCAGGAACGGCCGCCGGATGAAGCCGTCGGTCGCGCCCACCAGCCGCATGATCGCGATCTCGCGGCTGCGCTGCAGCACCGCCATGCGGATCGTGGTGCCGATGATGATGATCGCCACCACCGCGAACGCCGCGCCGACCACGAGGCCGACCGCCGCGGCGACCTGCCGCAGCCGGTCCAGCTTCTCCACCCAGTCCCGCCCGAACCGGACGTCGTCCACGAATCCGAACCCGCGCAGCCGGTCGGCGACCTCGTTGACGTGCTGGGCGTCGCGAAACCGCGGCCTGAGTTTCAGCTCGATCGAGGCGGGCAGGGGATTGCGCTCCAGCTCCTGCAGCACGTCGCGGAACTCGACCAGCTCCCCCCGCGCCCGCGTCAGCGCCGAGTCCTCGCTCACGTAAACGGCGGACTGCACCTCGGGGAACGCCTCGATGTCCTTCTCTGCCAGCGTGATGGTCTCGATCGGGGTGCCCGGCAGGAGGTAGGCGACGATCTCCACGCGCTCCGCCACGCCCCGCAGGGCGTCCTGCAGGTTCACCGCCACGAGCCCGAACAGGCCGACCACGAACAGCGAGAACGCGATGGTGGTCACCGACAGCGCGGACAGGAGCGGCGCCCGGCGGAACGTGAGCAGGGCCTCGCGGATCGTGAGGTTCACGGCGACGCCGCCTGGTCGCGCGGCTCGTCCACGACCGAGTCGTACACGAGCGCTCCCTCCTGCAGCTCGATCACGCGGTACGGCGCCTGGCGTACCAGGTCCAGATCGTGCGTGGCCATCAAGACCGCGGTCCCGCTCGCGTTGATGTCGCGCAGCAGCTGGAACACGCCGCGGGTCGCCCGCTCGTCCAGGTTGCCGGTCGGCTCGTCGGCGAGCAGCACGGTGGGCTCGTTGACCAGGGCGCGCGCGATCGCGACCCGCTGCTGCTCGCCGCCCGACAGCTCGCGGGGGTAGGCCTGCGCTTTGGCGGCGAGCCCCACCTGCGTGAGCACGCGCATCACCCGGGCGGGGATGGTCGAGCGGCGCGCACCCGTGACCTCGAGCGCGAACGCGACGTTCTCCTCGGCGCTGCGGTCCTCCAGCAGGCGGAAGTCCTGGAACACGATGCCCAGCCGGCGCCGCAGCATCGGCACGTCCTTGCGGCGCAACTCCGCCACGTTGAATCCTGAGACGCGCACTTCGCCGCTCGTCACCGGCTCCTCGGCGAAGACGAGCTTGAGGACCGTCGACTTGCCGGCCCCGGAGTGGCCGGTGAGGAACACGAACTCGCCCTTGGCGATGTGGAAGGAGACGTCCTTCAGGGCGAGCCCCCCCTTGGGGAAGGCCTTGAAGACATTCGTGAACTTGATCACTTACAGTTGCGCCAGGGCCTGCGCAAAGTCCGCGATGAGGTCGTCGGCGTCCTCCAGTCCGATGGAAAATCTCAGGAAGCCATCGGGAATGCCAGCCCGCGCGCGCGCATCGGGCGTGAGCATCGCGTGCGACGTGAGCCGCGGCTCCGACACCAGCGTCTCCACGCCCCCGAGGCTCGGCGCGTGCGCGGCGATCGTGAGCGCGCGCAGGAACCGCTCCGCCGCCCGGGCACCGCCCTTCAGCTCGACCGCCACCATCCCGCCGAGCCCGTCGAGGATGCGCTTCGCCACGTCGTGATCGGGATGCGAGGCCAGACCGGGGTGGTGCACGGCGGCGAACTGCGCTTGCTTGGCACACCACTCGGCCACGGCCAGCGCCGTCTGGTTCTGCCGCGCCACGCGCACGCCCAGCGTCTTCATCCCTCGATCGATCAGCCACGCCGCCATCGGGTCCAGGGCCTGGCCCCACACGTGCAGCAGCTTGCGCACTTCCTCGATCACCGACTCGCTCCCCGCCACCGCGCCGGCGAGCACGTCGTCGTGGCCATTCAAATACTTGGTGGCGCTGTGAATCACCACGTCGGCGCCGTGCTCGAGCGGCCTGAAGTTGAGCGGCGTGGCGAACGTCGAATCCACCAGCAGGGCGAGCCCCTCCGTCTTGCACAGCGTGGCGATCGGCTCCAGGTCGAGCACGCGCAGCAGCGGGTTGGTCGGGGTCTCCACGAAGATGGCGCGCGTGTTCTTCTTGAGCGCGCGCTTCCAGGTACGCTGCTCCAGCGGGTTCACGAGCGACACGTCGATCCCGAACCGCCCGAACTCCTGTGCGAACAGCCGCTGCACACCGCCGTAGATCCACTCGCTCGCCAGCAGATGATCGCCGGGCCGCAGCACCGCCAGGTGCGACAGGGCGATGGCGCCCATGCCGCTGCCCACGAAGATCGCCGCCTCCGCGCCCTCGAGCAGCGCCAGCCGCTTGGCGATCGCGACGTGGTTGGGATTGTTCCCGTAGCGGGCGTAGATGACTTCCTGGGTCGAGCCGATGGGATTGGTGAAGGTCGCGCTCTGATACAGGGGCGTCACGACGGGCGCCCAATCCGGACGGGCCTCCGGATCGCCGTGCACGGCGTGGGTCGAGAAGCCGAGGCGGCGCTTCACCGGCCTCGTCCGATCACGCCAGCGTCAGCGCGATGGTCCCTACGGCCGTGCGCACGACGAGCCGCCGCGCCACCAGCTCGTGGAGCAGCGCCGCCGCCGCCTCGGGCGCCCCCAGCGCCTCGAGCTCGCCGCTCCCGTCGCGCCGCTCGATCAGGGCCGCGAGCCCGTGGCCCGCCAGCACCGGCTCGATCGCCTCGCGGTGCCCGTCCGAGATCCCCGAGAGCACCACCACCGCGCGCCGGTCGCGCAGCAGCTTCGCCACGATCTCATCGGCGCAAGAATAGTCGATGCAGCCCACGCCCGTGAAGTCGATGCGGGCCACGGTGACGGCGTCCCGCGAAGTGGCCATGGCGCGCTCGATCCGCTCGCGCACCACACGCCCCGTGGGCCGGGTGACCAGGTCCGTGTAGACGCCCGACACCGACTCCTGGAGCACCGCGTGCACATCGATGTGTTGTATCACGGCGTCGTGGATCCCTGCTCGGGGATGATGATGAGCACCTGGGCACCCGGAAAGGCCGGGAGGCCGTCCTTCAAGGGTACGTCGTCGTCCCACCTGGGCACGATCGCGATCCGCGCCGTGCCGCTGCGGATCGCGATCTTGCCGTCCCAGCGGGCCAGATAGCGCCGGATCCCGGCGAGACCCTGCCCCCGCCCCGGATCGCGAAACCGGCTGACCCCCTGGAACAACGCCGCCTCGAGCGCCGCCGCGTCGCTCCAGCGGGCGCCGAACCGCTTGCTCTGCGTCGGCTCGAGCGAGTGGCGGAACCCCACCCCGGCGTCCGCCACCGCGATCATCACCACCCGCCGCGCCAGCTTGCGGCGCCAGTGGTACGCCTGCACCGCGACCCAGCCGCCCGTGCCGGCGTGTTCTACAATATTCTGACAGGCCTCCGAAAGCGCCATAGCGAAACCCATCGTCGCCTTCGGATCGAGCCCCAGCTCTGACGCCAAAATGGCGGACGCGCGCTGTTGGATGTTCGACACGACGGCATGCACGTCCTCCGCCGCCCGCACCGGCGTCACGGGCAGCAGTACGTCGCTCTGCTCCGCCGGCTTCACCCGCGGCAGCTTGCCGTGGATCTCGAACAGCTCGGCGGCTTCGCGAAAAAAACCGGCGCGCGTCCAGTAGGTCAGCACCTCGGCGTGCGTCGGCGCCGTGAGGAGCGGCCGGTCGGGAGAGCCGGCACCCCGAGCCGCCTGGCCCGCCGCCAGCAGGCCGACCAGGCCGTATGGGGACGCCCACTCCGCCGCGTGCGCGTCGAACAGCAACCGCTCGGCGTCTTTGGCCGCCTCGGCGTAAGCTCCTGCGAACTGCTCGAACGAGCGATCGTCGAACTGGGCCGGTACGTCGACCAGCCGCGTCATACCGCGGAGAGGCGGCCCAGCAGGTGGTCGCGCAGCCCCGTAGCGCCGCGGTGCGCCACGTTGCGCGCGCCCATGCGCGTGCCGAGCCGCAGCGCCTTCTCGAGCGGGGCGCCCCCTAAGAGCGAGGCCGCGAGCGTGGCCCCGAGCACGTCGCCGCAGCCCGTGGGATCGCCCTCCGGGTCTGCCGCCACATCGGGTGCGATCCGGGCGCTCCGCACCGGCCGGCCGGTGAAGTAGGCCGCGCCCCGGGGCCCTAGGGTCACGACCAGCGTTTCGCAGCCGAGCGCCAGCGCGCCCGCCGCGACGAGCAGCGGATCGGGGCCGAGCTGCGCCAGCTCCTCTTCATTCAGTTGCACCACGTCGAAGCAGCCGAACCACGCCGGCGCGTCCGGCAGCGGCTGGGGCACGCGCGTGCCGTCGGGCTCCTTCCCCAGGAACAGGCTGTGCAAGTCGGCGTAAACGAAGCGGGGGAAGCCGCGCCGCAACAGCCGCGCCGTTTGGAGGTCGAGCTCGTAGCCGGAGATGAAGTTCACGTACAGCGCGTCCAGGTCGCGCACCTGGGGCCCGAGCTCCGGCCAGGTCCACGGGGGCACGCCGCCCGACATCTGCTCGCAGCGGCGCTCGGTCTGGTAATAGCGTAGCGTGACCCGGTTGTTCGGCGCCGGCACCTCCAGGAAGCGCGCCCCCGGG
>QHUT01000082.1 GCA_003222055.1 Gemmatimonadota bacterium
GAAAATGACCACGCCGTTCAAGAACGATTATGCCTACGGGCTCGCGGTGCGGGCGGCGCACGGGTACACGGTCATCGAGCACGGCGGTGGCATCGAGGGGTTCAACACCCAGTTGGCCTACGATCCTGATCGCAAGCTTGCGGTCATCGTGTTGGGCAATCTCAATGGAGGCGCGCCAGGTGAGATTGCCAGTGAACTCATGACGCTCCTGCACGGAGAAAAAGTCGTCCTGCCGTCTGAACGGAAGGAGATCACCGTCTCGACCGACGTGCTTCGGCGGTATGTGGGCACCTACCAGCTGACGCCCACGTTCAGCATCGTCATCACTCTGGAGGGCAACCGGCTGATGTCCCAAGCTACGAACCAACTCGCCCTGCCGCTGTTCCCAGAGTCGGAGACCAGCTTCTTCTTGAAAGCCGTGGACGCCCAAATCGAGTTTGCGAAGAACGATAAAGGGGACGTGACGTCCCTGATACTGCGCCAAGGTGGCAACGAAATGAAGGCCGTGAAGCGGTAACGCCTGGGCCTTGTCCACGCGCTCTTCGTGCAACCGAAAGGCGTGCGGGAGCGGGTCAGTAGCGAAGCCGACCCCGGGGCCAGCACCAAGGTCCGTCCCGATGGTAGCCGAACGGGTTTGATGCAGCGCTCTAGACGTTTGCGGGATTCGGCTTACCCGGTGGCGACGGTGGCTCCGCAGGTGTCACACTGGAGCACACTCTTCTTCATGATCAGGAGATAGCCAAGCAGTCCTCCCACTAACGAAGCAATTACAACGAAGATGGAGAAGCCTGCAAAAAGACCCACCCCCACGGTGGTGCCAACATCAGACGCCGCCAAGCTGAGACTCGCGCTCCTAATCGCGGCACGCTGCATGCCGTTCAGCGCTGCCGTATCGGAGACCGCGATGCTTCTCGCAGGATTCTTGGTCACCTTCGCTATGACAGCCGAAGGAACGCTTGCGGCTCGAAGGTCGGCCTCGACCCTCGTGCGCGACGCTTGATTGCTGCTCGTGCCGGCCGAGCCAGACCCAACGATACCAGCGACCCCGATCAGGATACCGAGAACGGAAGGGATGACGAGGATGTATCCGATGAGAACAACAATGCCACTCATTCGATACTTCTTGCGCTTAACAAGCGTTCCCCTGTCGCAAGTCTTGCACTTGATAGCGTCCATCGGGCCGCCTCCGGTGAAGTTGCGTGGTGCAAGTATTCACCTAACTGGGCCACTTGGAAAGAGCACCCGCGTAAGTGTCTCCAGTGGCTGTTGCAAGGATTTTGCCCCTAGCATTCGGTCATTGGCTTGCGGACGCTGGTGTGGCTGAGAATCGAATCCAGGCGGGGTTGCGGCACACGACGCCAGCGATGGCTAGGAGGACACGACCATTCGTGACGAGGGCGAGAACGCCCGCACGATGGCCGACTTGCTGCTCGTCAAGACGGCGTGAAGTCCCACCGTTTGTCCCACTCTCTGACGAGTACCATGTTGGATGAGATGTGCGACGCTTGTGCAAGGGTAGGCGTACGGCGAAGTTTCGCTTCGTCCGACCCGGTAGCTCAGTTGGTAGAGCAACGGACTTTTAATCCGTAGGTCCTGGGTTCGATTCCCAGCCGGGTCACTCGGTCCGCCTCACCCCGTCTCCCACCACGCCACGATCCCCTGGTGCCCGCACTCCTTGCACGTGGCCACCGGCGGAATCACGTTATTGCGGAACGGCAGGCGGGTGGCGCACATCGGGCACACGCCATAGCGGCGCCCCACGTCGGCGCGCGTGCCGCGCGCAGGGTTGGGGTCCTCGCGCGTGCGGTACACCACCGTGAACCTGTCCGGGCGCTTGTCCCGCACTTCCAGCGCTTCCTGCGGCACCGTCACCCGTTGTCCCGACACCTCCAGCACGGCGCGCGTGACGCCACTGGTCACGACCGGATACCACGCGCCTTGGCGCAGCAGCCCCTCGTCTTCCTCGCGCTTGAGCGCGTACCACACGCGCGCCCAGCCCAGCGGTTGGTCTCCCATGGACCTACTAATTGACGTTTTCGGCCCGCCGTTCCGTGATCTGGGTAACATTCCCGGGGCCCGACCCTGGTAGCCGGGGGCTCTGCCGGGCGGGTATATTCGCCTAGCTGGAGGAATGGGTTCACGATGGCACGGTCGATGCGCAAGTGCCTAGTCCTCACCCCTCTGATCCCCTCTCCTCTGGGAGTGGGGAAACGACGTCCGACCGTAGTCCCCCCTCTCCCGAAGGGACAGGGGGACAGGGGGTGAGGACTGCCCGGGGAACGGCGGCGGGCGCCGTGGCCCTGCTGGTCGTCGTCTGGGACAAGATCGTCGCCTTCCCGCGCTGAGAGGACTATGCCGCCCATCATCTGGATCGACGGAACGTACTACGATCGCGCCACGGCCAAGGTCTCGGTGTTCGATCACGGCCTGCTGTACGGCGACGGCGTGTTCGAGGGAATCCGGGTTTACAACCGGCGGGTGTTCCGCCTGGCCCAGCACCTGGACCGACTCTTCGCCTCGGCGAAGGGGGTATGGCTCGAGGTCCCGCTCGCCAAGCCGACGCTGCACCGCCTGGTGGAGGAAGCCGTCACCAAGAGCGGGCTCGACGAGGCCTACATTCGCCTGCTGGTCACGCGCGGGGTGGGCGACCTGGGGCTAGACCCGCGGAAATGCCCCAAGCCCTCGGTCATCTGCATCGTCGACACGATCCAGCTGTGGCCGCAGGACCGCTACGACAAGGGGCTCATTGCGCTCACCGCCGCGACACCGATCCATCACCGCGAGAGCCTTTCACCGCGCATCAAGTCGCTCAACTACCTGTCGCACATCCTCGCCAAGGTGGAAGGCATCGCCGCCGGCGTGGATGAGGTCATCATGCTCGACGCGCAGGGCTATGTGGCCGAGGCGAGCGGCATGAATCTGTTCGCCGTGACCAACGGCACGCTGAAGACGCCGCCGGCCTACGCCGGCATCCTGCGCGGCGTAACGCGCGACGCCGTGATCGAGCTGGCGCGCGAAGCGACCTACGGCGTCGAAGAAATCCCTCTCAACCGGTACGACCTCTACACGGCGGACGAGATGTTCCTCACCGGCACGGCCGCCGAGGTCGTACCCGTGACCAAGCTGGACGGCCGCGTTATCGGGAGCGGCCAACCCGGCCCCGTCACCAAGGAGCTCGCCAAGCGATTCAAGGCGCTCGCGATACGCGGCGACTGAGACCCCAACTATTGACAGGACTTGGGGTTAGCAGCATATTCTCGCGCCCTTGTTAACGCGAGGTGATCCATGCCGTGGCGAGTGATCGCCCATGGCGATCAAGTTTGGCACGTGGACGCTTTGGCGGAGCGCCCGGCCAATACCGAGGCATGGCAGTTGGTACTGTCATTCCGATCGGCGTCTGAGCGCTCCGGACGCTCGTTCTGGACGTTGTACCCGCTCGAAGCGACCTCGAAATCGTCGCTCTTCATTCAGGCCGAGCGCATCCCCGACACGGCCATCTCGCAGCTCCTCGCTGAGCGGCTGGCGTGAGCTCCCTGGAGCTCCAACAGCTGCGCCGCGTGGCAGGAGCAGTGGCACGGCTGCGCGGCGAGGTGGTCCGCGACGTCACCGTGCGGTCCGACCTGCGCCAGCTCAAGGTCGAGCTCGAGAGCGGCTTGATCCTGGTGGTATCGGCTGAGCGGGACGTCCAAGGGCGCCCACGCCTCGAGGTGGACGTCGTGGAGGGCCCGAAAGATCTGGGGGTCCGCCAGCAGCTTGAAGTACGCTTCGAATAGGGGCGCGGACCGTGACGACACCAGTGGCAGGGGGGTCCGGCGGAGGAGAGGCGGGAGGGGGCGGGGGCGAACGCCTCCGCTTCCAGGACTTCGAGTTCCAGCGGTTGGCGAATGGGCGGTGCCGCGCCAAGGTGGTGCTGACGTGGGCCGACGGGCGACAGTTCACCGGGGAGTCGCAGGGCGTGATTTCACAGGCAGGGGAGCTGCGTTGCTGCGCCGAGGCGACCGTGCGGGCGCTGGAGCGCGTCGTGCAGCCGAAGCTCGCCTTCGAGCTGCTGGGCGTGAAGGCCGTGCGGGCGTTCGACGCGACGGTGGTGATCGTGTCGCTGTCGACGCGGCAGGAGGCGCGGGCCTCCCGCTTGGTGGGAGCCTGCCTGACGGAGACCGATGCCCCCCGCGGTGCGGCCCTTGCGGTCCTGAACGCCACGAACCGCATTCTCGGAAACTTCTTCGCCACTCGATGAGCCGGATCGCGGGAACTTCCCTGGTCGCGCTCGTGGGCGCGGCGCTGGGCGGCGCGCTCGGCGCCGCCTGCGGGGGCGGTCGCGCGGGGCACCCGGCCCTGATCGCCCCGGTCCGCGACTCGACGGCACCGTCGCCCGGCGTGGACTCGTTGGCGGCGGTGGCCGTCCGGCAGGCGCGGGACTCCGCGGCCGATCAGCAGGTACTGGACAGCCTGCACGGACCGCGTCCCCCCGCCGACAGCATGCAGCAGCACGCAGCTCCGACCCCGCCCCTCAAGGGCGAGGACGTGGAGCGCGAGGCGGTGCGGCTGTTCGGAGCCGAGGGTCGCACGGCCATCGGGGCGGCACCCACCGCCGCGCCCACCTTCGATATCGACGTCTCGAGCTTCGCCACCAACCGGCGGGTGCTCGAGTACCTCGAGTTTTTCCAGGTGGACTCGCGCGACCGGTTCGAGATCTGGCTCGCCCGGTTGGGCCGCTACGAGGGCATGATCCGCGAGCGGCTCCGGGCCAAACGCCTCCCGGAAGACCTGCTCTACCTCTGTCTGATCGAAAGCGGCTTCTCCAACACGGCGGTGAGTCGGGCGAAAGCGGTCGGGATGTGGCAATTCATGGCGAGCACGGCGCGGCTGTACGGGCTGACGGTGGACCCCTGGGTGGACGAGCGCCGGGACCCGTTCCGGGCGACGGAGGCGGCGGCGAATTACCTGGCCGACCTGCGAGAGCGCCTCGGCAGTGTGTACCTCGCCGCCGCCGCGTACAACACGGGCGTGGGGCGGATCGAGCGCGGCATCGATCGCCTGCCGGGCGAGACCGACTCCGTGGACGATCGCACGTTTTTCCAGCTCTCCGACCGCCGCTATCTGCGGCGCGAGACCCGCGATTACGTGCCCAAGCTCATCGCCGCGGCGCTGATCGCCAAGCAGCCGCAGCGCTACGGCTTCCAGCCCGAGCCGCTGCCCCCGCTCGTGTTCGACGAAATCACCGTGCCGGACGCCACGGGCCTCGACGTCATCGCCCGCCTGGCCGACACGACGGTTGCGGTCCTGCTCGATTTGAACCCGCAGTTCGTGCGCGGGGTCACGCCGCCGGGGCGGAGCGTCGTGGTGCGGGTGCCGCGCGGGCACGGGACGCTGGTGGCGGAGCGCTACGACAGCCTCCCCGTGACCGAGCGGATCACGTTCGTGGACCACTACGTGTCCCGCGGCCAGACGCTATCGGACATCGCGAAGCACTATCGGGTCAACGTCTCCCTGATCGAGGGCGCCAACCCGCGGCTCCGGGCGCACGCGCTGCGCGTGGGCCAGCGCATCATCATCCCGATGAGCGGACGTGTAGTGCCGGCGTCGGCCTGGTCGGTCCCGCCGGAGCCGCGCTACCGCCGGGTCTCGAGCACCGGGGCGAGCGCCGGCGCGCACCGCGTGCGGCCGGGGGAGACGGCGAGCGAGATCGCGCGCCGCTTCGGCGTGTCACTCACGGCGTTGCTCAATTACAACGGCCTGACGATGGCGTCGCTCTTGAGGGTCGGGGACCTGATCAAGATCCCGCAAAAACAATAAAGACGTAGCACAAAGGCGTAACACAACGACGTCGCGCAGATACGTAACACGAAAGGCGTAGGGTGGGAGCCCCTACGCCTTCGTGCTACGCCTTTGTGCTACGTCGTTGTGCTACGTCTCTAGCTTTTTCGACGATACCCTTTCATCAAGGCGGACGCATACCCGTTCTGCGGATCCTTGCCGGCGTCGAGCAGCTCCTGCACCCGGGCGGGCCCGCGGTTGTATGCGAGCAGGGCGAGCCGCAGCTTCGCGTCGGGGTTGCCCTCGTACCGCTCCAGCAGGTCGCGCAGGTAGCGGAAGCCCAAGCGCAGGTTGGTGTTACGCTCGTAGAGCTGGGTCGTGGTGAGCCCCGGCTCGTACAGCCGCGCCGTGCTCGGCAGGACCTGCGTGTAGCCGATCGCCCCGACCTTGCTCTTCGCCATGCCCTTGAAGCCCGACTCCACCCGCACCAGGCGGAACGCCAGGGCCGGATCCACGCCCTCCGCCAACGACACGTCGTAGATCGCCGCGGCGAGGTCGGCCGCGATGTTGTAGTGGGTGGAAAAGTCGATGATCGCGTTGGCGCGCTCGAGCTGCAACCGGGCGACCGCCAGCTCGCCGCGGGTCGCCTCGAGCGACTGCTCGAGCGAGCGCAGCTCGCCCACGATCGCGGGCGCGGTCAACGGTGTCGGCTGGTCGTCGGCGGTGGCATGTCGAGCCCACCCCCCGATGCTGCTCACGACCAGTGAGCCGAGCAGAATTACCCCGCCCTGCAACATCAACTTCCGGGTCTTCGTGTGCATAGACCTCTCTTGTAAGTCCAGGCGGTCACGAAACTGGCCCCGCCCCGTCAAGCATCCGTCAATCGGCCGCGTCGCGCCGCCAGTCGCCGTGCGTGCCGCCGGTTTTCTCCAGCAGCTGCACCTTTTCGATCACCATGCCGCGGTCGGCGGCCTTCACCATGTCGTAGACCGTCAGCAACGCGACCGACACCGCCGTCAGAGCTTCCATCTCCACGCCCGTCCGGCCCACCGCCTTGGCGGCGGCCCGGACGCGAACCCCCGGAAGCCCCTCCTCGAGCGTCGCTGCGACTTCCACGTGGTCGAGGCCCAGGGGATGACACAGCGGAATCAGCTCCGCTGTGCGCTTCGCCGCGAGCGTCCCCGCCACCTCGCTCACCCCGAGCACGTCTCCCTTGGCCACCTGCTGCTCGGCCACGAGCCGAAACGCCTCCCGCGACATCCGGATCGCTCCTTCGGCGACCGCGGTGCGCACCGTGACCGGCTTGTCGCCCACGTCCACCATGCGGGCGCGGCCCGCCTCGTCCACGTGCGACAGCTTCATTCCGGCGCCGTCCCCGCTCTCTCCCAGTCGCCGCCCAGTACGGCCGCGACCAGCTGGGGGTTCACGTTCCCCTGGGCGAGGCCCCGCGCCTCGAGCACCTGCGCCATCGCCCGAACGACCGTCCCGGTCTCCCCGCCCGACCGGGCCTGCTCGCGCAGTCGCTCCAGCAAGCCGTCGAGCATCTCGGTGAAGCCGCCGCGGGCTTGAAACGGCTGCTGCCCGAGCGCGAAGGCGTAGCGACCCACCGGTCCGGCGTTCACGGCTGCGGCGAACCGCTCCGCGGCCTCCCCACCCCGATCCTCTCGCTCCCCTGTTGCAAGGACCCTGCCGATGCATCCGTCGGCAGCTGCAACTCGTTGTGCGACAGCACGTTGTCCACTTACCCCCAGCTCCCGCTGAACGAATGCTGCCACGACGCTGTCGCCAAGTCTTGCCACTCGAACCCGCACTACGCGAGACCGGATCGTCGGCAACAGCGCCTCGGGTGCGGTCGCGGTCAGCACGATCACCGTATTCGCCGGCGGCTCCTCCAGCGCCTTGAGCAGCGCGTTGGCCGCCGCCTCGGCCCCCACCTGCGGGACCAGCCGCTCGGCATCCCCGATCACGAACACCTTGCGCTGGCCCAGCGCCGGCTTGAGCGCCAGCCGCCGTAACAGCAGGCGCACGGCCGCAATCCCGTGGCTCGCTAGACCGGACGGCGCCTCGTACAGCGGCTGCTCCCGCCGCGCCGCCATTTCTTCGGCGAGCGCTTCCTGCACCACGTCCACCTGCTTGTCCGCGTCGCCGCTCTTCTTGCTGAGCTCGAGCGGCACGAACCAGTGCACATCGGGGTGCGAGAGATTGAGTACCATCCGGCAGGGCTGACACTCCCCGCACGGTTCCGCGGCACTCGTCCCCCGTCCCCCTACCCCCGTCCCTAGCCGTTCGCAGACCAACGCCTGTGCCAGCCATAACGCCAGGCGCTGCTTCCCGACTCCCCGGGGACCCTCAAACAAGAGCGCTTGCGGCAACCGGCCGGAGGCGAGGGCGCCTACCAGCCGGTTTCGGGTCCCCTCATGGCCGTACAGGGGGGGTATTGGCATGGCCAGAATCTAGCCGGGGGCCGAAAATAGGGGGGATGTGGAAAACGTAAGCTGCTATTTAACAGGCACTTGCGGTACTTGCCCGGGTCTTGTGCTAGTGTAAGTCATTGATCTAGCGGCTATTACGCGTTGGAGTGAGTACGCACTCGCCAGATAATGCCCAATATACCTATGTTTTCGCTGTTTATTTGGGGCTGTGCAGCAACAGTCACGATTCTTGCTGTTGCGTTTTCGCAGCAGTATTGCCAGCAGTAAGCCTCACGGCCGCCTGCAGCTGACGCGGCTGCTCCCGCCAGAAACGGCAGCACGAGCATCATCGGCACGACGCACAGGTCCTGGAAGATGAGCACACCCGTCGCGAGGCGACCGTGCGGTGTGTCGATCTCGCCCTTGTCGGCGAGTCCTTTCAGCACGATCGCGGTGCTCGAGAGCGCGACCAGGAAGCCCAGCAGCACGGCGACGGGCCACGCGAGGCCGAGCCCGGCGGCGAGTGCGGCGGCGAGCCCCACGGTGAGCAGCACCTGCGCGCCGCCGCCGATGATCACCTCGCGACCCATCTCGCGCAGCCGGCTGAGGGAGAATTCGATGCCGATGGTGAACAGCAGCAGGATCACGCCCACTTCGGCCAGGCTCTCCACTTGATGGACGTCGGAGACCAGGCCGAGCGCGTTGGGGCCGAGCAGCACGCCGGCCACGATGAAGCCCGGCAGGGCCGGGAGCTTGAGGCGGTGGAAGACGAGAATGACGAGGAACGAGCCGGCAAAAATGATCGCCAGGTCGCGGAGCAGCAGGTACTGCATTATGGCGCTGCGTGGTAGGTCATTGTGCGGTGGTCACTTGGCACACATGTGATGGCGCGCACCCGGTTTGTGTGAAGCCGATAATGGAAAGCGGCGGCGGCGGATGCAAGCTTCGCGTGTGAGCACGAACCGGTTCAGACTCCTGCGCCAGGACGACACGGCCCGCGACGCGCGGCTGACGCTGTCGGAGGAGCGGCTGCGCGCGGCGCGGCAGCAGGAGGCGGTGGCACACCTGGGGCAGCAGGCCCTCGCGGGCGCGCCCGTGGCGGAGCTGATCGACGCCGCCGTGGCGCTCGCGGCGCGCGCCCTCGAGGTGGAGCTCGTCAGCCTGCTCGAGCTGCGGCCCGAGAGCCGCACGCTGCTGCTGCGGGCCGGCGTGGGGTGGCGGGCGGGCGCCGTGGGGCGGACGATTCTGCCGGCCGACGCCGATTCGCACGCGGGCTACGTGCTGCGCTCGACGGGCCAGGTGGTGGTCGAGGACCTCACGACGGAGCGGCGGTTCGGAGGCTCGCCGCTGCTCGCGTCGCACGGCGTGGTATCGAGCCTCAGCGTGCTGGTGCATGGCAAGGAGCGGCCGTTCGGCATCCTGGGGGCCCACGCGCCGCGCCGCCGCGAGTTCACCATCCACGACGCGCATTTCCTGCAGGCGGTCGCCAATGTCCTCGCGACCGCGATCGATCGGGCCCGCACCGAGGCGGCGCTGCGGTCGAGCGAAGAGCACTTCCGCTCGCTCATCGAAAACGCTTCGGACATCGTCACCGTGGTCGGCGAGAACGGCGTGTTCCGCTACGCGAGTCCCTCGGTCGAGCGGGTGCTGGGCTACGGGCCCAGCGACCTGCTGGAGCGAAACGCCTTCGACTACGTGCATCCCGAGGACATCGCGCTGGTAGCGGAGGCGCTGGCGCGCGCGATCCAGCGTCCCGGGAGCCCGCAGGCGGCGCAGTTCCGGTTCCGGGCCCAGGACGGCTCGTGGCGGCTGCTCGATGCCGTGGGCCAGGCCCGGGCGGAGCACGGCGGCTCGGCCCACCTCATCGTCAACGCGCGCGACGTGACCGAGCGGCGGCGGCAGGAGCGGGCGCTGCGCGAGAACAAGGAGCGGCTCCGCACGGTGATCGCGGGCGCGCCGCTGGTGCTGTTCGCGCTCGATCGCCACGGGGTGTTCACCATGGTCGAAGGCCGCGGGCTCGACGCCGTGGGCTTGCGGCCCGCGCTGCTCGTCGGCCGCTCCGCCTTCGAGCTGTATGCCGACCTGCCGCACGCCTTGGCCGACGTGCGGCGCGCCCTGGCGGGGGAAACCTTCTCGTCCGTGGTCGAAGTGTTCGGCGTGGTGTTCGAGACCTGGTACTCGCCGGTCCGGGACGGGGACGGGCCGGTGGCGGGCGTGATCGGCGTGGGCACGGACATCACCGAGCGCCGCCGGGCGGAGGAAGCCCTGCGCCGCTCGGAGGAGAGCCACCGGGCGCTGGTGCAACACGCCTCCTACGCGATCTACCGGTCCACACCGGACGGGCGCTTCCTCACGGTCAACCCCGCGCTCGTCGCCATGCTCGGGTACGAGTCCGCGGAGCAGCTGCTGGGCGTGGACCTCGCGACCGACGTGTACGCCGACCCCGCGGCGCGGGAGCGCATCCTCGCCCGGTTCGAAAGCTCGGGGGACGTGATCGACGGCGTGGAGGTGACCTGGAAGCGCCGGAACGGCCAATCGATTCTGGTGCGGCTCGCGGGACGGGCGGCCCGGCGCGGCGACGGCAGCATTGAATGCTTCGAGACGATCGCGGAAGACGTGACCGAGCGCCGGGCGCTGGAGGAGCAGCTGCGGCAATCGCAGAAACTGGAGGCGATCGGCCAGCTCACGGGCGGCATCGCCCACGACTTCAACAACCTGCTCACGATCATCCTGGCCAACGCGCAGCTGCTCGCCAAGGCGATCCCCGCGACGCAGGAACCCGCCCATGCGGACCTGCGCGACGTGATGTCGGCGGCGCTGCGCGGGCGCGTGATGGTGAAGGAGCTCCTCGGCTTCGCGCGCCGCTCGCGCCTCGAGCTCCAGCCCGTGTCGCTGGGCGGGCTGGTGCGCGACCTGTCCGGGTTCCTGCGGCGCATCCTGCCCGCCGACGTGGAAATCATGACGCACGACCGCGAGGACCTTCCCGACGTGCGGGCCGATGTGCACGCCGCGGAGCAGATCCTCTTCAATCTCGCGACCAACGCGCGCGATGCGATGCCGGACGGCGGTGTGCTGCGGCTCGAAACGACCCTGGTGCACCTCTCCGAGGAGCAGCGCCAGGCGTGCGGGGCCCTGCGGCCGGGCGAGCACGTTTGCCTGGCGGTGGAGGACACGGGGGTCGGCATGGACGCGCCGACGCGCGCGCGCATGTTCGAGCCGTTCTTCACCACCAAGGCGCCGGGGAAAGGCACGGGGCTGGGGCTCGCCACCGTGTACGGGCTGGTGAAGCAGCACGGCGGCGGCATCGAGGTCGACAGCGAGCCGGGCAAGGGCACCCGCTTCCGGGTCTATTTCCCGCTCGCCGAGCAAGCCGCCGTCCCCGCGCGCCAGCACGCGGCGGAGCCCGAGGCCCGCGGCGGCTCCGAAACGGTGCTGGTGGTCGAGGACGACGACCAGCTGCGGCGCTCGGCCAAGCGGATTCTCGAGGAGGCGGGCTACCAGGTCGTCACGGCGGCCGATGGGCTGGAGGCGCTCGAAGCGCTGCGCCAGACCGCGGGCGTGCGGCTGGTCTTTTCGGACCTGGTCATGCCGCGCCTCGGCGGCCGTGCCCTGTACGACGCCGCCCGCCGCGAGGGTCACGCCGTGCCCTTCCTGTTCGCGAGTGGCTACTCCGATTCCGACCGCGCCGCGAGCCCCGACGCCGCGATGCCGTTGTTGCACAAGCCGTGGACGGAACACGACCTGCTCACGCGCCTGCGGGACATCCTGGATGATGGATAAGCGGTAGCGGCCGGTCAGCTCACCCCGTCGAGCACGTCACGGACCTTCCTGGCGAGCGTGTCGGGCACGAACGGCTTCTGCAGGAACGCGACGCCCGCGTTGAGCACGCCCTGGCGGACCATCGCGTCGTCGGTGTATCCCGAGGTATAGAGCACCTTCATCCCCCGCCTCGTGGGCGCGAGCCGCTCGGCGAGCTCGCGCCCGCTCATCCCCGGCATGACCACGTCGGTCACCAGGACGTCGATCTCGCCGGCGTGCCGCGCCGACAGCTCGATGGCGCTGGGTCCGTCGGCCGCGTCGAGCACCCGGTAGCCGCGGGCCTCGAGGCTGCGGCGCGCCAGGGTGCGCACGGGCGCCGCGTCCTCGACCAGGAGGACTGTCTCGTTTCCGCCCCGCAGTGGGGGCAGCGCGGGCGCCGGCAGCGGCGGCTCCGCGGCTCCGCCTACGCGCGGCAGATAGACCTTGACCGTGGTGCCGCGCCCGGGCTCGCTGTACACCCAGATGTAGCCGCCGCTCTGCTTCACGATCCCGTACACGGTGGCCAGGCCCAGCCCCGTGCCCTTGCCCACTTCTTTCGTCGTGAAGAACGGCTCGAACAGGTGTGCCTGGGTGGCTTCGTCCATCCCCAGCCCCGAGTCGGTGACGGCAAGGCACACATAGTCGCCGGGCGGCAGGC
Organism: Gemmatimonadota bacterium; assembly: GCA_003222055.1. GTDB lineage: Bacteria > Gemmatimonadota > Gemmatimonadetes > Gemmatimonadales > GWC2-71-9 > AG41. The sequence goes on from QHUT01000082.1 coordinate 12,625, forward strand.
GATGACGCCGTTCCACCAGCTCGTCGCGCAGCGTCATGCGGGTGGTCTCGATGAGCACCCGTCCCCCACCCGGCATGGCGTCACGGGCGTTGACGACGAGATTCAGGAGCACCTGCTCGAGCTGGCCCGGGTCGGCGTTGACGGCGCCCGCCTCGGTGTGGAGGGCGGTGGCCAGCTCGACGTCGTCGCCGATCAGGCGGCGCAGCATCTTGTCCATGTTCGCCACGACGGCGTTGAGCTCGAGCACCTTGGGGGCGAGCACCTGGCGGCGGCTGAAGGCGAGCAGCTGCCGCGTGAGCTCGGCGGCGCGCAGGCCGGCGTTGCGGATCTCCTCGACGTCCTCGCGGCGCGCGTCGCCCGGCGGCGTCGCCTGCAGCAGCAGCTGGGTCGAGCCCAGGATGGCCGTCAGCAGGTTGTTGAAGTCGTGGGCGATCCCTCCGGCCAGCTGGCCGACGGCCTCCATCTTCTGCGACTGGCGGAGCTGGTCCTCCAGGTGGCGCTGGGCGGTCACGTCGCGCGCCAGCACCAGGCGCGCCCGGCGTCCCGCGAATTCGAGCGGCCGCGCCACCAGGTCCACCTCGAACAGCCGGCCGTCTTTGGCGCGGTGGCGCACGCCCGTGCGGACGGCGCCCTCGTCGGTGCGGCGCGCCAGCTCCTGCTCCAGCCGGCCCTGCTCCTCGACCGGCCGGATGTCGCGGATGGTGAGGGCCAGAAACTCGGACTCCGAGTATCCGTACCGCGTGATCGCCGCTTCGTTCACCGCCATGATCCGCAGCGTCTCGAAGTCGTACACGAACATCGGCTCGGGGTTGGTCTCGAACAGCAGCCGATACTTGCGCTCGCTCTCGTGCAGCTGCTCCTCGGTGCGTTTGCGCTCGATGGCCATCGCGACCTGGGTCGAGACGAACTGGAGGATGTGGCGCTCCGTCTCGCCATAGCGCACGCCCGGCGCGTAGGTCTGGGCGACCAGCACCCCGATGGGACGATCGCCGATCTTCAAGGGCACGCCGACCCAGTCGATGGACGGCGCCCCGATCAGCTCGACCTGGCCCCGCCGCTCGAGCTCGGCTTGCACCTCGGGCGTGACCAGCAGCGGCTCGCCGGTGCGCAGCACGTATTCGGTGAGCCCCTTGCCGGGCCGCTTGGAGGGGAAGTCGCTGTCGTATTCGTCCACGTAGTACGGGAAGGTCAACAGGTCGGACGCGGCGTCGTACAGGGCGATGTAGAAGTTCTTCGCCGGCATCAGCTCGCCCACGATCGCATGGATCGCGCCGAACAGCTCCTGGAGGGTCCCCGGCGCGTGGGCGGCTTCGGAGATCCGGTACGTGGCGAGCTGGATCTGCTCCGCGCGCTTGGCCTCGGTGACGTCGCGGAAGCTCCACACCCGGCCCACGCTCTTCCCGCCGATGCGCTGGGGCTGGGAGAGGCGCTCGAAGATGCGTCCGTCCTTGAACGTCAGGACGTCGAAGCTCGATGCGTCGGGGCGGGCATACAGGTCGCGCACCTTGGCCAGGAAGGCCTGGGGATCGACCAGCTGCTCCAGTACGAACGCTATCGTCTGGGGGGCGTCCTTGGTCTCGAGGATCGAGTCGGGAATGCGCCACAGCTCGGCGAACTTCCGGTTGAAGCTGACGATGTGACCCGCGAGGTCCACGACGAGAATCCCGTCGGCGGTGGACTCGAAGGTGGCATTCAACAGCGACAGCGTCTCCCGCAGGTCCCGCTCGGTGCGCTCCCGCTCGGTGATGTCCCGGTACGTGACGACGATCGCCCGGATCGCGGGCTCGCTCAGCCGGTTCACGCCCACCACCTGCAGCCGCCGCCAGCTGCCGTCCTTGTGCAGGGCGCGCAGCTCGGTGCGCACCAGCCGGCCCGGCTCCTGCATCAGCTCGGCGAACAGCTCCAGCGCGCCGGGACGGTCGTCGGGGTGGACGAGCTCGAACACATGGCGGCCCACGTTCTCGGTCGGGACGTAGCCGAGCACGAGGGACGTCGATTGGCTGGCGTACAGCACCGTGCCGTCCGTGTCCAGCAGCATGAGGACGTCGCTCGCGTGCTCGAGCAGCGCGCGGAAGCGCTGCTCGCTGGCGCCTGGCGCGGCGTGACGGACGTCACTCGGGTCGGTCACGCGGCGTCCGGCTTGGGCGGTGGCTCGTTCAGGACGAGCCAGTAGAGCCCGAGCTGGCGCACGGCCTCGACGAACTGGCCGAAGTCGACGGGCTTGCGGATGTAGCTGTTCGCGCCCAGGCCGTAGCCGGTGACGACGTCCTTCTCTTCGCGGGACGAGGTGAGGATCACGACCGGCAGCAGGCGCGTGCGGGGGTTGGCCCGGATGCGCCGCAGCACCTCGAGGCCGTCGACCTTGGGGAGCTTCAAGTCGAGCAGCACGAGCTCGGGCATCGCGGCGCCCCCGGCGTGGGCGCCGGTGCCGAACAGCCAGTCGAGGGCCTCGGCTCCGTCGCGGGCCAGGAGGATCTCGTTCTGGATGTTGTTCTTCGCGAGCGCGCGGCGGGTCAACACCTCGTCGTCGGGGTTGTCTTCCACCAGCAGGATCGAGCGGTCGTGCATGATGTGCTCCACTCAGAGCGTGAAGTAAAAGGTCGCGCCCCGCTCGGGGGCGGCCTCGGCCCAGACCTGGCCGCCGTGGCGGTGGACGATGCGCTGCACCGTGGCGAGCCCGATGCCTGTGCCGGGGAACTCGGCGGCCGCGTGCAGGCGCTGAAACGCGCCGAACAGCTTGGCGGCGTAGGCCATGTCGAAGCCGGCGCCGTCGTCTCGCACGAAATACGCCCGCCCGTTGTCGTTCGCCGTCACGCCGAACTCGACGTGTGCGGGCGAGCGCTTGGCGGTGAACTTCCAGGCGTTGCCGAGCAGGTTCTGCAGCACGATACGCATGAGCCCCGGGTCTGCCCGGACGACCAGGTCGGGGGCGATGGAGAACATGACGGCGCGAGTCGGGTCGCTCTTCTGCAGCTCCGCGGCGGTCGCGGCGGCGAGGGTGCTCAGGTTCACCTCCGCCAGCTGCAGTTCGCTGCGCGTGACGCGCGATAGGCTCAACAGGTCGTCGATCAAGGTCGCCATGCGCTGGCTTCCGGCACGGACTCGCTGCAGAAAATCGCGGCCCGTGTCGTCGAGCCGCTCATGATAATCCTCGAGCAGCGCCTGGCTGAAACCGTCGATGCCGCGGAGCGGGGCGCGCAGGTCGTGCGACACCGAATACGAAAAGGCCTCGAGCTCCTTGTTGGCCGCCTCGAGCTGCGCGGCGTAGCGCCGCCGCTGGTCCTCGCCCTCTTTGCGGGCCGTGATGTCGCGAATGATCGCCGTGAAGGCGACTTCGGATCCGTGCTTCCAGGTCGCGAGCGATAGTTCGAGCGGAAACTCCGTCCCGTCCTTTCTCCGACCGGCGAGTTCGACCGTCTTTCCGATGACGCGCGCCTCACCCGTGGCCACGTAGCGCGCCAGTCCCGCGCGATGCGCCTCCCGGAATCGCTCGGGCATCAGCGTGGTGAGCGGCCGGTCGATCACCTCGTCGGAGGTGAGCCCGAAGATCCGCTCGGCACCGGGGTTGAAATAGGTGATGTGCCCGCGCGCGTCGGCCGAGAGGATGGCGTCGTTCGCGGTCACGGCCAGGATGCGGAACCGCTCTTCACTGGCGCGCAACGCCTGCTCGGCTCGCTTGCGCTCGGTGAGATCGCGCGTCACCTTGGCGAACCCCAGCAGCGCGCCCCGCTCGTCCCTTACGGCGGTGATCACGACGTCCGCCCAGAAGCGCGAGCCGTCCTTGCGGAGCCGCCAGTTCTCCTCCTCGTAGCGTCCCTCGGTCGCGGCGGCGTGCAGCACGGCCGCCGGCCGACCGGCGGCGACGTCTTCCGGCGTGAAGAAGCGCGCGAAGTGCTGGCCGAGGATCTCCGGCGGGGCGTACCCTTTGATCCGCTCGGCTCCGGCGTTCCAGCTCTTGACGTACCCGGCAGGGTCGACCATGTAGATGGCGTAGTCACGCACGCTCCCCACCAGCAGGCGGAGCCGCTCTTCGGCGACGCGGCGCCCCGCCATCTCACGACCCACTAGCACGCTCGCGAGGCCGGCGAGCGCGAGCGCGACGAGGGCCCCGGTCCAGGCCGCGAGGCGCGCGAGGCGCGCCTTGGCCTGAAGCGTCACAGAGCGCTGCGCCAGCAGCCGCCCCTCGTCCTCCTCCATTTGCGTGATCACGTCGTGCACCAGGCGTATGAGCTCCTTCCCCCGGCCGCCGCTGACGGCCCGGGCGGCGGCGGCCGGCCCGCCGGTGCGGCGCGTTTCGATGGTCCACTGGAAGCGCTCGAGGCGGGTCGCGACGAGGGTGTCCAGCGAATCGAGCCGGCGCTGCTGCGCGGGATTGTCCGCCGTGAGGGCCCGCAGACCCGCCAGACGGCTGTTCAGCGTCGCCCGCGCCGAGTGATAGGGTGCGAGGTAGGTCGTGTCGCCCGTGATCACGTAGCCGCGCACGCCGGTCTCGGCCTCGATGAGATCGGCGAAGCCGGCCTCGAGCTCCGCGCGCACCTGCAGCGTGTGGGCCACCCACTGCGCGCTGCTCACCGTCGCCTCCGTGCTCCGCAGCGCGGCCGCGCCTACTGCCACGATGATCGCGACGGCGATGCCGAACCCGATTTGGATCCTGCGCTCGAGCGACAGGCCCGTCCCGATCAAGCGCGCTTCCGCCGCTCGGTGGTGCCGTCCAGCACGTCGCGCACGGTGCGCGCCAGGGCGTCCGGGGTGAAGGGCTTCTGCACGAACACGAACCCGGGCTCGAGCACGCCGTGGCGGGTGATGGCGTCGTCGGTGTAGCCCGACATGTAGATGACGCGCGTCTCGGGTCGCAGCGCCGCGAGGCGGGCCGCCAGATCCCGCCCCGAGAGTCCCGGCATGATGACGTCCGTGAGGAGCACGTGGATGGGGCCCGAGTAGCGCTGCGCGACGTCCAGGGCGGCTTCCGCGCTCGCGGCCTCGAGCACGCGGTAGCCGTAGCGCTCCAGGGCGTGGCGGGCCACGGCGCGCACCGGCGCTTCGTCTTCGGCGACGAGCACGGTCTCGCTGCCGCGGGGCACGGGAACGGGCGCGGCGTGGCCGCTCGCCGGCTCGACCGCCGCGTCGACGCGCGGGAGATAGATCTTGAACGTGGTTCCCACGCCGAGCTCGCTGTACACCCAGATGAATCCGCCGCTCTGCTTCACGATGCCGTACACGGTGGCGAGCCCGAGGCCGGTGCCCTTGCCCTTTTCCTTGGTGGTGAAGAACGGCTCGAACAGGTGGGCCTGCGTCACGGGGTCCATGCCCGTGCCGGTGTCGCTGACGGCGAGCATCGCGTACTTGCCCGGCGGGGCGGGGTAGTGCTCCGCCACGTAGCCGCCGTCGAACTCGACGTCCGCCGTCTCGATCGTGAGCTGGCCCCCCGTGGGCATCGCGTCGCGCGCGTTGACGGCGAGGTTCATGATCACCTGCTCGAGCTGGCCGGCGTCGGCCCGGACGCGGCCCAGCGTCGGGGCCAGCACGGTCGCCAGCTTCACATCCTCGCCGAGCAGGCGCCGTAGCATTTTCTCGAGCTCGCTCACGAGCGCGTTCAGGTCCAGCACCCGCGGCTGCAGTACCTGCTGGCGGCTGAAGGCGAGCAGCTGGCGGGTCAGCCCGGCGGCGCGGTCCGCCGCCTTGTGAATCTCCTCGGCGTCCTGGCGCCGCGGGTCCTGGGGAGCCAGGTCCTCGAGCAGCAGGTCGGCGTACCCCGTGATGGCGGTGAGGATGTTGTTGAAGTCGTGAGCGATGCCGCCGGCCAGGCGTCCCACCGCCTCCATCTTCTGCGCCTGGCGGAGCTGCTGCTCGAGCAGCACCCGCTCGGTGACGTCTCGGCCGATCCCGAGGATGCCGATCAGCCGGTCGTCGCGCAGCTGCGCGGTGGCCGAGAACTCGGCCAGGCGGTAATCGGCCCGGCTGGTGCGGATGCGGAACTGCGCGGTGGGTCGCGGCTCGCCCCGCACCACCCGGCCGAACAGCTCGAGGGCGAGCGGCAGGTCTTCCGGATGCACGAGCTGGTCGAACGGCTGGCCGAGCCACTGGCCACGGGGCGAACCCGTGATCGTTTCGAACGCGGGATTGAGCGAGGCGATGACTCCGTCGGGTGAGAGCGCGAAGATCACGTCTCGCACGCCCTCCACGAGCGAGCGGTACTGCTCCTCGGAGTCGCGCAGCGCCTGCTCCGCTTCCTTGCGCTCCGAGATATCGCGGAAGTTGACGACGATCGCGCCGACGGCGGGCTCGCCCAGCCGGTTGACGACCACCGCTTCGGCCGCGCGCCACGACGCGTCCCGATGGAGCAGCCGCAACTCGATCGTGAGCGGCGCGCCGCGCCGTCCGGCCGGGTCCGCCAGCAGCGCCTGCAGCCGGGGACCATCGTCGGGGTGCAACAGCTCGAGCGCGCTCCGGCCGACCAGCTCGCTGGGCGCGAAGCCGAACAGTTTTTCGGCCGAATGGCTGAGGAACAACACCGCGCCGTCGGGGCTGAGCAGCGCGATCGCGTCGGCGCCGTGCTCGATCAGCGCGCGGAACCGCTCCTCGCCCTGGCGGCGCGCTTCCTCGGCCTGCGCCTGCTCCTCGCGCGCCCGCTTCAGGTCGAGCGCGCGCTGGACCGCGGGGCCAAGCCGCTCCAGGTGATGCTTGACGACGTAGTCGGTCGCGCCGGCCTTGATGTATTCCGCGGCGATTTCCTCGTCGAGGCTGCCCGTGACGACGATCACCGGCGTGTTCGGGGTCTCCTGCTGGATGAGCTGCAGGGTATCGCGGGCCGTGAGCCGCGGCATCGAGTGGTCCGTGAGGACGAGGTCGGGAGCGAAGCTGCGGAGCGCGTCGCGCAGCGCCGGCTCCGTATCGACACGGCGCGTGGCACAGCCGATGCCGGCGCGGTGGATCTCGCGCTCGATGAGCTCCGCGTCGGTCGCGACGTCCTCCACGATGAGGATGCGCGCGAGCGTGGGCATGCGCGTCAGCGGGGCAGCTCGTTCAACAGCACCCAGTAGAGCCCCACGTCCGAGACCGCCCGGGCGAACGATTCGAAGTCGACCGGCTTGACGATATAGCTGTTGGCGCCGAGCCGGTACGCCGCGGCGATGTCGGGCTCCTCGCGCGACGAAGTGAGCACGACCACCGGGAGGGCGCGGGTGCGCTCGTCGGTTTTGAGACGCCGCAGCACTTCGAGGCCGTCCACCTTGGGCAGCTTCAGGTCGAGCAGGATCACGCGCGGCACGATGCCGATCTCGCGCCAGGGGTGACTGCCCTCGCCAAAGAAAAAGTCGAGCGCCTCGGCGCCGTCGCGCGCCACGAACAGCTGGTTCGCGATGTTGCGCTCCTTGAGCGCGCGCAGCGTCAGCTCCTCGTCTTGCGGGTTGTCCTCGACCAGCAGGATTTCGACTTCGTTGGGGAAATTCATGCGCGCCCGTGCTCCGGCTGCCTGAGGGAAACGGCGGCGCTCGTCGCACGTACTACCCCGGGTCGCTCTCGTGGCGCCGCCCGTGCAAAATGGCTCGCGCGGCTTCCCGAAAACAGGGTGCCGTCGCGACCGCACCCCCGCTGCCGTCGCCTGCCGAGTGTGTCGCGTTGTGACCGTCCTTGCCGCAAAAAAGGCCCTAGTGCGCGGCCCCGTGAACCCCTGTTGGTCCCCGGGCCGCCCACCAATCTAGGGGTTTTTAGTGTGGCGTGGTCGCATCAGTCGCGAAACGTGAGCAAGGTGGCGGAGCAGCACGTGACGACGCTCACTCCGGCCCCCCGTGGAAACCCCAGCTTGGTAGTCATGGGCAAGCCCTTGCGGGTGCTGATGGTCGAAGACTCGGAGGACGACGCGCACCTGGTGCTGCGCGAGCTCCGGGGGGCGGGCTACGACCTGACGCACGAGCGGGTCGACACGGCGGCCGCCCTCGAGGCCGCGCTCGACCGCCACCCGTGGGACCTGGTGATCGGCGACTACAGCATGCCGCAGTTCAGCGGCACCGCCGCTTTGGCGATGCTGCGGGAGCGGGGACTCGACGTCCCCTACATCTGCGTGTCCGGCACGATCACCGAAGAGCTCGCCGTGGCGGCCATGAAGGCGGGCGCACACGATTACGTCACGAAGGGGCAGCTCAAGCGCCTGCTCCCCGCGATCGAGCGCGAGCTGCGCGAGGCCAAGGCGCGCGCCACGCTGCGCGCGACGGAGGCAAGCTACGAGACCCTGGTCGAGCACGCTCCCGTCGGGATCTACCGCTCGAGCCCGGAGGGCAGGTTCCTGTCGGTGAATGCCGCCCTCGTGCGGATCCTGGGATACGATTCCGCCGCCGCCGTGGTGGGGCTCGACATGGCGCGGGACGTATACGCCGATGCCGCCGAGCGGCAGCGACTGGTGGAGCGGGACAGCTACAGCGACCGTCAATACGACAACGTCGAGGCGACGTGGAAGCGTCGGGACGGTCGCCTGCTGACGGTGCAGCTGAGCGTGCGCGCCGTGCGGAATGCGGCGGGGCGGGTCGAATACTACGAGACCTTCGTCCGCGACGTCACCGACCAGCGACGACTCCAGCAGCAGGTGCTGCAATCGCAGAAACTGGAAGCCGTGGGACGGCTGGCGGGCGGGATCGCGCACGACTTCAACAACCTGCTCACCGTGATCACCAGCTACTCGGACCTGCTGCTGGAGGACCTGGCCCCGGGTGATGCCAAGCGCGACGATCTAGAGCAGGTCCGCAAGGCGGCGGACGGCGCGGCGGCGCTTACGCGCCAGCTGCTCGCCTTCAGCCGGCAACAGGTGGTCGAGCCGCGGGTGGTGAGTCTGAACGTGGTGGTCGAGGGTCTGCAGAAGATCCTCCGCCGCGTGATCGGCGAGGACATCGAGTTGACGACCACGCTCGCCCCGGATCTGGGCGCGGTGCGGGCCGACGTGGGGCAGCTCGAGCAGGTGCTCATGAACCTGGCCGTCAACGCGCGCGATGCGATGCCCACGGGCGGCAGGCTCACGATCGAAACCGCCAACGTCACACACGACCCGGAGTACGCGCGCGATCACGAGGCCGCCGCGGTGCGTCGCTTCGCGATGCTCGCCGTGAGCGACACCGGCTGCGGCATGGACGAGGCGACCAAGGCCCGGATCTTCGAGCCGTTCTTCACGACCAAAGAGCCGGGCAAGGGCACGGGCCTGGGCCTCGCGACCGTGTACGGTATCGTGCAGCAGGCGGGCGGGTTCATCTGGGTGTACTCGGAGCCCGGCGACGGCACGAGCTTCAAGATCTATCTCCCCGAGGTGGACGCGACGGCGGAGCGGGCAGCGGTGGCGGTGGGCGCGAGCGCGCCGCGCGGGACGGAGACGGTGCTGCTCGTCGAGGACGCCGCGGCGGTTCGTGCCGTCACCAAGCAAGTGCTCGAGCGTCAGGGCTACACGGTGCTGGAGGCGCCGGACGGCGAAGCGGCAATACGGCTGGCGCAGCGGCATCGCGGTCCCATTGACCTGCTCCTGACGGACGTGGTGATGCCGCGTGTGAGCGGGCGGGAGCTGGCCGAGCGCCTGGCGCGGGTGCGCCCGGATACCAGGGTGCTGTACGCCTCCGGGTACACCGACGACTCGGTGGTGCGGCACGGCATTCTCGAATCGGGGACCGCGTACCTCCAGAAGCCGTTTTCGCCCGAGTCGCTGGCGCGCAAGGTGCGCGACGTGCTGGACGCGCCGCGGCCGCGCTGAGGCGCGGCGCCCATCAGGACGGTCTCTCCTCCGGCCGGTCGAGCTGTGGCTGCACGTGCTTGACGTAGCAATCCGGACAGATGCTGTGCGTGACGAGCCGCTCGAAGTGTTTCTCGATGTAGCGCTCGAGCGGCTCCCATTCTTCGTTGTCGTTGCGAATGCGTTTGCAGTAGGAGCAGATGGGGAGCAGCACCTCGAGCTGCTCCAGCTCCTTGCGGAGACCCAGGATCCGCTCCGCCACTTTGAGCCGGGCGCGCAGTTCGTCCGGATCGAACGGCTTGGCGATGAAATCGTCCGCCCCCGCCTCCATGCCGGCCAGATACTGCTGCTTGCCCCCGCGGGCGGTGACCAGGATGAAGTAGACATACGGCTCGCGGGTGCGCGCGCGGATGCGGCGGCACAGCTCCGGGCCGTCCATTTCGGGCATGTACCAGTCGGAGATCACGATGGGGATGCGCGCCAGCTGCAGCAGCTCCCACGCCTCGCGGCCGTTGGGGGCCGTCTTCACGTCATAGCCGGCGGCCTTGGCCAACGCGCCCAGCTGGGAGCTCGACACGGCGTCGTCGTCCACGACCAGCACCGGAATCGCGTTAACCATCCCCACCGCCTTTCCCCGTTGTCTGAAGGTAGTCGAGCGCCGCCTGCGCCTCGCGCCGTACGCTCTCGAGCTTGTCCCGCGCTCGGGCCACGTCGCCATCCCGGCCTGCGGCCTCGATCTGCTCCAGCAGTGCGGCCAGGTGACGCGCGCCGATAGTCGCGGCCGCCGACTTGAACGCGTGGGCCGCCCGTTCGATCGGCTCGGCCGTGTCGCCGGCGGTCGCTGCGGCCAGCGCGTCGAGCCGCTGCGGCAGCGTCTCGATGAAGGTCGCGAGGATCCCATCGACCGCTTCGGCCGCGCCCGCTTCTTCCATGGTGCGGCGGAACGCGGCGACATCCACAGGAGGCGGTGCCGGCGCGGCCGGCTCGGCGCCGTCGGCGCCGCGGCCTTCGACCACCGCGAACAGCTCGTGGGCCTTGAACGGCTTCGCGAGATAGCCGGTCATGCCCCGCGCCAGGCAGCGCTCGCGCTCCCCGCTCAACGCGTGCGCCGTCAACGCGATGATCGGGAGCGTGCCACCCTGCGGCAAGGCGCGAATCTGCGCCGTCGCCTCGAATCCGTCCATCTCGGGCATCTGGATGTCCATGAGCACGAGGTCGTACCGCTCCGCGCCGACCGCGTCCACCGCTTCGCGACCGTTCGCCACCACGTCCACGTGATGCCCGCGCTTCAAGAGCATCGCGGTCGCCACCTGTTGATTGACCGGATTGTCTTCGGCGAGCAGGATCCGCAGGGTGTGGCGTGACTCGGCGATCGAGTGCCGGGTGACGAGGCCGGCCACGCCCTCGGCCGAGGGCGCTCCCGCGAGTACGGTCCCCACGGCTTCGATCAGGTCGGCCCGCGCGATCGGCTTGGTGAGATACGCCTGGATGCCGAGCTGGCGGCAGCGCTCGCCGTCGCCCCGCTGCCCCGCCGACGTGAGTATCAGGAGCCGCGTCCGTACCAGCTGAGCGTCGGCGCGGATGACCGTGGCCAGCTCGAAGCCGTCCTGATCGGGCATCTGGGCGTCGAGGATGGCGAGGTCGAAAGGGGTTCCCGCGGTCGCGGCGCGGCGCAGCGCTGCGAGCCCGGCGTCGGCCCGTGGCGCCTCGTGCACGGCGACCCCTTCGGCCCCCAGCATGTCGCGCAGGATGCGCCGGTTGGTCTCGTTGTCGTCCACCACGAGCAGCCGGCGGCCGCCCAGCGACGCCCTCCGCCCCGGGGCTGGAGCCCCGGCGGTCGCCTCGACCGGGAAGGGCAGGGTGAAGCTGAACTCGCTGCCGCGTCCGACCTCGCTCGTGACGGTCAGCGCGCCGCCCATCAGTGCCACCAGGCGACGGGAAATCGCGAGCCCGAGCCCCGTGCCGCCGTAGCGCCGCGTCATGGACGCGTCCGCCTGCGTGAACTCGTCGAAGATGGTGGCCAGCTGCGGCTCGGAGATCCCGATGCCCGTGTCGCGCACGCGGAACCGCACCGACGTGCGGTCCCCGTGGTGGCCGGCCACGGCGGCGGAGACGTCGACCTCGCCCTCCTCGGTGAACTTGATGGCGTTGCCGATGAGGTTCATCAAGACCTGGCGCACGCGCGTAGGATCGCCCCGCACCAGGTGCGGGACGTCGGGCGGCACGTCCACGGTGAGCTCGAGATGTTTCTCGCGCGCGCGCACCGCGAGCAGCGTCGCCGTGGCATGAACCACCTTGGGCAGGTCGAACGGAATCGTTTCCAGCTCGAGATGCTCCGCCTCGATTTTCGAGTAGTCGAGGATGTCGTTGAGAATGGTGAGCAGCGCCTCGGACGACGAGCGCACCAGCTCGAGCGCGCGCCGCTGCTCCGGCGCGAGCTCGGTGTCGAGCACCAGCTCGACGAAGCCGAGCACGGCGTTCATCGGGGTGCGGATCTCGTGACTCATGTTGGCGAGGAACACGCTGCGTGCCCGCGCCACCCGCTCCGCCAGGTCGCGCGCCGCGCGCATCGCTTGCTCGGCCGCCTTGCGGTCGCCGATATCCTCGTACAGGGCCACGAGCGCGCCTTCGTCGGCGGCTTTCACCGCGGCCGCCGAGAGGCGGACCTGGATGTGGCGGCCGTCTTTGCGCCTGCGCTCCACTTCCACGCGCACGATCTCGCCGCTGCGCGCCCGCGCCTCGAGGTCGCTCGACTCGGAGCGGTGCGCTTCGGGCACGATCAACCCGTCGATGGCGGCGCCGGTCACCTCGGCCGCGGAATATCCGAACAGCGTCTCGAACGCCGGGTTCACGCTCCGGATGGACCGCCGGCCGTCCAGCACCGCGATGGCGACGGGCGTGCTCGCGATCAGCGCGTCGAGGTAGGCGTGCTGGCGCGCCAGCTCCTGTTTCGAGGATTCCAGCAGGACCGAGGCGCGCACGCGCTCCGCGAACGTACGGTGGGCGCGCCGGTGCACGCGGTCCATGCTCCAGGCGAACAGCGCGATCAGCAGGATCGCGATCGACTGAATACGGGCGTGTCCCTGCAACAGGATGCCGACGGGGAGCGGGGCGAGCGTCGTGATCAGCAGGTAGCGGAAGCTGCGCCGGTCGCCGACCAGCGTCCCCGTGGCGCCGGCGACGATCCCGGAGAGCACCACCAGGATCAAGGCCGCCTGGGCCACGCCGAGCTCTGGGATGGCGACGGCGGCACCGAACCCCCATGCCAGCCCGACGCCTGCCACCGTCAGGCGTACGCCACGCATCGCCTGCTCGCGAGTGGCGGCGCGTCTGCCCAGGCCCAGCCGCCACCAGGTGCGAAGCGCGGCCGCGGCCGTGACCGCGCCCACCCAGCCGAAGGTGCGGATCTGTGGCAGCGAGTTCCACACCAGCGCCGCCACGACCAGCACCAGCACGACGTGCACCGACTCGGCGAGTGGGCCACCGGCGAGCAGCTGGCCGAGGGCAGCGCCTCGGACCTCGGCTTCCACGCGTGGGTCGCGCCCGGTGCCGCGCGCCACCGGATCCACGGTCATGTCTCTATATGCGGTCATCACGTGTGTGGGTGCAACATGCCCGAGGGCGGAGCAGTGGGATAGGGCGTTTTTGCGGCACGGTGGGGCGCTGGTGCGACAGATTCAGTCCGGCTTCGTCTCCAGGCCCGCGCGGATGGCGCCGAGCAGCACCTCGGTGTCCACGGGTTTTGAGAGCAACGGGGCGACGCCCATCGCCTCGACGCGCTTCCGGGTTTCGGCATCGCTGCGGCTGGTGATGACGAGCACGGGGATGGCGGCGAACGCCTCGATCTTGCGCAGGCGCTCCAGCACGAGAAACCCGTCGCCGGCGGGGAGTCCCAGGTCGAGCAGGATGAGGTCGGGACGCTCGCGGTTCACGACGGTCAGGGCCGACGCGGCGTCGGCCGCCCGGGCGACGATGTAGCCGTTGGCCGCCAGCCGAGCCTCCAGGTCCGCGCGAGCGACGGGGTCGTCCTCGATGACGAGGACCTTCGGACGGGCGGAGCTTCCGCGCCGACGAGACGCTTTCATCGTTTACCGTTTACCGGCCGGGCGCGCGTCGAGCACTTCGCGCACCTTGCGCGCCAACGCGTCTGCGCTGAACGGCTTCTGGAGGAACGCGATCCCCGGCTCGAGCATGCCGTGACGCACGATCGCATCGTCGGTATAGCCGGAGAGATACAAGACCTTCAGGCCGGGCCGCAGCTCGAGCAGGCGCTGCGCAACGGCGCGTCCGCTCATACCCGGCATCACGACGTCGGTCACGAGCAGATCGATGGGACCGTCGTGGCGCTCGACCACGCCCAAGGCGTCCTCGCCGCGCGACGCCGACAACACGGTGTAGCCGCGAGCCTCGAGCATCCGCCGGGTGAGAGTGCGCACCATCTCGTCGTCCTCCACCAGGAGCACGGTCTCGGAGCCACGCAGCGGCGCCGCCGCCGCGGGACCCGGCCGCGTGGGTTCAGGCGCTTCCGTGACGCGTGGCAGGTAGACCTTGAACGAGGTGCCCTGGCCGGGCTCGCTGTACACCCAGATATACCCGCCGCTCTGCTTCACGACGCCGTACACGGTGGCGAGGCCCAGCCCCGTGCCTTTGCCCGTTTCCTTGGTCGTGAAGAAGGGCTCGAAGATGCGACTCATGGTTGCGGCGTCCATGCCGGTGCCCGTGTCGCTCACGGCGAGCAGCACGTACGAGCCGGGCTGGGCCGGGAAATGCTGCTCCGCGTAAGCTTGGTCGAGTTCGACGTTGGCGGTTTCGATCGTGAGGCGACCGCCCTGGGGCATGGCGTCGCGCGCGTTCACGGCGAGGTTCACGATCACCTGTTCCAGCTGACTGGGATCGGCCTTCACCGCCGCCAGGTCGCGCGCCGGCGCCGTACGGAGCTCGATGTCCTCGCCGATCAGGCGCCGCAGCAGCTTCTCCATATTGGCGACGAGCACGTTCAGATCGAGCACCTGCGGGGTCAGTACCTGCTGACGGCTGAAGGCGAGCAGCTGCCGGGTCAGGTCCCCCGCGCGCTTCGCCGCCTTGCGGATTTCCTCGAGGTCCTCCCGCTCGGGTGCCTCCGGCGCCAGGGTGTCAAGCAGCAGCTCCGCCGAGCCCAGGATGGCGGTCAGCAGGTTGTTGAAGTCGTGCGCGATGCCGCCCGCCAGCCGCCCCACCGCCTCCATCTTCTGCGCCTGCCGCAGCTGCGCTTCGAGCAGCTTGCGCTCGGTGATGTCTTCGACGAGGACGTTGAAATATTCCACCCGACCTTCCGCGTCCCGCACGACTCGGGCGCTATGGCGGACCGTGATGGTCTTTGCGTCCTTCCGGCGCCACAGGGACTCGCCCGTGAGGCTGTCCCACTTGAGCACTTCGTCGAGCAGGCGGGCACGCTGGGCGGGGTCGACATAGACGTCCGTCGCCATGTTCTTCTGCAGCAGCTCCTCTTCGGAGTCATAGCCCAGGATGCTCACCAGCGCGGGGTTCACGGCGATCAGGCGGCCGGCCGGGGTGCTTCGGAAGATCCCGAACGGAGAATCTTCGACCAGGGAGCGGTAGGTGGTCTCCGAGCGCGCCAAGGCGTCTTCCGCCCGCTTGCGCTCGATGAACTGGCCCAGCTGACTGCCGAGGGCTGCCGTCATCTCCAGCAGGTCGGGGTCCGGCTCGCGCGGCTCGCGGGTGAAGAACTCGGCGACTCCCGTGACGGCCCCCGCGCTCCGGATCGGAAGCGCGAATGCGCCGCGCACACCTGCGGCAAGCGCGTAGGGAAGACGGGGAAATTGTGCGCCCTCGAGCGCGGTGACGTCGGGGTGCCAGATCGGCGTGTCGCTGGCCCACACACGACCCGGAAGTCCCACGCCTCGTGGGAACGTGCTGTCTCGCGTCACGCGCTCGAACTCTCCGAGGTCAACGCCTGCCGCGCGCCAGATCTCGAGGCACTGGAGGGCGTTGCCTGGCGGCTCGACGATCCAGAGGACGCCGGCTTGCCAGTCGAGACTCTCGGCGATCGAGCGCAGGATCCCGGACGCCGCTTCTGCGAGCGTCCCGGCTTCCGCCAGAATCCGGGTCACCGTGTATTGGGTCGCGCGGCGTTGCTCGACCAGCTTGCGCTCGCTGATGTCGCGCACGAAGGCGCTGAATAGCCACGCGCCGCCGATGCGCACGGGCGTGATCGTGAGCTCGACGGGAAACTCCCGCCCGTCGCGGCGCAAGCCGGTGATCTCGATCCGCCGATTCAGGACCGGTCCCGCGCCGGTCGCGAGGAAATGGGCGAGCCCCCGCTCATGCGCGTCGCGATAGCGCGGGGGAATGATGGTCGCGGACAACCTCCGCCCGATCGTTTCGGACGCCGGCCACCCGAACGTCCGCTCCGCTTGCGGGCTCCAGCTGCGGATCACCCCGTCCCCGTCCATGGTGATCACGGAATCCAGGGCGGCGTCGATGATTGCCTTCAGCCGCGCTTCGGATGCGCGCAGCTCGCCGTCGGCACGGCTGCGCTCGATCGCCATCGCGACCTGCGTCGAAACGAACTGCAAGATCTCCTTCTCTCGCTCGCCGTACCGCACGCCCGGCGTGTACGTCTGAGCGACGAGCACGCCGATCGTGCGGTCGCCGATCTTCAAGGGGACCCCGAGCCAGTCGATCGACGGGGCCCCGATCAGCTCGACCTCGCCTCGTCGCTCGAGCTCGGTCTGCACCTCCGGTGTGACGAGGAGGGGCTGCCCGGTCCGCAGCACGTACTCGGTGAGGCCCTTACCCGGTTTCTTGGTCGGAAAGTCCTCGTCGCGCTCGTCCACGGCGTACGGAAAGCTCAGCAGTTCGTGAACTGGGTCGTACAGCGCGATGTAGAAGTTCTGCGTGGGCATCAACTCGCCCACGATCTGGTGAACGGCCGGCAACAGATCCGCCAGGCCCGGCGTGCCGATCGCGGCCTGGGCGATGCGATAGGTGGCGCCTTGCAGTTGTTGAGCCCGCGCTTGCGCTTCGCCGCTGCGCTTGACGTCGAGCGCCCGGAGCACCGCCGGGCCGAGGCGATGCAGATGGTCTTTGACGATGTAATCGGCCGCACCCAGCTGCAGATACTGCACGGCTGGCTCGTCTCCCAGCCTCCCGGTCACGACAATCACCGGGGTCCCGGGGGAGAGCTGCTGCGTGAGCTGCAGGGCGTCGCGCGCCCCGAAGGCTGGGAGGGAATGGTCCGTGATGACAACGTCGGGAACGAACTCGCGCAAGGCTTGGACCATGCTGTCTCGGGTCTCGACCCGGCGAAACGTGCAGAAGATGTCGGCGCGGCGGACCTGGCGCTCCGCGAGCGCGGCGTCTTGGGGGTCGTCCTCGACTATGAGGATCCGGACCGTGGCGGGCATCGCACTATGGCGAGCGGGGCGTGGGCGCCTCGCGGGAGACCGGCTGGCGCGACGACTTGTCGGTTTGCCGACAGTACCGCATCAGGACCCTATGGGCTCCCTCCTGCACGTATAACGGATGTCCGTTGCGAGCGCCAGAGTACAACTTGGGGAAGCGGGTGGGCTGGCGATAGGGCGTTTTTGCGGCACCGTGGGGCGCCGGTGCGACAGATTCAGTCCTCCTTCGTCTCGACAGCCCCGCGGCTGGCGGCGAGCAGCACCTGGTCCAGGTCCGCAGCTCACGAGGCAGGACTCGAATCTGCCGGGACCCGACCTGAGGCCCGAACCTTGCTGCGGCTGGGGCGACCGAGGTCGCGGCAGCGACAGGAGGAAGCCATGCCCGAGACGACGCGCACGTCCCCCGTGGTATATCGCTCCGAAGTGCGAATCGAGCGGGTGAAGGGCCCGGTGCGGCGCGCCTACCTGCCGGCGGAGTCGCAGCCGGTGGTGTTCGGCGTGCACGGCGCGGTGGCGCACCATTACAAGGTCGGCCCCGGGGCGGTGGAGCCGCGCGCGACGACCCTCGACTATGTGGTCGCCGCCGCGGCCGGC